>JAFMCH010000028.1 GCA_017857875.1 Actinomycetota bacterium | reverse complement strand
CGGCGCTGGCACGGTTGTCAACAAGGTCTCAACCAGCGGGCCTAGATCTTCACAATCCGGTAGCCCACCATCGGCCGGACGGTTGAGGCTGGCCCGTCCGTTCTTGGCCGATGCGTAGACGATCGGGAAGTCAATCTGCTTCTCCGTGGCATCAAGGTCCAAAAACAACTCGTACGTCTCGTCCACCACAGCAGCGATTCGCGCATCGGGTCGATCGACCTTGTTAATGACCAGCACAACCGGCAGGCCCTTAGCGAGCGCTTTGCGAAGCACGAACCTGGTCTGCGGGAGTGGCCCCTCAGAGGCATCCACGAGTAAAAGCACGCCGTCAACCATCTCTAGACCACGCTCGACCTCACCACCGAAATCCGCGTGCCCTGGCGTGTCAATGATGTTGATCGTGCGTTCCCCCACCCTGACGGCCGTGTTCTTCGCCAAGATGGTGATGCCCTTTTCTCGCTCCAGATCCATCGAATCCATGACGCGATCAGCAACGTCTGCGTTCTCGCGAAAAGCCCCCGATTGCCACAGCAACGCATCTACGAGAGTGGTCTTGCCATGATCTACGTGGGCGACGATGGCGACATTGCGCAGATCGTCACGGGAGCGTGCAGTGGTGTCAGTCACTTCCCGATTCTAGTGCCCCGCTGTGGTGGGAGATTCCACGTGGGTGAGGTGGCCATCCAAAATCTCAAAGACTCGGTCGGTGTACTCGACCATGCGAAGATCGTGGGTGACCATGATGCCGGTCTTACCGCGGTCTTTGATTTCCCGTCGCAGCAGTTGCACCACTTGACGACCGAGGGCGGTGTCGAGTGCTGCCGTGGGCTCGTCGACCAGCACCAGATCCGGGTCATTCATCAGCGCCCTGCCAATGGCAACGCGTTGCCGCTCACCTCCGGAGAGTTGCTCGGGCACGTTCTTGGCCCGAGCAGCCAACCCGAGCTCCTCTAGCAGTTGATCCGCGCGCTGGCGGGCATGCGACTTGGGCATTTTTGTTAAGCCGGCGACGTACAAGAGATTTTCGCGAGCCGTCAGGAACGGCACTAGATTCGCAGACTGGAATACGAACCCCACGCGCTCTGCTCGGAAACGGGTGAGTTCACGCGCTGACAACCCGGTGACGTCGACCCCGCCAAGGTGTATCGAACCACTAGTCGGTGCCAGCAATCCTCCGATGATCGAGATCAGTGTCGTCTTACCAGAACCGGATGGACCCAGTAGGGCGACAAACTCGTTGGTATCCACCGACATTGATGCCGCCTGGAGCGCGGTAACCGCGGTGTGGCCACTGCCGTAGATCTTGGTCACCTCATCGACGCGAAGAAGCGCTGGAACGCCACCTGACGTGGCCAGTGTTTCGGATGTGCTGTTCTGCTCTGCCATCACAGAGCACCTCCTATGGCGGTGGCGGGATCTATCCGAGCGATGCGACGAAGGGAAAATAGTGCGCCAACGAAACCGGCAATGACCGTGAAGATACCGATCGTGATCAAGGTTTCCGTGCGAAAGAGCGTCGGCACACTGGCGGGGATGATGAGACCAAACAGCCGAGAAACGACGGCCCCAATAATGACGCCGAGCACCGATGACACGACCGCCTGAATGATGACTGACACGCCAAGCCTCGAGGTCGGGGTGCCCAATGCCTTCAACGCCGCAAATAGTTCACGCTTTTCTAACACCAAGAGAGCAAAGAACAGCGCGACCACCAGAGCTGATACGGCAAGGGTGGTGTAGATGATCGATGTAAGAGTGGCGTTTTGTTGTTCGACACCCGGGATGGCAAGGCCGGTTGCCTCTGCCGTGAGGACAGTGGTGTCTGCAACACTCGCGGCAATCTGCGTGAGGTCAGCACCGGGTTCGGTCACCAACGCGACGGAATTGATGGCCGTTACCTGTCCGATGAGTTCTGGTCGAACGGCATCGCGCATGGCCCGCCATGTGTCAACGGAGGTCCAAATCGTCGGCTGGAGTTGATAGGCGGTGTCTGTCACAATCCCCACGATTTCGGCCTGCACTTCTCCCACCGCGACAATGCTGCCGATCTCGATCCCCGACTGCTGAAGTTGCTGATCTGCGGCTGCAACGCCGTTTTCACCGGGCTGCGGCAGTCGCCCTGCGACGAGGGTTGTCGGTGTGCCGGCGGAACCCATCTCAATGCCGAATACCGACAGGTCTATGTCGCCTTGAGGGCCCGTCCCGCCGGTGAGGAGAACTCCCACCGGTCCGGCTGATTCAACTCCGGGGGCCTGCGCGAACGCAGCGACATCTTTGGTGTCTAAACGCGAGCGCACCAGCGAACCTTCAGCTTCAGCGCTGAACGCATAAGCGGTTGCCGTCGTTGATCGCACGGCACCCGTGGCGCCAAAAAATAGTCCATCCGCCAATGCGCCTAGCACCAAAACCAAGAAAACGATCAACGAAAGAGCAGATACGACTGCAGAAAACCGGGCTCGACCGCGACGGATCTCTGCGGTGGCCAACATGAGAGCGGTCGACATTATCGAGCCCCCACTGCTGAGGCAGGGTCAATACGCATGATCCGACGCACACTCAGCAGACCTGCAAGTAATGAAAACACCAGTACCGCAACGATTGTGCCAATAACAGTGGACACGTTAATGCTCACGGGCAATCCAGTATTGAGGCCCTCAACCGCCAACAAGGTGAGGCCAAGGGCGATCACTGATGCTAAGAGAACAACGATTGCGATCTGCACAGAGACACTCGTGGCCAGTCGACCCGAACCTGTGCCGATCGCCCGCAGCAGCGTGAACGCCCGCAGCTTTTGCACGGTCAGGATCAAAAAGAAGAAGCCGATCACGACGATGCCGATGATGAACGTGAGCCCCACCAGGATTCCGAAGCTTTGCGATATCGACTCAATGCCAGGGATCAAGGCCACCGCATCGGTTAACGAATAGGCCGTCACCTCGGGCACCGCATCAGAGATGGCCGACACGACCGCAGACAGATCTGCGTCTTGCGTCACCGTGAAGGCAACCGCATTCACCGGCACGAAGGGTAGACCTGGGAACGATGCGGTCACCACCTCGTCGTAGGTATCTAACGTTGTGTAGGCCGTGGGCAGCGCATTGAACTGCGCCCCTCGCAATAGCCCGACCACCGTGAGCTCGACTCCCGATGGATCAAGCACTATCACCTGTCCGATGGCCACGTCACCGTCAACCGCTGCCTCCCCGACGGCTTCAGCTAAACGGCCCTCGGTCAATCCCGAGGGGGATCCCGGACCGGCTGCGTCTACTCCGAATACTTGAAAATCAACGGACTCTGCGTCAACCCGCCCACCAGAGGTCAACGTGCCTACACCCGCTGCTTCTTGCACGCCGGGCACGGCTGCGACCAAGGCAACAGTCTCCGGTGCCAAACGACTGGCCGCAATGTTGTCGCGCGCAGAATCTGAATACACGATTCCGTCGGCGCGCAGGCCCTCAAGCGCGCCGGTCAATGCGCCGACAAGGGCGCCGGACAACGTGGTCAACAACAGCACCAAGAACACCAGCAACGCGACGGCTCCGGTTAACAAACCAAACCGAAGTTTTGCTCGACGCATCTCCGTGAGAGCAAGGAACACCATTTCACCCTACTGTGTGCCTATGCCAGGGTGGTCAACATGAGCCGACTTCTCACGTCCAGCGAGATCGCCGATCAACTCACCGGTCTGCCGCTTTGGCACGGGTCCACCGATCAAATCAGCGCCACCTATGAGTTCCCGACCTTCATGGATGCCATCGGTGGCGTGCAGGGCATTGCCATAGAAGCAGAAGAGATGGATCACCACCCAGACATCGACATCCGCTGGCGAAAAGTGACGTTCACCGCCTGCACTCACAGTGCCGGTGGGGTAACCGAACTAGATATCGAACTCGCACATCGCATTCATCATTTTTTGTTTCCCGAGGACGCTTGAAAGCGAAACTCCACGACATCGCCGTCGGCCATGACGTAATCCTTGCCCTCCATGCGCATGCGACCGCGTGCCTTCGCCTCAGCTGGGCTCCCGGCCTCAACCAGGTCGGTGAACGACACGACCTCAGCCTTGATGAACCCCTTCTCAAAGTCAGTGTGAATGACTCCAGCAGCCGCAGGCGCGGTTGCACCAATACGAATCGTCCAGGCCCGAGCCTCCTTGGGCCCCGCGGTCAGATAAGTCTGTAGACCCAACGCGTGAAATCCGACCCGGGCCAGGCCATCAAGTCCCGATTCTGTTTGCCCGATTGACGCGAGGAGTTCAGCGGCTTCCTCGGGTTCGAGCTCGACCAATTCCGCCTCGGTCTTTGCATCCAAGAAAACCACGTCCGCGGGGGCCACCAATGCGCGCATCTGATCACGAAAAGCGTTGTCGCTCAATTGACTTTCATCCGCGTTCACCACATAGACAAACGGCTTTGCCGTCAACAAGAACAATTCACGTAGCGGCTCAAGGTCAAGTCCAGAGGCGAAAAGGGTGGTGTTTCCCTCCTCCAATACAGCCTTGGCCTGCTCTGCAGCGTCCACAACGACCTGGCGTTCCTTGTTCAGCCGCGTCTCTTTCACCAGCCGCGGCAACGCCTTGTCGATGGTCTGAAGGTCGGCCAAGATCAACTCGGTGTTGATCGTTTCGAGGTCTTCGGCCGGATCAACTTTTCCTTCCACATGGACGACATCGGGATCATCAAAGGCCCGCAGAACCTGACAGATAGCGTCGGACTCGCGGATATTTGCCAGAAACTGGTTACCCAATCCAGCCCCCTCGCTAGCACCCCGCACGATGCCGGCAATGTCCACGAAGGTAACCGTCGCGGGCACCACCCGTTGTGATTCGTAGATCTCGGCTAGTGCGTTGAGTCGCTCATCAGGGACCCCCACAACGCCGGTATTCGGCTCGATCGTGGCGAAGGGGTAGTTCGCCGCGAGCACCGTATTTTTGGTGAGTGCATTGAACAGGGTTGATTTGCCGACGTTCGGAAGACCGACGATGCCAATGGTGAGTGCCACGGCAGATGATCCTACGGGGCAGTGACCGCCATGCGCGCAGCAGTAAGTTGCTGGGCCAACTCACGCACGCCCGCGCGAGCGCGTGACCGAGGTGCTGCCTCAGCGAGGGTGCGGCCATCACGCAAGGCCATGTCATAGGCGGCTCGGTCATCGTCGATGAGCGTTGCTGGGCCCAGGCTGGCGTGTTCGGCGAGTACCTGGCACACCTGATGGTGAGGGCGTCGACCGAGAACTGAGGATCGCACCTGGGTGACAGCAATCATGGGCGGGTCAGGACGCAGTCGGGCCAAATCACCAAGGCCCTGACCGAGGCGGTTCATACCGATGGGATCAGCACTGCCTACCACCACGACCAGGTCAGCAGCGTCGAGCGCGCTTCGGGCTACATAGCCAGGGCGTGGTTGATGTCGATCGGCCGACCATTCCTCGTCCATGTCGATGATTGGTCCGATATCCACCAGCACATAGCCCGGCAGGGTGCGGCATACCTCCCACAGCCGAGCCAGCGCACGGCCACCCAATTCACCGGCACGCTGAACGCGTTGGACCCCGGTGAGTATCCGCCAATGTTCGTTCAGGGATCGGGCACATTGGGCAAGGGCGGCGGCGTCAAAGTCAGAGCTTGCCGCTTGCCGACAGGCGATCGCCAGACCACTGGCCTCCTCCCAAACACCCAGAGACAGTGGAATGGAGGCGCCGTACACGTCAGCATCGATCAGCAGCACCGGCTCGTTCATGCGGGTGATTTCATCGGCTAAACCAATGGCAATACTGGTGCGTCCGGGAGACCCCGTTGGACCCCAGACAACGATCAAGCCTGCGTGCGAAGGCTCCGGCAGCACCATGGGGCCCTCCGCCTCACCGCGATCACCCGACGGCTCAGGGGGCACCGTCAACGGAACCGGCGACCGGTCGGCCCGGTGAGCAGCCTGGGCGATTGCCAGAGCAGCGCCGGAGGCATCGGCTTCGGGCAACACGATGATCGGGCTGATCCCTAGTTCGTCCAAGAAGGCGGCGCCACGCGAATCACCGGGCGATACGACACCGATGAGCGCGATGTCTCGATGAATGATCTGCTCCAGCAGTGACGAACCTAGGCGCGGTAGCCCGGGGCTGATTACCGCAGCACTGCACTGACTGTGACTGAGCGCCCCAACCAGGTCGATAGCGTCCACGCATCGGCGCGCAATGGAAATGCCCGCCGATGAATCCTCAAGTGCCGCAACGATAAGAGGCTCATCGTCAATGTCTGGTATCGCTAGCACAACGGCTATGCTCATCGCTGACCCACCTGGGTTACGGGAATCGCCGCCGCAAAGTCTGGCGGTCCCGCAAACGGCACCCCGACCAAGTCAATACGGCCTACTCGAATTGCCCGCAGAAGCAGCCCCGCGTCATTAGCGTCAATATCGACGATGACGCCGTAGTCTGTCGCGAATCCTCGAGCATCACTATCTACGGCCGTGACCAAGAGGCCGGCCAGGACCAGTTCTGGCTCAACACGTTCGCCGAGATCGACATCCGGGGTCGACCACACATCTACTCGATCACCGATAGCTAAATCGACCGGTGCGTGCAAGGGTTCCACCGGCACCGTGACCCTGCGCGTATCACCGGACGTCTGCGTAACAAAGGCCGATGAACCCAAGAGATCACCAGCGCGCACATCGATGCCCAGGGGACCTGTTGGTCGATCGGCTACCGACACATAGTTGTCGGCTAGTTGCGGATTGACCGCTACGGGCTGTAGGTCGGTAGGTGTCACCACCGACCCGACACCTAGGTCACGGTTGACCTGCCACACCAGCACGTCATCTGCGCCCAAAGTCATCAGGCGCGCGCCAACGAGCATGCAGCCAACAACCAAAGCGGCCCCGAGCAGCACCCGAGAGTCTCGCCACCATTGCCGCTGCGGCCGGTTGGCCCGAGGCGAACTAATTGTGGGTGAACTGAGGGCAGGTGCCTTCGGCTGACCCTTACCAAGACGTGCGCTAAACCGTGGGGACATGGTCCACTCCTCAAAGGATGTGTCGAACAGACCTGTGCCCCTTCCCGCGAGCATTGTGCTGCGCGGAACCATTCAGACGCAACCCGTTTGATGCAATATCCCTGGGGGGCTGTGGATATCCGACGATCCGCTCCGCCCATTTGCCACAATGGCTCTGTGCCGCGTTTCTTAACCCTCGCCGATGTTGCCGAGGTTCTTAATATTTCACCGGCGCAGGCCTATGCACTGGTGCGCGGTGGTGAACTGCGCGCGATCAAGGTTGGGGGCCGGGGCCAGTGGCGCGTGGAAGAATCCGAACTCGAGACCTACATCACCGCCATGTACAAGGCCACCGAAACCTTCGTCCGCGATCACCCCTTCGGTCGCGAAGATTCACTAGCCAACGACGCGTAGCCAACAGCACGGGGGCCAACAGCACGCGGGCCGGCAGCATGTGGGCTTGCGGACTACGGCGAACACATGGCGCTGACCTGGGGCAAGAACAAGGTGCTCACCGATGTATGCGGCCCCGCGGATTCCGCTTCACCGTGCACCCACACGTCACAGTGATCGCGGCCAACCCGGGCCAGGGTGCCGGTCAAGTCGGGCGGGCAGATGCCGCGCCCCACTTCGGGTCTCACCGAGGCGAACCAACAGCGCATCAAACGCCCCTGCGCACACCACTGACGCAGGATGGCTGCAAAACCAAGCCGGGCATCAACAATCGATGCTGAGCAGAAGTGGTGAGCCAGACCGTCAACGCTGACGATGTGCCGCAACGGCACTATCCAGATGCGTTCACCTAACGCTGACTGCCCTGCCAGGACACAAACCTCAGCATTAACGTGCTCAATGACGCCATTGATGCGCCCGACTCCCCCGACATGAACTCCCACGCTCTCGCTCGCGCGCAGCCGCGCTGCTAATTCAACGGTGGCGTCCTCAGCGGCCACCATGGCACGAGCCGACTCCAAGTCGTCTCGACCATCAGCCGCGGCCACCTCCGCGGAAATGTCAGCCATCAGTGCATCGAAACGATCATCGCCCCGCTCGTGTGTCATATCGCTCCCCCTCGCTCCCCCTCGCTCACCCTCGCTCATCGGCTGCAGATCTGGCCTCGCCAATGGTCGGTCCACCGCCAATATCCACGGTAGTCGCTCCCGTGTTTGGGCATTCAGAATCTGCGCACGAAGACTGCCTGTGGACAAACCCTTGACATTGACCACTACATGCAGTGGGATTTAGCAGGTATTAAACATAAGTAAACATAGGTAAATGGCATCTAAATCATGCTTCTTCCCCAGTCATCTTCCCCGCCGGAGCCCACCATGTCGGTTTCACTCACCCACGAATCACCCGCCAGCGAATCACCCACCGCACCTAAACTGCGCATCGTCTACTCGGCCACATCCTTGGATGCGCCGCACACACCGCCCCTTCAGCCCACCGCGGTACAGGCCGAATTGCCCCTGATGTGGGTACTTCCCGGTGGACTCCCGGCCACACCACCCTCGGCGCCAGCACTGCGAGTGGTCGAACCATTCACTGATGCTCCAGCGGCTCCGCATCCGGCCGCCTGGGTCGCACGCATCGCCCCGGCGATCTTGGAAGTGGTCGCAGGCGAACGACCGGCAGCCCAGCTCACCCGTTGGACAGCCCGCGATATCCACGCCACCTTGGCGCGTCGAGCCGCCGTAGCGATGCGTCACCCGGCGGGCAAAGACCGCCCCGCGCAGTGCCGTCGCACCCAATCGGTTCGGCTGTGTTCACCCGCAGTCGGCATCGTCGAAGCTAGTGCCGTGGTCGCCGGCGCCGAACGCACCCGCGCAGTAGCCCTCCGCCTCGAACTGGTTAATCGAAGCGGCCCGCATCCTCTGCGATGGCTCATTACCGCTTGCGAGATCGGTTAACCTAGGCGCCCTTTCGTGCAGCGCGAGCCGCCCGGCGCTTTTCAGCTCGACTCGCGTCCGGTCCAAGCTCGGCCACGGCTGCATCAGGGTCACCGGTCGCAGCGGAACGCTCCACCTCGTGAATCACGCCACCATCATCTGAGGGAGCGCTGTACTCCAATTCCGCCGGCCGTGATGGACCCAAGCCCTTCGCCGAAACAACCGGGGTTGCTGGTGCTGGTGCCCGCGTGGCAGCCGCGATGGCCGCTGCCGCTCCGGTGCTCGTCGCATCCACCAGGCCCGTCTCCTCGGCTACCGCGGCGGCGGGCGCCACCTGCACCTCGACGTTGAACAAGAACCCGACCGACTCCTCCTTGATGGCATCCATCATGGCCTGGAATAACTCATACCCCTCGCGCTGATACTCAATCAGCGGATCCCGCTGTGCCATCGCCCGAAGTCCGATGCCATCGCGCAGGTAGTCCATCTCATACAGATGCTCACGCCACTTGCGATCAAGCACCGACAAAATCACCCTACGTTCTAGTTCGCGGGTCACCTCATCACCTAGCTCATCCTGTCGACGCTGATACGCGCCCAGGATGTCTTCGGTCAATTCCGCGGAAAGAAAATCCGCCGTGAGTCCCGCGCGACCTGACCCGCTGGATTCCTCGACCTGCTCAACGGTGATACCGACCGGATACAACTGCTGCAGCGCGGTCCAGAGCGTCTCAAGATCCCATTCCTCGGGATAACCATTGGCGGTCGCGGCCTTCGCATAATCGTCGACCGTCTCGGACAAGAAGGTGCGCACCTGGTCTTGAATATCTTCACCGTGAAGTACCCGGCGTCGCTCGTCATAGATCACGAGGCGTTGCCGGTTGAGGACATCGTCGTACTTGAGTACGTCCTTGCGGATCTCGAAGTTCTGTGACTCGACCTGGCCCTGCGCGCTACGGATCGCGTTCGTCACCATTTTCGCCTCAATGGGCACATCATCGGGCACATTAAAGCGCCGCAAAAATGCGTCAACCAGATCGGACTTGAACAATCTCATGAGATCGTCTTCAAGAGATAGGTAGAAGCGCGTCTCACCAGGATCGCCCTGACGGCCGGAGCGACCCCGTAACTGATTGTCAATGCGTCGCGATTCGTGCCGCTCGGTGCCCAGCACATACAGGCCACCGAGTTCAACGACCTCATCATGCTCAGCGCTAACAGAATCCTGAGCCTGGGCCAATGCCTCGGGCCAAGCCGCCTCGTAGCCCTCTGGGTCTTCGACCGGGTCGAGCCCACGTCGAGCCAACTCCGTCGCCGCCCGAAACTCCGGGTTGCCGCCCAGCATGATGTCGGTGCCACGCCCGGCCATATTGGTCGCAACCGTGACCGCGCCACGGTGGCCAGCCTCGGCCACGATCTGTGCTTCACGCTCGTTGTTTTTGGCGTTCAGCACCTCGTGGCGAATGCCGCGCTTTTTCAACTCAGCTGACAGCAATTCAGACTTCTCGACACTGGTCGTGCCCACGAGTACCGGTTGGCCTTCCTCGTGACGTTCGGCAATATCATCAACAACCGCATTATTTTTGGCGGTAATCGTGCGATACACGAAATCGCGTTCATCAAGTCGAACCATGGGCCGGTTGGTGGGGATCGGAACAACACCGAGTTTGTAAATCTGATAAAACTCATTGGCCTCGGTCATGGCCGTACCGGTCATGCCAGACAGTTTGTCGTACAGGCGAAAATAGTTCTGCAAGGTAATGGTGGCCAAGGTCTGGTTCTCGGCCTTGATCTCGACGCCCTCCTTGGCCTCAATGGCCTGATGCAGACCCTCGTTATAGCGCCGACCCTTCAACAAACGTCCGGTGTGTTCATCGACGATCAAGATCTCGCCATCCATGATGACGTAATCGCGATCGCGCTTAAACAGTTCCTTCGCCTTGATGGCGTTGTTCAAAAAGCCCACGAGCGGGGTGTTGACCATGTCGTAGAGGTTGTCAATACCCAGATGGTCTTCGACCTTGTCGACGCTGCTCTCATGGACACCGATCGTCTTTTTCTTTTCGTCGACCTCGTAGTCCTCATCGAGAACTAGCGTCTTAGCCAGGCGAGCAAACTCCGCGTACCACTTGGTGGGTTGATCTGCCGGACCGCTGATGATCAACGGTGTTCGCGCCTCATCAATCAAGATCGAGTCAACTTCGTCGACGACGGCAAAATTGTGGCCGCGTTGCACCATGTCATCGACCGACCACGCCATGTTGTCGCGCAGGTAATCAAAACCGAACTCATTATTTGTGCCGTAGGTGATGTCAGCTGCGTAGGCAACGCGACGTTCGGCCGGTGACATGTGAGCCAAAATCACCCCCACCTCAAGTCCGAGGAAGCGATGAATCCGCCCCATCCATTCGGCATCGCGCTCAGCCAGGTAGTCGTTGACCGTGACGACGTGGACGCCCTTGCCCGACAGCGCGTTCAAATAAGCCGGCAGCGTGGAGACAAGCGTCTTACCCTCACCGGTCTTCATTTCCGCGATGTTGCCCAGGTGTAGAGCCGCTCCACCCATGATTTGGACGTCGTAGTGACGCTGACCCAGGGTGCGTCGCGAAGCCTCACGAACGGTGGCGAAAGCTTCGGGAAGTAGGTCGTCTAGTGACTCACCGTCTGCGATGCGCTCACGGTAGGAGTCGGTGAGCCCGCGCAGTTCGTCATCGGTCAACGCGAGAAAGTCCTCCTCGATCGCATTGACCTGCCCGGAGATGCTGTCCAATGTGCGAAGGATCTTGCCCTCACCGGCACGCAAAAGTTTGTCGAAGATACCCACACAGCCATGGTAGTCCCAAGCAAGCTCGCCACTCCTAGGTGGCGGAAATGTTCACGATTCCCTCATGCGCCGCGCGAATAACGGCCTCAGTTCGGGTGTGCACCCCCAACTTCTCGTGCACCCGGCGCACATGATTCTTGACAGTGTTCTCACTGATAAATAACTCACCGGCAATCGCTCGATTGCCCAGTCCCTGGCTCATCAAGGTGAGCACCTGTCGCTCTCGACGCGTCAAAACCGGACCAGTCGTCGGTGGTTGCACGGCTGGCCGTAGCCGAACCCCAGGTGCCCAGGTGGTACGACCGGCAGCCACAGCGGTCATAGCCGCGTGCAGGTCCGCGACGGTGATCGAAAACTCCAATAGGCCCAGGATCCCCGCGGCCATCGCAGCCTCGGCATCGATGGTCTCGACCTGTTGAGGCAAGACCATCAGGAATTTCAGGTGTGGATGGGTCGCGCGCGCCCGCGATACCTGGTGAAAATCTGCATCGTCTAGGCCCGCCGAGGCGATGCACAGGGCGAACTCATCTGCGGAAACCGTCGAGGTGGCTGTCTGGAGGTCGTCGACAACGGCGCGCAACAAGAACCCCTCGGCTCGCTCGACCGCCTCAGCAAGCCCGATCCGATACAGCGGCGCTGTTTCGGCCACGACAACCGGCACCGACACGGTCGAGCTACTCGGCGCGATGCCGCCCTCCCGCATCATCAGTTAACGTCAAACGCAGCAGACCGTAGGCGTAACCGTGGCGCCGGTACACAACGGCCACGCCGTCGGCGTCGATGTCGTGAAAGAGAAAGAAATCGTGATCCAACTGTTCCATCTCATCGAGCGCTTGCTCTACCGTCATCGGCCGAGTGTCGTGGGTCTTTTGTCGAACGATGATCGGTCCATCGGCGAACACGACGTCGGGGTCGTGCAGCGCCTCGAGCGCGGCCGAGCCGCTCACCGAATCACCGCCTGCTTCAGCGACACCACCTGACGCGGAGCCTGAGAGGACATCATCTGGTTGGAGCGGTGGAACGACGATCTCGCGATGGGCGCGGCGGGAGCGAGTATTTCGCCGATCCGCGGCTCGACGCAGGCGCTGTTCGACCCGATCGACGGCGCGGTCTAAGGCCGACAGGTCGTGATCGGCCGCCGCCTCGGCACGCACGACCGACCCGTTGGCGCGGCAGGTGAACTCCACCTTGAACGCCCGATCGGTCATTCGCGGATTGTGTTCATGGGTGATCTCAACCTCGATGCGCTGCAGAGGTATCCCGAAGCGGTCTAATTTCTGGGCGGCTTCGGTGGCATGTTCGCGAAATCGATCAGTCAGATCTGTGTGTCGTCCACGCAGGATGATTTCTGTGGGGACTTCGGCGCTGGTCACTGTCATACCCATTCCTTTCGGTATCCGAAAGCAACGCGCGGGAAGCGTGATGCGTTACCTCCACGCTAACCCAAGAGCGGCCCATTGTGACCCTACTTTCCGACTCCGTTCATCACAGTGTGGGCCAAAGCCACCACGGCAACGACGTGCATGCCCGCTCGAGTCAGTGCCGCGACACCCTCGTGGATCGTCGCCCCGGTGGTGACGACATCGTCGATCACGACCACCGGGGCCTGAACAGCGCAACGAACAGCGAAAACGCCCCGCACGTTCTCGCGTCGATCAGCCGCCCCTAGATGACGTTGATCGGCGACGGTTCGAGTCACTCTCAGGATCTGATGGTGGGCTGCCTTGACGCCGTTCGTCGCGAGCTGCCTGGCGGTGAGCGAGGCCAATCGATCCACAATGTCCTCACCTCTATTCCATCGGGCACGATCGGTGGCCGGGATCGCGGTAAGTACGGGTCGCGGCGCGGCGGGTGCGTGCCCATTGACGTTCCGCGAAAGATCGGCGGCGATGACGCCCGAGAGTAACCGGCACAGCGGGTGGGCGATGGCGCGCTGACCATGGTCCTTCCAGGCACGTATGACCGTGTCGAGGTCACCTGTCAACCAACCGGCGCACCGCACCGGCACGCAGGTGTCAGCGCCAGTGAGGTCGCCGCGAGAAATGCCTGGGCCCTGGACCACCGGTTGACTCACGAGGCGACGTTCACACGATCGACATACAGCCAACCCCGGCGCGCCACACACGACACATTCGCGAGGCATGACCAGATCGAGTAGAGCACTGCCCACGGCCTCCACCCGCGTCGTCATCGGATTCATGACTCCACCATGGGCCTACCCTGGGGCCCACCGAGCCGCCCCCGACGGTTCAGTCAGCATCTGTGCATAAGCGCTGTATTATGTGCAACACAGTTATCGGACCGGAAACCATCGAAGCCTCGTGACGTTTGCCGGATCAGTCATTTTTCTTCCCGAAACGAGGCACTCGATGTCTACTGCTCAGCCCCTGACAACCCCTGACGGAATCCCCGACTTCAAAGTCGCTGATCTTTCCCTCGCAGAACTTGGTCGCGATGAGATTCGATTGGCCGAACACGAGATGCCCGGCCTGATGGCGATGCGTGAAGAGTTCGGTGCCTCACAGCCACTTCGCGGAGCTCGCATCACCGGATCACTACACATGACCGTACAAACAGCGGTACTGATCGAAACCCTCATCGATCTGGGCGCGCAGGTGCGCTGGGCCTCGTGCAATATTTTCTCCACCCAGGACCCCTCCGCAGCTGCGGTGGTCGTTGGTCGCGATGGCACCGTCGACAATCCACAGGGCGTGCCCGTCTTCGCCTGGAAAGGCGAGTCCCTGGCGGAGTACTGGTGGTGCACCGAGCAGGTGCTGCGCTGGCCCGATGGCGACGGACCCAACATGATTCTTGACGACGGCGGCGACGCCACCATGCTCGTTCACAAGGGCACCGAATTCGAAGCGGCGGGCGTCGTACCCTCGGCCGATGCCAACACGTCGGAGGAATACGCCGTCGTCTTGGACGTCCTACGTCGCTCGCTCACCGAAGACGCACAGCGCTGGACCCGCATTGGCGCTGGTATTCGGGGCGTGACTGAGGAAACAACGACCGGTGTTCACCGCCTGTACGAGATGATGCGCGACAACAGTTTGTTGTTCCCGGCCATCAACGTCAACGATTCGGTGACCAAGAGCAAGTTCGACAACAAGTACGGTTGCCGCCACTCCCTGATCGATGGCATCAACCGCGCCACCGACACTCTGATCGGCGGCAAGGTGGCGGTCGTTGCCGGTTACGGCGATGTCGGCAAAGGCAGCGCCGATTCACTGCGTGGCCAAGGCGCTCGCGTGATCGTGACCGAAATCGATCCCATCTGCGCGCTACAGGCTGCGATGGACGGCTATCAGGTGGCACGGATCGAAGACGTCGTGGATTCTGCAGACATTTTCATCACGGCAACCGGGTGCTACGACGTCATCACCGCCGAATTGATGTCACAGATGAAGCACCAGGCCATCGTTGGCAACATCGGTCATTTCGACAACGAAATCGATATGGCCGGCCTGTCGGCCATTGAGGGCATCACTCGCAAGACCATCAAGCCCCAGGTTGATGAGTGGGTCTTCCCTGATGGTCATTCGATCATCGTCTTGTCCGAGGGGCGCCTGCTCAATCTCGGCAACGCAACCGGCCACCCATCCTTTGTCATGAGCAACTCCTTCACTAACCAGGTGCTGGCCCAGATCGAGTTGTTCACGCGACTGGAGGACTACCCCATGGGCGTGCATATCTTGCCCAAGCACCTCGACGAGAAGGTCGCGAGACTGCACCTAGACGCACTCGGTGTCCGCCTTACGGAGTTGAACAAGACCCAGGCTGAGTACCTCGGTGTCGATGTGGCCGGGCCCTATAAGCCCGAGCACTACCGCTACTGAAAACACACGCCCGCAGCCGCGGGTTTCACCGCACATCCAGGCAGGGGAACGTGGCATGAAGGTGGTTGGCTTAACCCCACCGGACTATCCCGGGTGCCCCGACACCGTGACGAGAGCAATAGCGTCGGGCAAGGTCTTGCGTTCCCCCGCCTGGGGTCTTCCCGATGTTGCCTACACGCTGGTCGGCGCCGTCGGGTTTTCCATCATCGGACTGCTACTCGCTGTGGGCTTGGAGTCCACGTTTGGGCTCACCCTCGCCTGGAGTCTGCTTGTAGGCCTGGCAACACCGTGGATTGCGTTGGCCGGGTGGCCGCTGCTGATCACCACTGTGCGAGGCAACGGCCCGCGCATCGACCTGGGACTGCGCCTGACCTGGTCAGATGTCGGCTGGGGCGTGATCGGCGGCATCGCTTCATTGATTCTTTCCGGTCTCGTCGCCGTCGTGCTCACCACTATCATCGGCGACTTCGACTCCGCCGCCGGTGAAGTTGCGCAAGATATCGCCGATTCCGGCCCCTACGTAGCGCTGGTGATTTTCGCGCTGCTCGTGGCGATCGGGGCACCGGTCGTGGAAGAGATCGCCTTTCGGGGCCTTGCCTTTGGCGCCTTGGCTAAACGAGGCATCCACCCGGCATGGGTGATCTTCATCACCGCATTCATTTTCGCGGCGTTCCATCTTGAACCCACGCGCATGCCGATCCTTCTGGTCAGCGGCACCGTTTTTGGAGTGCTGCGCTGGTTTACTCGCGGACTCGGCGCTCCGATCGTCGCCCATGGGGTCAATAATCTGCCCGGAGCGCTGTTTCTGCTCTTGCTGTAGGCCCGGGAGAGCACATAATCGCGCAGAAGGTGACACGATAGGCCTGTGAAGGGACGAGTGCTCGTTGTCGACGACGACCTAGCGTTAGCTGAAATGCTCGGTATCGTGCTGCGCAGCGAGGGGTTCGATCCCACGTTTTGTGCCGATGGGTCTCTAGCCGTTCAAGCTTTTCGTGACGCAAAACCCGACATCGTGCTGCTCGACCTCATGCTTCCCGGTGTCGATGGCATCGATATTTGCCGAATGATTCGCGCCGAATCGGGCACACCCATCGTCATGTTGACCGCCCGCAACGACACCGTCGATGTGGTGGTCGGGCTTGAGTCAGGCGCTGATGATTACATCGTCAAACCCTTCAAGCCCAAGGAACTTGTCGCCCGACTGCGAGCCCGCATGCGCCGCACCGATGAGCCGGCTGCTGAATTGCTCACCGTATGCGACCTATCGATCGATGTTGCCGGGCATTCAGTAAAACGCGGCAACGACTTGATCAGCCTCACGCCGCTGGAGTTCGACCTGCTGGTGTGCTTGGCTCGTAAACCGTGGCAGGTCTTTAGTCGCGAGGCACTACTCCAAGACGTATGGGGTTATCGCCATGCCGCTGATACGCGACTGGTCAACGTTCATGTGCAACGCCTGCGCGCGAAGATCGAACACGATCCGGAAAAACCCGAGATCGTGCTCACTATCCGGGGCGTGGGGTACAAGGCCGGCCCACCGTGACCAGGATCCGCGCTGCGGGGCTTCGCCTGCGCTCGATTTGGCGGGGATCTCTGCTGGTGCGGGTCACCTCAACCACGTTGATCCTGTCCCTCGTTGTCGTGGCTGCACTGGGCTTCATTTTGCTTACGAGCATTTCATCCGGGCTGCTGGCCGCCGCCGAGCGCAATGCCATCACAGAGGCGAGAGCAGGCATGACCGATGCGCAGCGGGTATCAGCAGCCGTCGAGACTGGAACGGCAGCCGCATCCCCCGGTCGGGTCGTTGACACCCTGGTCGCATCATTGGCCGCCCGCGCTGGCAATCCGCCCCAGTACGAGGTGCTGTTACTGGCGACTCCCGACAATGACAATAATGCGCCTGAGCGGGGGACCAATCTGGTTTCGACGTTGAGCGTTCCGACTGACTTGCGCACCAGCGTCAACGACTCCGGGCGTCTGTCGTGGACTTTCACCGAGATCACCTACCTGGATAACCGCGGTGTTCCCGGTATCGCGGTGGGTGCGCCGTTGACGATTCCGGGCCTAGGCACCTACGAGCTGTACTACCTGTTCCCCCTGACCGATCAGGTCGGCACCCTCGACCTGGTACGCGGTGGCGTCGTCGCGGTGGGAGCCTTACTCGTCATCTTGCTGGCAGCCATCGCCTGGATCGTGACGCGGCAGGTCGTGACTCCCGTGCGCACAGCAGCACAGGTGGCCGAACAGTTCGCTCACGGGCATCTGACCGAACGAATCCAAGTACGCGGGGAAGACGATTTGGCCCGACTGGCTTCATCCTTCAACGACATGGCCGCGAGTTTGGAGAAACAGATCCATCAACTCGAGGATCTCTCCCGCGTACAGCAGCGCTTCGTTGCCGATGTGTCGCACGAACTACGTACTCCGCTCACGACGATCCGGATGGCAGCGGATCTGCTGTTTGAGGGTCGGGACCAGTACGACGCGGCGACTGCCCGGTCCGCCGAACTACTGCAAACCCAATTGGATCGATTCGAGAGTCTGCTGACCGACCTGCTGGAGATATCTCGACATGACGCTGGTGCGGCTGTACTAGACGTTGATCTGCTTGACGTGGTCGCACTGGTCAACCGTGTCGTGGCAGCTACCACCCCGCTCGCCGACCGCTACGGGTCACCGCTGGTGGTTGCCATTGACGAGACAGCGAAGGAAGATAGCCCTTGGGATGCAACGGTTTCAGCTGATTCACGACGCATCGATCGAGTGCTTCGCAATCTGCTCGACAATGCTGTCGAGCATGGCGAGGGACGGCCCATCATCGTCACCATCGGCGCCTCGGCATCATCCGTCGCCGTGACCGTTCGCGACTACGGTGTCGGACTCAGCGATGAAGCTGCCAATCATGTTTTCACCCGGTTTTGGCGAGCAGATCCTGCTCGGGCGCGCACGACCGGCGGTACCGGACTTGGCTTAGCGATCGCTCTTGAAGATGTGCGATTGCATGGTGGCTGGCTTGAGGTGTGGGGTGCGCCTCAGCAGGGAGCTTGCTTCCGATTGACGTTACCCCGAGCGGCCCATGACCAACTCCTCGACTCACCCCTGGCGCTCACACCCGCAGATGCTGGTGTCGACGTGAACCCGAACATCGCGTTGCCATCGCAAGCGAATCCAGATCGGTCACCTGTTTCTTCCTCCTCACATGCGGGCCTGCTATGACAGCCCTGATGTCGCACCCGCAACAGCGCAATCAGACAGGGCGCAGGACGGGGATTGCCTTTGTCCTCGCGCTGACGACCCTGCTCGCCGGTTGTATTTCGATACCGACGAGCGGTCCTGTCCAAGAGGGCGAGCGCATTGACAGCGGCACCACCGATCAGGTCATCCGCGTCATCGCCCGACCACCACAGCCGGGCATGGGGCCCGGGGAAATCGTCGCTGGCTTCGTGCAAGCATCCGCCTCATTCGAAGATGACCATGCGGTTGCCCGGGAGTACCTCACGCCAGAATCAGCCGCCGTGTGGAGCCCCGGCACCGGCACTCAGGTATACGACGGAACCCTGACCTTGAGTGCGCAGTCCGGAACCGCCGAGAGCTCCGTCACGACCGTTGGGCTGAGCGCACCCGAGGTCGGCACGATCTCCGACCAGGGGCGATATCAGGTGTCTGCTGCCTCCCGTGAGGTCAACATCACGTTTCGATTAACCACGGTGAATGGACAATGGCGAATTGCCTCAACCCCCGTCGGGCTTTTGCTCTCACGGGCCGATATCGATCGGGCTTACCGCACCTACAACGTGTACTTCCTCGATCCGACATTCACCACCTTGGTTCCCGACCCCCGGATGATTGCCCTAGACGGTCCGGGGGTGGCCACTTCCCTCACCCGCGCCCTGGTCGCCGGTCCGACCGACTGGCTCGCGCCGGCAGTGCGCACCGGATTCCCCGACGGGAGCGCGCTGGCCGTCGATGCAGTTCCCATCGTCGACGGCGTCGCACGCGTTGACCTGGACACCCTGGCACGACTCACCGATGACGCGACCAGGGCGGCGATGAGCGCGCAACTGGTGTGGACCCTGCGCCAAATCAGCGCCGTGCAGGCGGTAGATATCACCGCCGGCGGCCAGCCATGGACCGTTGCCGGTGCCGGATCACCCCAATCTCGTGATGCCTGGCCAAGCTTCGATCCCAATCTGATGCCCCCCGACACCGTGGCCTATCTGGTCAGTGGCACGCGGGTAGCTCGACTGCTCGACAATGGACCGGTCTCGGTGCCCGGGGGTGCAGGCCTGGGCGAACCGCCATTGAGCGGCATCGCCATCACACTCGATGGTGCGCAGGTGGCCGGGCTAGGCGATCGGGCCAATGTGTGGCTGGGCCCGATGGTTCAAGGCGAGGTGCTCGTCGAGGCTATCGCTGAGCCGGGTCAATCCCGGCCCTCATTCGGCCGCGGCCCCCTGGCGTGGTCAGTGAGTTCTGACGGTGTTGTCCAACAGATTTCGCCCGATGGAGTCACCACGGATGTTCCTGTCGAGGGGCTCCCTGATCGTGTCGTCATTGAGTCGGTTTCGATGAGTCGCGATGGCACACGCGTGGCACTGGTCACTCGCCGCGGCCCACGTGCCATCTTGTTCATCGCCATCGTGGTGCAGCGCGAGAGTGGACCGATTCTTACGTCACCCGTCCGCGCGGAATCACGGTTGAGCGAACTCATCGACGTCTCCTGGTCTCGCGATGATCAACTCATCAGCATCGCCGCCGAGGGGGCCGCGCCGCAGACGCTGTATGAGATTGACCTCGGCCGAGGTACCGTGCGCGATCTCGGCGCACCCGAATCACCCATCCGCGTGGCCGCCGCACCCGGGCAGCAGACCCTGATCGCCACCGCAGACGGACGCATATTTGCACCGCTTGCCGGCGCATGGAGCCTGGAAGCGATGGGCTCAAGTCCTGCTTATCCGGGCGGCTGATCCCCCGCGACGACCATGGCTCGCCCGGTCACGTGTGCGGTGGTGGCTTGACCAAGCGGGGGCACGACAATCGCCTGACCGGGAAGCGCACAGTCCGTACCAACTCGGCACTGGCCCTCGAGGCACACCACCACATGATGGGTATCTGCCACAAGCTCGATGTGCCCACCATCGACCACAGCGGCAACACGAAAGGGCATTCCCGGTGGGTTCAACTCGCTGGCGATATCCAGTACAACCGGCTCGCGATCAGGCCGCACAGCTGCAAGTGCATCGTCGATAGCGATGGGCTTAGGCGTGAGTCCTAACCGCAGCACATTGTCTGATGAGGTCATTACCTCCAACGCCATTCCATCGACATAGGAATGCACGACTCCCGCTGGCACCGCCAATCCGACCCCGGGTAGCAGCCGATAGTGCTGCATCAGCACCGTGACCAAGACTCCTGGATCATGCGGGTAGGTGGCTAAGACACGAGACAATGCGGCCACGGATTCGCGGGTCCAGCCCAGCGCAATCGCAGCGGAAATTAACTGCTGTTCAATGGGTTCGATCACTACGCGGGTTAGTGACAACAGCACTCGTACTGCTTCCGATCGATCCCCGTGCGCCACGACATCGACAATGTCATCGCTTGCCCCGGCCCGGCTCAACAACAGTGACGCTTCTGCCGGTTCGCGCCATCCGGCGTGCGCATCGAAGGTGGTCAACGCCACGAGCATTTCGGATTTTTCGGCGGCATCGCTGTATCTGCGATCGGCCGCAATTTTCGTGCGATCCAATGCGAAGCCAGCCGATGCCCGCGCGGCATCAGGATGCACCTGAATCGATAACGGTTTCGCAGCCGCCAGCAACTTCACCAGCGGCATACCATCGTGTTCGGGCAGGTCAGCAAGCGTGACACCCGAACCATCGGCAATGGGTGAGGGCCCGGCCCGGTGGCGACCAAACCACAACTCAGCCTGCGGATCCCCCGTGGGTGGACACCACGGCACAAGCCCATCCACGACACCCCACGCATAGTCCTTCAGCGCGCCATCAATGACCTGGACCAATGTTCAGCCAACCGCGGGAACGGACTCGTCAAGCAGCATCACCGGAATTCCTGCGTTTACGACGAATCCGCGCCCGCATTCGGTACACACCAACAGACCCCGTTCGGCGTCTTCGCGCACCGGTGCGTGGGCCGGGCACGGACAGGCCAGCAGATCAAGGAGGCGCGGGTCAAGGCCCAGGGCGCTGGTCTGGCTATCGGCACTGCTGTCATCTTGAAGTGATGTCACCCCCACAGCCTACGACCGGATAAGTCCGAGCACGACATCGCGCGTGGCCGTCATGACCTCCGACGTCTGCGCCTCGACATTGAGCCGCAATAGCGGCTCGGTGTTGCTCGGTCGCAGGTTGAACCACCAGTCAGTTGCCTGAACGGTTAATCCATCCAAATCGTCGACGGTGACCGGTGCATCAGCAAAGTGCGCAAGCACTCGAGCCGTAGCCGAAGCAACATCGCCGACGACGGAATTGATCTCACCACTAGCGTTGTATTGATCAAAAGGGGCCAGCAATGTCGACAGCGCGGTGGTCTCAGGTGCGTCACCCAGTGCAGCCAGCACATGAAGTGCCGCTAACATCCCCGAGTCAGCGCGCCAGAAATCAGCAAAGTAGAAATGCCCAGAATGCTCGCCACCGAAAATAGCGCCCGTTCGGGCCATTTCCGCCTTGATGAATGAGTGCCCCACCCGAGTGCGCACCGGTACGCCCCCGTTGGCTCGCACTGTTTCGGCGACGACACGAGACGTGATCAGATTATGAATAATCGTCGCACCGGGCACTCGCTGTAGCTCACGGGCGGCGATCAGCGCCGTCAGTGTGGACGGTGACACGACCCTTCCCTGTTCGTCGACAACAAAACACCGGTCGGCATCACCATCGAAGGCAAGACCGAGATCGGCATTCTCAGCAATAACCCTGCGCTGCAGTGAAATAAGGGTTTCGGGATCAATCGGGTTTGCCTCGTGATGGGGAAAGTTGCCATCCAGTTCGAAGTACATATCGATGACCTCGAGCGGTAGGGAGGGCAGCCCTGCGCCATCGGTCAGGACCGCTGGAACGGTGTATCCAGCCATGCCATTGCCGGCATCGACCACCACCCGCAAGGGCCGGATCTCACTCAGCGGTATCAACTCGCGTAAATACCGGGCATAGTCAACTAGGACATCAACGTGGCGCACCCCGCCCCGCGGGCCGGCAAACTCCGGTATTCCGTATTGCACGAGCCGACGAATCTGGGCAAGTCCGGTGTCTTGACCAACAGGTGCGGCAAATTGCCGGCACAGTTTGATGCCGTTGTACTTGGCTGGGTTGTGCGAGGCCGTGACCATCGCTCCGGGCAGACCCATAGCTCCGGAGGCGTAGTAGAGGCCATCGGTGCTCGCTAGTCCGATCATGACGACATCGGCACCGGCACCCGTGACTCCTTCAGCGATCGCCGCTGCCACCTGTGGACTGGATTCGCGCATATCGTGGCCGATCACCATGGCCTGCGGACCGCCAGCATCACCGCGCACTTCCAACACCTCAACCGCTGCCGCGCCTACGGCTCGGGCTAGGTCGGTGGTGAACGTGTCCCCCACGACACCGCGAATGTCATAGGCCTTGATGACCGCATCAAGCTGGGTGGCGCTAAAGGTCACGGCTTAGGCGTCCATGCCGGCTAGACGTCCTGGCCAGGCGACTGCCCCGGCAGAGAGCGCAGGTGTCCGCGCTGAACGCCTTCGCCCACGGCACCCGCCAGCGTTGTCTGGATCGGTTCGTTGATCGCGCCGGCGGAGGGCGTGGCCGGTCTGGCCAGCACCGCCTCTTCGCGCACGGCATTGGCAAGGGCTTCCATGTCTTCGAGTCGAGCCAACGGCTCCATGGGGTCTGGGGCAATACGAATGAGTTCCCAGCCACGTGGTGCGGTAAGGCGCTCGGCATGAATGGCACACATGTCATATCCGTGCGGCTCGACAACATCAGACAGCGGCCCCAAAACGGCCGTTGATTCGCGGTACATGTAGGTCAGTGTCGCGGCCGCATGGCGGGTGCAGGACGGACGCGAGCATCGACGTCGGTAGGCCACGTATTGCAGGTTAGCCGTCGGCTGCGTCACCTCGCGGGATGCCACGCCGCTGCTTCACAGCCTGGGCCCAGCCGCGAGCTAGGGCAGCGACAGGGACACCGATTGGGTGGCCGTGGGAATCGTCACGGTCGTCCGCAGGGCGGTGAGCGGGTACCCGCTGATGAGCGATCCGCGAGACCCCCGTCGAAGGGACGTCTGGGCCGCGTACACGGGGTGATCGGTTGGGTTCACTGCGACCGTCATCCAGGTGGCACCTTCGGGGCGGGGCAGGTTTACCGGAATCGAGCGGTCGAAGGCGACGAAGACGTTCAACGGATCGGGGGTCTGCGCTTGTGCGGGGAAAGGCAGGATGCGCACCTCAACCAGCGTGCCGGTGTCATCGGTGTTGGCCGGGCGCGGCGCGGTCAACCACACCACCGATTCCGTACCTCGCACCGCGGGCAACCCTGCTGCGCTCGCTAGTGACGACAGCCGAGTGGCACCGGCGGCATAGGAAACCTCAATGCGGGCCTGGGTACCCGAAGCATCAATACCCGGATGTTGCTGGCGCATACCCGCCACGATCGGTACCTGCGAGGTCAACTCCACCGTCGCCGAGACGCCGTTCAACACTGACGCCAGATTGACAGTCGTGACCACCCCGGCCGGGGCCTGAATCGTGTCAAGTTCGACGGGAGTGAATGCACCATCAGCGGTGAGGATCCGTAAGCCGATCTCAGCGTCGGTGTCGCCTGGGGTGTAGATAATCAATTGCCGGTTACCCACGGTGCCCAACACCCCTGGGAGCCAGACCTTGGTGGCCGGATCAGCCGCTGGTGGCACCCAGTCAATGCCCTGCTGAATGAAACCTTCGGCGTCAATATCGATCAGGCTTGCCACGATGCGACCGGTGCGCACCTGCACGTTCCACACTGCTGCCGGTAATTGCGGGGCAACGGCGGTCAACCGGACCGATTGTCGACTCAGCGCCGGCACGATCACACCACGTAATGAGGGGGTCGACACCAGGCCTTCGGGTCCGGCGATGTCGATGTCCACCTCGGCGTCGGTGGTTTCTGGATTGACCAGGTACAAAGTTGAGCTGCGTCCGGCCGTTGAACCTCCTCCGGCAAACCACCAGGTCGGTGCCGGGGCCGGGCAATTAAGCATGGCCAGGCCGCGCTTGGGTCCGCCCAATGCCAGGTCATATGACCCAGCAACCAAACCCGGTGCTAGACCCTCATCTGCGCGCACCACCAGCGGACGCTGACGGCCATCGCTGTCGACGACCTGCGCCGAGTCACCCGGTTGACGCACGCCGGTCTGTGGATCGGCAGTGACGGTCTCATCGGGGCGATCGAGGTATCCCAGGGTCACGGTGCCCGGGACATCTTGACCAAGGAGGCCAGGCACGCTGGTGAGAGCCGACGTAATGACCGCATCATCAGTGCCTCCGGGCTCGGGGCACACCAATGTCGTGGTGGCCACCGGCTCAACAATCGGCGGCGGCAGCGCGGCGGTCGATTGACGGGGCAGCGCCGAGGTGATCGCGATGATCCCGACCAGCACTGCCACCGCTATGAGGACCGCAATGGGTCCGCGCGGATCAGGTGGCACCCGTACGGATCGACGCACGCGACGCCGGGGACGCCGCGGTGACTTCGCTGCATCGGATGCATCCGATGCAGCCTGCACGGATGCTTCGTCAGCCGATGTCGGCTCGGGCGTTGACATGAGGCACCTCCGAACCGCGCTCGTCGTCATTCACCGAAGGGGCATCCGGGTCGAGGGCGTCATCGGCATCTGCGTTGACGCGCCTTCCAGGAAGGGCCAGCACGATCACAACGATCACAACGATCAACTGCACCCAAAGCCATGCGGTCCGACTGGAATTATCGACATCAATCGTAATTCGATCACCTGCGCTCACGCCGCTGGGAATCACAAATCGTTGCAGCCCCACGCCTTGTGCATCCGACGGTGCTGCCTCGATGGTCTGGCCATTGGCCAGTATCGCGCGCCATGGTGCATCACTATCCTGAGCCAGCAAGATGTCACCGGCACCGGGAATCGGCGAGTCAACCAGTGGCTGCGCGGTGTTGATGTCGGTCACCGGTAACGGAATCGACTCATTGGCCGTATTCGACCCGGCCGCAGGAACCGCCCGCACGCGAGCCGTGATTCCGCTGATACGCCACAGAATTTCACCATCAGCGCCCGAGACACGGCGCAATCCCGGCACTGAGTCGAGGTTGCGCACAAGACTCGAGTTCGCCTCCACCTCCGCAACGATGTAGCGCACGGCGTAGTCGGCCAAAGCGGCGACCTCGGGCCCACCTCGGCCAGAAACCAAGGTGGAGACCAAGGCATCAAGGGGCAGCCACACGTCGGCGGGTGGGCCTACGTCGGCGTCACCCAATATCGGGCCCGACCCATTGATCAGGGTGTAGTCGATGGCTCCCGCTCCGCTCGGGCGCACCACCAGCGTGCGCGGGGCCTGCGGCCCCAGGGCCTCTGCGGCAACAAAGGAGGGCAAGACTCCGGGGGTACCTCGACGCAAAGGATCACCGGCGCCGGGCAACCAGTACACAACGGCAAGCATGGGCGCAGCCACCGCAACAAGCGCCGTGACCAAGGCCACCGGCTGACGCCAACCAAAGGCGGCATCAGCCATGCGCTCTCGAAGCCCATCGGCCGCCAGTGCCGCTGCGGTGATCAGGGCCGCGCCCCAGAGCAACGTCGCCGGTCCAGGCCAGGGAGTGACCAGCCCTGAGGACGTGGGGTCGGTGACTAACACACGGCTCATCACGATGCCCACGACAAGGCCCACCGCACCGACGCCGAGGATGCCCGTGATCGCAAGGCGGCGCTCGGCGCGCAACAGGGCCAACGCTCCGGCCACCACGATGCCGACGCTGATGATGATCGGCGACACGC
>JAFMCH010000027.1 GCA_017857875.1 Actinomycetota bacterium | reverse complement strand
CCACGTTTCCGGTGAAAGGGTTGTTGCCTGGACGAGGCCCGGCCGGGCGAGGGGTGCCCGGTGTGGGGCCAGCGGGTGTGGGGCCAGCGGGTGTGGGGCCAGCCGGCGTGGGGCCAGCCGGTGACGTTGTATCCGTGTCGGCGGTTGGCTGCTCG
Source organism: Actinomycetota bacterium (assembly GCA_017857875.1). Classification (GTDB taxonomy): domain Bacteria; phylum Actinomycetota; class Actinomycetes; order S36-B12; family S36-B12; genus M55B157. The sequence goes on along the minus strand of JAFMCH010000027.1, from coordinate 26,634 downwards.
GGGAGAGCTGGGCTACCGGCCACGTCGGTCGACTCGGCGGCCGAGAAGCTTGACGGCGCAACGGACTCAGGTGCGGCAGACTCCGCGGGCTTGACTGCCTTCTTAGCTGCAGTTTTGCGCGCTGGCTTCTTTGCCGCGCCGGGATCCACCGGCGGCATGGCCTCCTTCAATCGACGAGCTACCGGCGGCTCCACCGTCGACGACGCCGAACGCACAAACTCGCCCAACTCAGCGAGTTTGGCCAAAACTACTTTGCTTTCGACTCCGAGCTCTTTGGCGAGCTCATAGACCCGGACCTTCGACACGACTCTCCTGTCTTACGGTCCGGGGAGGTCCCAGACCGTCAGTGTGTAGCGAACCCGCTCATGGCTTCAAACTCATGGGTGGCTCATCCTTGGTGCGCCCCATTTCTGGACGTGAATGCTGGGATACAGCGGCTCCCGCGGTTGCGGTTGCCGGGCGATCTAATGCCTTCAGACACCTCTCGATGTCGAACCAAGGCTAACCCTTGCCCGAATCCGCTGGTGGACCAGGCCGGTCAAGGAGCCACTCAGGGTCAATTGGCCCGGTGAACTTCAAAGCCCGCGCGAACGCTCGTCGGTGGAGCGCCTGCGTCACGCATCCGGAGTGCACCCATGCACCTCGCCCCGGCAAGCAGCCCTTAACGTCTCGCACTGCTGCGCCGCCGGAGACCACAATGCGCACGAGGCAGTTCTTGGCAGCGCGTTTGCGACAGCCTATGCAGGTGCGTATGGGCACATGTCTAGGAGGCTGAGGAGCACTCACGCCTCAGCCAACGGTGGAGCCGGTCGAGCTTCAGTGTCAGCGGCAGCGACGTCGGGCATAGGCGTGGCCGGTGCGGCATCGGATCGAATATCAATGCGCCACCCGGTCAAGCGCGCCGCTAGGCGTGCATTTTGCCCTTCACGGCCAATCGCCAACGACAATTGGTAGTCCGGCACGACGACACGAGCCGAGCGTGTCGCCTCATCGACCACGGTGACCGACAAAACCCTGGCTGGCGACAAGGCCTGGCCAACGAACGTCGCCGGATCGTCAGAGAAATCGACAATGTCAATCTTCTCTCCGCCGAGTTCACTCATCACCTGTCGCACTCGTTGACCCATTGGCCCGATGCAGGCGCCCTTGGCATTGACACCCGGAACCGTTGCGCGCACGGCAATTTTGGTGCGGTGCCCAGCTTCGCGAGCTAGAGCGCCCACCTCAACCGTGCCGTCAGCAATCTCGGGCACCTCTAATGAGAAGAGGCCCCGAACCAGATCGGGATGGGATCGAGACACCGTTACCTGTGGCCCTCGAGGCCCTTTTTTCACCGACACAACCACACATTTGATGCGCGTGCCGTGGGCGTATTCCTCACCCGGTACCTGCTCGGAGGGCGGCAGGAGCGCTTCGACCTTGCCCAGATCAACCCGCACCACGCGCGGATCGGCAGCCTGCTGGATAACGCCAGAAACCAGATCTCCTTCGGTGCCGCTGAATTCGCCGAAGGTGCGATCCTCATCGGCCTCGCGCAGTCGCTGTAGGAAAACTTGACGGGCTGTGGTGGCGGCCACGCGACCAAAGCCACCCGGAGTGTCGTCGTACTCGCGGGGTGGGACTCGTGGCTGCGTCGGACCTTCATCCGGTGCAACCGCCTGTGGTTCGCTAGCCCACACGGTCACGTGACCGGTATTCCGGTCGACCTCGACCCTCGCCTGCGCCGCTGACCCCTCGGTGCGGTGATAAGCCACAAGGAGCGCCTGTTCGATGGACGAAATGACCAGATCCCACGAAAGGTCCTTCTCTCGCACCAGTGCCTTGAGCGCGTTCACATCGATATCCACGACTCATCACCTCCCTTCGTCTGTCCAAGTGCGCTGATTCGTCTGTGCATTGATTATTGTCCGGTGCGAACGACCCATGGTCGGCGGGCTCCCAGACATTGGCTAGGGGTCGACGACTGGCGGTGTAGCCGAATCGGGTCGCTTGAACTCAACGACAACCGTGGCGCGGGTGATGTCAGCAAGGGCAACGGTCAGCGGTGGTTGGTCAGCACCAGCCGGTGGTTCGACCAGCAGCGACACCTCTTTCTCGTCCACGCTGATCACCCGGCCGATCACGTCGATTTCGCCTCGTCGCTCACACGACACCAGTCGACCGATATTCCGGCGCCAATGAGCAGGCCGAAGCAGGGGCCGATCGACGCCCCGCGATGAGACCTCCAACACGTAGGGCTCGTCGGCCAAAAGCGCACCGATGCCGGTTTCATCATCCAACGCCACGGCAATATCCCGGCTAACACTGGCGACGAGATCGAGATCGACCGAACGATCAGCATCGATGGTCACCTGGACCCGCAATCTCTTTCCCATGACGGCAACGTCGACGTCGTCGATTTCAACTTCGTGTGCCAGTACGACCGAGTCAAGCACCCGGGCAAGTTGCGACCCAAGCGCAGCACGATCAAACGATGTCGCCATGAGCAATCAACCTCCGAGGTGAGGAAACGTGGATACGACACACCGATACCGAATCAACCTGACCCGAATCAATCGACATGGCCAAGTATGGTGCGTTGAGTTCTCGCGACAGGAAGGGCACGGGCATGGATCGACGCACACTTCTGGCCGGTGTCGGGCTTGCCGGCCTGGCCCTTGGAAGCAGCGCGCTCCTGACCAGCTGCACCGAAGATGCCACGCCCACCCCAACCGACTCAGCCAACACCGACGCTCCCACTTCTGACGATGCCAACGTGATCGCCAGCGCAGCGGCGAACGAGGTCGCTCTCATTGGGCGCTATGAGCAGGTGCTGGCAGCAGGTTCGGCGCTAACTCCGGCAGTGGCGAACCTGCTCACCGAGATCCTGCAACAGCATCGTTTGCACCTGCAGGCTCTATCCGTCGATGACTTCGCCCCCGCCAGCCAGACCGCCGGGGTAACGCCGACTCTTGCTGATCTCACCGCAGCCGAACGCGCCGCTGCCGATGAACGCACCCTGTCGTGCGAGTCTGCCGCTGATCCAAACCTCGCCCGCACCCTAGCCCTGATCGCGGCATCGGAGGCCTCCCACGCTCAAGCCTTGACCACGGCTGGCTCCCGATGAGTGAAGCCCTGATAGCGGCAATCGCGGGCGAACAGGCCGCCGCTTACGCTTACGGCTTGGCTGCGCCCTACCTATCCGGCAGCGACAACGATCTGGTCCGAGGTGGACTGGTGGCCCATCAACAGCGAGTGACCGCGCTGCGCGAACAATTAGCCAGCACACCCCAGCCGCCAGCGCCGTTGGGCTTTGAAGCGCCTCCGGTCAACGATGAATCACAGGCCCGGCAGTTGCTCGCCCAGGTTGAACTTCGACTTTGCGCCACCTACGCCGACCTCGCGGCGCAAAGCACTGGCATCGCCCGACGCGCAGCGGTTCTCACCGGCCGTGAATGCGCCGTTCGAAGCATCTCTTGGGGCGGGGCACCTGAAGCCTTCCCGGGTCGGTAACGGGCCCTGCCCGCCTAACGCACCAGCAAATCAACACTCAACGTAACGAGCAGCACAGCCACCACCACCAGAAGTACGATCCGAACGAACCCACTCCCCCGCGCGAGCGCAGTGCGTGCACCCACGATGCCTCCGGCAACATTGCAGGCTCCCATGACCACACCCACCAGCCAGAGCACAGATCCACCGAGACCAAAAACGATCAGCGCTGCGGCATTGGTGCCGACATTGACGAGCTTTGCCGTGGCTGAGGCACGCAGGTACGAGTACCCAAGAGCTGCCACGAGCAAGACGATCAGAAACGCCCCGGTTCCTGGACCTAGCATTCCGTCATATATGCCGACGACACCACCGCCAATAATTGCTGTGCCCCAGCGTTTTCTATCCGATACGGCGACCACTCGCTCACCTGCCCATCGTGACCTGAAGGCAATCAGAAACCACACGAGGGCAAGAGCGATGACGATGAATGGGCGGAGCACCTCAACCGGAAGACGCAGCGCGATCAAGGCGCCCACACCAGCTCCCACAAATGCCGTAGCTGCCATCGGCAACGCCGTTCGAAGATCTGGTGCCTCACGTCGAGCGTAGGTAATTGCAGCCGAAAAAGTACCGCCGATAGACGATAACTTGTTGGTGCCCAATGCTGACGTGGGTGAGTCCGCCGGTACGGCAATCAGCAGTGCCGGTACCTGAAGGAGACCACCACCCCCACTCACTGCATCGACCCATCCGGCGACGAACGCAACGATGCACAGGATCGCCAACGCCCACCCCGAGTCAACCAAACCTAGTTCGATACCTCACCCCGCTGAACCCATGATCCATCGAGCGAATCAGCGACCATCCACGCATCGACGATACTCACGGTGTCGGCTAGCGTCGCCGCCACCGCGTCGGGGCTCACATCGACATCCACTGCCTGATCGCCCAGCCGCGAATGCGGAATCCAGATCGCGCGCATGCCAACCTGCTGCGCGCCGTGAATATCGTCCCAAGGCCTGTCGCCGACGAACACAGCCTCACTTGGCCGCACTTCCAAAAGATCAAGAACTGACCTGAACGCATCAAGATGGGGTTTCGCAACAGGAATCTCACTCGAGTAAACAGCAGCGTCAATCAGGGGTAGAAGTTGATCCCGGTCAAAGACGCGCTGATGATGATCTCGAGGCCACATGGTGTTCGAGAGCACTCCGATCATCAAGCCACGATCACGTAGAGCGGCAAGTGTCGGATGCGCCAACGGATCCGCAACGGTGTGCGGATCCCATGCACGCAGATATGTGGCCATTGCTTCGAGGTGCAGTGGACTGTCAGTGTCTACGCCAGCGGATGCCCAGATGTGATCAAGACTTCCTGTTCCTGCCTCACCGTTTGTCGCCTGTTGATCTCGCCACAACCGTGTTTCAGCGGCCATTAGCCTCTGCGCCAACTCAGTATCTTCTGGACGGTACACATCTACATAGGCCTGCCACTGGGCCACAAGGTCAATATCGTGCCAAGGGGTGAGTGTTCCACCCCAGTCGAAAATGACCGCACGAATCACGAGATGGTTTCCCTGATGGTTGTAGCCGCCACCCCAATGGGTACATCCACACGTTCACCGGTGGACCGCGCCTTGACCTCAACGAGCCCTTCGGTCAACTTCTTACCCACAACCACGATCACTGGTACACCAATGAGTTCGGAGTCATTGAACTTCACACCCGGCGACACCCCGCGACGATCGTCGAATAGAACGCTGACGCCCATCGCTTCAAGTTGATCGCCGAGATCGGCCGCAGCAGCGAAAGTCTGCTCATCTTTGCCCGCCGCAATCAGATACACATCTGCGGGCGCCACGGACTGAGGCCACATCAGACCACTGTCGTCGTGGTGCTGCTCGGCAATGGCAGCCACCGCTCTCGAGACGCCAATGCCATAAGAGCCCATGGTGACGGTGACCTGGCGACCGGATTCATCGAGCACGGTAAGGTCAAGTGCCTCGGCATATTTTCGGCCTAGTTGAAAGATGTGGCCGATCTCAATACCGCGGGATAGTTCGACAGCCGATCCACACGACGGACATAGATCGCCGGCCCGCACATTAGCAACATCAATGACACCGTCTGCCGTGAAGTCCCTGCCGGCGACCAGGCCGTACACATGTCGCCCCCGCTCATTAGCCCCGGTGATCCAAGCGGTGCCGTCGACCACTCTTGGGTCAACCAGGAATTCGACACCACGCTCGGTGCCAAGTGCCTGCGGACCGATATAGCCCTTCACCAATTTCGGGTGGCGGTCGAAGTCTTCGTCCTCAAACGGTCGCGCGGTAGCCGGAGCCAAAGCGGCCTCGAGTCGCTTGAGATCAACATCACGATCACCGGGAATACCGACGACCAGCGGACGCGTGGTGCCGTCTGGATCGGTCACCTGTAACACCACGTTCTTGAGCGTGTCGGCAGCCACCCACGGTCGATCGGCTCGGGCGGATTCGACACGTGCATTGGAGATATCGACGAGTGTTTCGATCGTCGGAGTATCGGGAGTGTCGAGAACAACTGCTGGCGGCAGTTCGACGCTGGCCACAATGTCTGGAACGGGCGTCGTCATGGCCTCGACATTGGCCGCATAACCGCAGCCAGGACAACTCACAAACGTGTCCTCGCCGTTTTCACACGGCGCCAAGAACTCCTCGCTGCGTGAGCCTCCCATCGCACCCGACATCGCCGACACGATTACGTAGCGCAGGCCCAGGGCATCGAAGGTATTGATGTATGCCTGCCTATGGGCGGCATAGGACCGCTCAAGTCCGGCGTCGTCGATATCGAAGGAATAGGAGTCCTTCATGACGAACTCGCGGCCCCGCAGTACCCCGGCTCGCGGTCGGGCCTCGTCGCGGTATTTGGTTTGAATCTGGTACAACGAAATCGGGAGGTCCTTATACGAGGAAAACTCACCCTTAACCATCAAGGTGAACATCTCTTCGTGGGTGGGTGCAAGCAGAAAATCTGCGTCACGACGGTCGGTTAGGCGAAAAAGCGTATCGCCGTAATCATCCCAGCGGCCGGTGCGCTCAAAGGGCTCGCGGGGTAACAGCGCCGGGAAATGTACTTCCTGGAACCCGGCGGCATCCATCTGCTCGCGCACGATCTTCTCGACGTTTCGATAGACCCGATAACCGAGGGGAAGCCAGCTGAAAATACCCGGCGCAATGCGACGCACGTACCCCGCGCGCACGAGCAGGCGATGGCTCGGCACCTCGGCATCGGCGGGGTCATCCCGCAACGTACGGACAAACAGCGTCGACATGCGCAGCAAGGGGAGTCTCCCAACGAAGGAATGAAACTGGTTGCCTGAGGATACCCAGTCAGGCGCGACAACATGGCCGCGCCGTTAGACGTGGAGCTTTCGGCACTTCACGGCCTACTAGAACAAGACGGTGGCGAAACTTCCTACCTCCTGGAATCCCACTCGGTCGTAGCTACGTCGAGCCGTGCGGTTGAAGTCATTGACATACAAACTCACAACCGGAGCGACGCTACGACGGGCGAGTTCAACGACCGCGGCCATGCCTGAAATCGACAAGCCCCTTCCGCGAAGTTCCGGATCGACCCACACCCCTTGAATCTGGCAGGTCGATGACGTGGCCGCCCCCACCTCGGCCTTGAACACGACTCTTCCGTCGTCGATGCGGGCAAAGGACCTCTTATGGGCAATCAGTTCAGCCACCCGGGAGCGATAAGCCGAGTACATTCCACCGCTCACCGGCGACACTCCTACCTCCTCGGTGAACATCGCGATGCTGGCCGGTAACAGCAGATCGATTTCCTCGGGTCTAACACAACGGACGGCCGGATCACCAGGCACGGCAGGCGCACGATCAATCATCAGGAGGGGTTGCTTGTCACGAACGTCGCGCGCGCGCCCCCACGCCGGTTCGAGGAGGCGCCACAGGTCGAGAACCTCTTCGGCACGACCAACCATGGAGGAACTACGGCGACCGGTCAGTCGCAGTCTCTGAGCGAACGCAGCACGTGCAGCTGCCGTGGTTTCAATCGGCACAATATTTGCCCCGACGAATAGTGCACTGGCCAGCTCATCGTCGACGACATACCCCCATGCATCACCAGCACGCGATAGGTCGGCACCCGCCGATGCGACACGACCGGCAACAAAACAGTGCGCCACCGGATCACGGGTAAGCAAAGTTTGCAGTGCCGGGGAATCTGCAGCTGTCAGCGTGCGCGTTGCCGGTGCCAGAGTTGTCATGGGAACCTGGCTACTTCACCAAGACCACAGGGCCACCGCCCTCATCGGAGCTCGCGGAAATTTCCTCGGCCAAGCGCAACGCTTCCTCAATCAGCGTTTCGACAATCTGCGACTCGGGCACGGTCTTAATTACCTCACCCTTGACAAAGATCTGTCCTTTGCCATTGCCTGAAGCCACACCTAGGTCAGCCTCGCGCGCCTCACCTGGCCCGTTGACAACGCAACCCATCACCGCCACCCGCAAGGGAACATCAATGCCCTCTAGCCCTGCGGTCACCTGCTCGGCCAAGGTGTACACATCAACCTGGGCGCGACCACAGGACGGGCACGAGACGATCTCTAGGCCACGCTGGCGCAGGTTGAGCGACTCCAAAATCCCGATACCGACCTTGACCTCTTCGACCGGCGGTGCCGACAAAGACACCCGGATGGTGTCTCCGATCCCTTGGGACAATAAGGCGCCGAATGCAACGGCCGACTTGATCGTGCCTTGGAAGGTGGGGCCGGCTTCGGTGACACCGAGGTGAAGTGGATAGTCGCACTGAGCGGCGAGCAGTTGATAAGCGCGAACCATCGTGACGGGGTCGTGATGCTTGACCGAGATCTTGATGTCGCCAAAACCATGTTCTTCGAAAAGCGATGCCTCCCAAAGCGCTGACTCAACGAGTGCCTCAGGTGTTGCCTTGCCGTATTTGGCCATGAGGCGCGGATCCAATGAACCTGCGTTGACACCGATCCGGATCGGAGTGCCAGTGTCATTGGCCGCTCGGGCGATTTCCTTAACCTTGTCGTCGAACTTCTTGATATTTCCCGGGTTGACCCGCACTCCGGCACAACCGGCCTCAAGGGCAGCGAAGACGTACTTTGGCTGGAAATGGATGTCAGCAATAACAGGAATGCCCGATTTCTTGGCGATTGCCGGAAGCGCATCGGCGTCATCTTGACTGGGCACGGCGACGCGAACGATCTGACAGCCCGTGGCGGTCAACTCAGCGATTTGCTGCAACGTGGCATTGACATCGGAGGTCAAAGTCGTGGTCATCGACTGCACGCTGACGGGCGCGTCCCCCCCGATGTACACGGGGTGGGTGTCGTGCCGCAGCAATAATTGCCGGGTAATCCGTCGCGGATGCAAGACGGGCGGGGGCGCCGTGGGGATGCCTAGTTCAATACTCACCCGCTTAGTATCCCCTACTTTGAGCACCCGCGAGAATCGGCGGGCATACCCACCATCGATGAACGGCTAAAACAACGACAGCGGCTTGACGACGTCAGCAAAAATCACGATGGCGCCCATGACGATCAGTACGACCGCAACGCCGTAGGCCACCGGCATCAGACGAGCGACATCGACCGGGCCGGGATCAGGCTTGCCGCGAATCTTTGCGATGCGCCGACGCGCCCCCTCATACAGGGCACCGGCCACGTGCCCGCCATCAAGGGGCAAAATCGGCAGGAGGTTGAACAAGAACAAGAAAAGGTTGAGCGAGGCAGCTAGTGACAAGAAGGTTGCGGCTTTGGCCTGAAAATCACCGTCGGCGGCAACAATTTCACCGCCCAATCGACTGGCTCCGACAACACTGACGGGGCTCTCGAGCGATCTTTCTTGTCCCCCTATCAGGGTGTCGGTGACTAGCTCGTAGAGCCGAAGTGGAAGTGACACCAAGGCGACAACCGAACGTGTGGTGAGATCCCACATTTGTTCCGGGACGCTGGATATCGGTTGACTGACATATTCAAAATCCGGACGAACGCCCAAGAAAGTGGTGGTTGCGACCTCATCGGTCGCTTCACCTTGGTCATTAACGACTGGACGGGTGATCGCAATGAAATCAACCTCGACGGTCTGGGTCGATCCGTTGCGTTCTATACCCAAGGTCGACGGTCCCGGGGGCGATGATCGGATCTGTTCTGATGCCTCATCCCAGGTGGACACTGCGACGGAGTTGACCGAAGTGATGACATCGCCTGTGGTCAGCCCGGCAGCAGCAGCCGGGGTCGCGGGACCAACGCAGGCACCATCGGGGCCCGCGGCTCCCGTGGGGTCAGTCACCGTCGGCGCGCACGGAACCACGGAGGCGATGGTCGTGGTGGCTTGAGGCAACCCAATACCTACCAGGACTGCGGCGAAGAAGACGAAAGCAAGGAAAAGATTCATCATCGGGCCACCCATCATGATGATGACCCGCTTATAGACCGGCAGTCGATAGAAGACTCGGTTTTCATCACCTGGTGCGATGTCTTCCAAGGCCTGCTCACGCGCCTGCGCGATTAACGTACCCATCCGACCCGTAGTGAGGCTGCGAGCCGTGCCTGGAGGGGCTCCCTTCGCCGGAGGCAACATGCCCACCATGCGGATATAGCCGCCAAGCGGAATGGCCTTTATCCCGTAGTTGGTGTCACCGCGCTTTTTTGCCCAGATCGTTGGACCAAAGCCGACCATGTACTCGGTGACCTTGACGCCAAACCTCTTCGCCGGCACGAGGTGCCCTACTTCGTGCAACGCAATTGAGCCGATGATGATCGCGAAGAAACCGATAATGCCGATAATTTCCAGCATCCGGCTCCTTCCTGAATCACTCGTCTGCCAGGGCCCCGACGACTCGGCTCAGGCTTATTATCCCACCCGAGCCGTCGCCATGGCGCGACCAGTGGAGTCTGCTTCAAGGACGCGGGCGAGGGTGATCACGTTCCCTTGACCTGTATCGGGCTGGTGCAAGGCCCAGAAATCGTTGAGGACAGCGGAAACAGTGTCAACGATTCCGGTGAAGGGGAGTACACCGTCGAGGAAGGCTTGAACCGCAACCTCGTTAGCGGCATTGAACACGGCCGGCGCTAAACCCCCGGCGTTGCCGGCCCGTCGAGCCACGTCGACGGCGGGAAACGCCCTTGCATCGAGAGGAAAGAACTCCCAGGCCGTTGCTTGGCTCCAATCGCATCCGGGGGCAATTCCGAATCGACGTTCGGGCCAATCCAGGCCCAAGGCAATCGGAATGCGCATATCGGGCGGACTTGCCTGAGCCATTGAGGATCCATCCACAAACTCGACCATCGAATGCACAACCGACTGGGGGTGCACCACCACATCGATCCGATCAAAGGCGATGTCGAACAACAGGTGCGCCTCGATAACCTCCAGGCCCTTGTTGATCATCGTCGCTGAATTAATCGTGACCAATGGACCCATCGACCAGGTCGGGTGATCAAGGGCCTGGGCCACCGACACGTGGGCCAATTCCTCGCGTGATTGCCCACGGAAAGGACCACCACTGGCGGTGAGTACTAGGCGATGGACCTGCTTCTTCGTTCCCGCCATGAGACATTGCGCCAGGGCTGAGTGCTCAGAATCCACCGGCACGATTTGGCCGGGCTTGGCCAAGGAGGCGACCAGCGGCCCGCCCATAATCAGCGATTCTTTGTTCGCCAGGGCCAGCGTCGTGCCAGCCGCCAGCGCAGCCAATGTGGCGCGCAAACCGGCCGCACCGGCGATGCCGTTCAGGACGACGTCGGCAGGTTGGGCGGCTAGATCAGCGACGGCATCAGAGCCCCCGGTGATCGTGACATTCAGAGCTTCCGAATCAAGCCCGCGCTCGCGCATCTGGGCGCCCACCGCAGCTTCAACAGCCGACATCATTGAGACATCGGACACCGCAACCGCGGGCACTCGAAATTCCACAATCTGCTGGGCCAATAGCTCCGGCTGCTGGCCACCGGCACACAGGCCAACGATCTGGAAGTCATCAGGCCATTGCGCACAAATTGATAGGGCCTGGGTGCCGATCGAACCGGTGCTGCCACAGATAATGACCCGTCTGTTTGCGCGCTGTGTCGCCATGGCTTGACGCTACGCCGCGATCTGCGAGTGCCGCTCCTCGGCCCAGCCGGTGACACAGGTCCCAGGGCAATCATCAGCCAGATGACCGATTGCTATATCCCGGTTGCCGCCAGGGTCTTACCCTGGAGCCATGACCGATCTCATCAGCACCGACCTGCTGCAGGCGCGCAACCTTGTGACCGAAATTCCCGGACCAAAATCGATTGCGTTGATGGCTCGACGCACCGCAGCCGTCTCGGCCGGCGTCGGCGGAACCCTGCCGGTCTTCGTTGACCGAGCCGGTGGCGGAGTCATCGTTGATGTAGATGGCAACTCACTGATCGACCTGGGCTCGGGAATTGCGGTGACCACTATCGGCAACGCACACCCGGCCGTGGCGCGAAGCGTGCAGCGGCAAGCAGAACGGTTCACTCATACCTGTTTCATGGTGACCCCGTATGAGGAATACGTATCGGTGTGTGAAGCCCTCAACCGACTCACCCCCGGTGATCATGACAAACGATCCGCGCTGTTTAACTCCGGCGCCGAGGCCGTCGAGAACGCGGTCAAGATTGCGCGCGCCTATACCGGTCGACAGGCGATCGTCGCCTTCGAACATGGCTATCACGGCCGCACGAACCTCACCATGGCGTTGACCGCTAAGAACATGCCCTACAAACATTCATTCGGGCCTTTCGCCAGCGAGATCTATCGCATGCCAATGTCATACCCCTTCCGCGATGGTCCCCACGGCGGTGGCGAGGTGGCGTCGTGGGCAATCACCAAGATGGACAAGGAAATCGGCGGCTCGAATATTGCGGCCATCATCATTGAACCGATCCAGGGCGAAGGTGGTTTTATCGTTCCGGCCGAGGGGTATCTTCCCGCATTGCGCGAGTACGCCGATGCACACGGCATCGTGTTGATCGCGGATGAAATCCAAACAGGTTTTTGCCGTACCGGCCACTGGTTTGCCTGCGAGCACGAAAACGTCGTACCCGATTTGATCACGACTGCCAAGGGGATCGCCGACGGCCTACCACTTGCCGCGGTGACCGGGCACGCATCAATCATGGATGCCGTGCATGTCGGTGGCCTGGGGGGAACCTACGGGGGCAATCCGATTGCCTGCGCGGCAGCGTTGGCCGTAATCGATGCCATGGAGCAGGAGAACTCCTGCGGGCGGGCGCGCGAGATCGAGGCGATCATGCGGGCACGCCTGCAGCACATGGCTGATGGGCATCCGATGATTGGTGACATTCGCGGTCGTGGCGCAATGATGGCTATCGAGTTGGTGCATCCAGACACCTTGACCCCCGACCCCGAAGCGACCGGTCGGATCGCCAAGGCCTGCCATCACGACGGAGTCGTTGTGCTGACTGCTGGCACGTTCGGCAATGTCTTGCGATTCCTGCCTCCGTTGAGCATTACTGATGAGCTACTACACGAGGCGCTTGACGTTCTCGCGTCGAATCTTTGAGGGAACCCGCACCCCGGTCGGGAACAGCCGGGCCAACGCCACGCTGGTCCCTCATCATTGCCCTGCAGGCCTCCAATGGACTGTCCTCACTCGGCAATTCGATGGTGTGGCTGGCTCTGCCCTGGCTGGTGCTGGAATTCACCGGTTCTGTGGCCGCGGCCGGGATCACGGTTGCGGTGTCCTCAGCCCCGGGGGCGCTCGCCGCGCCCTTGGCCGGCTGGGCGGTGGATCGTTTCGGCCGCCGCACCGTCAGCATCGTTGCGGATCTCCTGTCGGCGATCGCCGTTGTCGGCATTCCCATTGCCGCGGCTATTGATCGGCTATCTCTTGGCGTGATCATCGGCCTGGCGGTACTGGGAGCCACCTTTGACCCGGCGGGGTACACCGGTCGCAAAGCCCTCATCGTCGATGTCGCGAGGGAGTCTCGATTTAATACCGATCGGCTCAATGGCATCCACGAGGGAATCTTCGCGCTGGGGTTCGCTGTCGGGCCCTTGGTCGCGGCGGGTTCGATCGCACTGTTCGGCCCTATCGCCACGTTCTGGCTTCCTGGAATTGCTTTCATCCTTGCCGCGGGCATGATCGCCCTGCTCCGCGTGAGCGATGCTGGTCAGCAGGCTCGGGCTGATGCCATCGCATCCGGGGAGACCCTCGGCGGCTTTTGGGCAACGATCGGACTCGGCTTCGCCATTGTCTGGCGGGACAGACTGCTACGGGCAATGACGGTTGCCCTCCTCGTGCTGTCAGCGATCTACCTGCCGACTGAAACCGTGATTCTGCCCGCCTACTTTGAAAGTCTCTCTTCGCCCTGGGGCTTGGGATTTGTGCTCGCGGCGATGTCGGCCGGCGGCGTACTCGGCGGCTTCGCCTACGGATGGCTCACTGCCCGATTGTCGCGCTTGGTCATCGCCCGCACCGCACTCTTCGGCGTCTGTATAGCGGTCTTGGTGATGGCGCTTCTTCCGCCACTACCAATGCTGATCGCCGCAGGCTTCGCACTTGGGCTGTTCTGGGGGCCCATGGCACCACTGATCAATACCCTCGTCCAGCGCCGCGTCGCACCCGACGCGCAAGGACGGGTTTTTGGCCTGCAGCTGTCCCTATTTTATGCCGCTCCACCGATCGGAATGCTGCTGAGTGGTCTGGCAATCGAGTCCTACGGGTTGCCCGCGACCTATCTCATCGCGGCCGGACTGCTCGCGCTCACGGCGTTGCTGGTCGGGTTCGCCCGCACGATTCACGACATCAATAACTAGCCCCGTTCCAGAACTCCAAAGTGGACTTCGAAACTCTGAAAGTCCCCCTTGGTGTCGACCAATGAAGGGTCACTAGCCTGAAGGCGTGTCTGATCCGATCAATGTGCCGGCCTCGGTAGTTCGGGTGCAAGCGGCTCTCACCAGGCTCGGTGCCGCCGGTGAGATCCGTGCCCTCGATGCCAGCGCCCGAACAGCCAAGGAAGCCGCTGACACTCTCGGTGTTGACGTAGGTCAAATCGCCAACTCCCTCGTCTTTTGGGCCGATGACTCACCCCTATTGGTGATCGCATCGGGTGCTCACCGCGTTGATACCTCCGCGATCGCTGACGTGTGTGGATACTCGACCATCACGAAAGCCAATGCCGATCAGGTGCGTTCGGCCACGGGCTTTGTCATCGGTGGCGTCGCACCAGTGGGCTCCGTCGAGTCCATCCCGACCGTTATTGACACCTGCCTTGATCAGTACGAACAGGTGTGGGCCGCAGGCGGACACAGCCACTGGGTGTTTCCCACGTCCTTCGCCGAGTTACTTCACATCACCGGCGGCCAAGCGGCAAGCATCGGCATGACAACTGAAGGCGGCTAGGCGCGCGCCTAGCCCTCGTCGTCCGGCTTTGGCTTGGTCGTAACCTCGTTGTCCTCAAGATCTTGATCAACCACGATCAAATCACCGCGCAGATATTTCATGACCCCGTAGGCGCCAGCGGCCAGAGGAACACCAATGAGCGCACCGATCAAGCCGAAGTAGGCAGCACCCGCCGCAGTGACGAGCACAATGGCCAGTGGGTGGAGATCAACCGTGCGCCCCATGATCAACGGGTGCAGGACATTTCCTTCGAGTTGACCGATCACAAAGATCAGAGCAACTACGAGAACGCCGGCGAGTGGCCCGTTCGTGACCAGTGCCACAAAAGCCGCGAGGAACATAGCAATTGGTGCGCCGATGTAAGGAATAAACGCACCGAAGAAGACGATAATCCCCAGCGGGATCGCCAACGGCACACCCATGATCAACAACACGACGGTGACAACGATCGCGTTCGTCACCGCAACCAAAACGACCCCGCGCGAATACTGTGAAAATCCTTCCCACGCAATACGAATGGAATCATTGATAACAACACGATTCCGTCGTGGTAGCCATCCAACAAACCAGCTGATGAGCCGCTCCGGCTGAGAAAGAGCGAAAACCAGTACGAAGAAGCCTCCCGCGATCGCGGTACCCACGCTCAACACACTGCCCAGGCCAGACAGCACGCCCAACGCGATAGACCCACCCGACTCGCGGATGAAGTTCACAAACCAGTCATAGGCCTCGGTCAACTGTGCATCACTGACAGCAAACGGGCCCTCTCGCATCCACGTCTCAAGGTCCAAGACGCCCTGCCGGAAGGCATTGGCGATGCCGTCCCATTGACTCGCGGTTGATAGGCCGATGAAAGCAACCACCAGCCCCACGGCGAGCACGAAAACCAGAATCGAGATCGTCGCCGCCAATCCGCGCGGCATGACTCGAGACATCACATTGGTGAGGGGCATCAGCCAGGCTGCGACCAATAGGCCGAAAAACATCGCCAGTGCCAGCGTCTGCACCGGCCCAAAAAGCAGCAGGACCCCGAAGCCGACCACGCCTACCGCGGCCAGGCGCCACGCGTAACCACCGGCACGGCGCATCTGCGGCGACACGAGATCTGGTGTCTCGAATGGCGGCGGCGGCTCGGGACGATGGCGCAGCGGTGGGCGCTTCTTACCCGACATACCCACCTCCTGCCCAGCAAACCGTTCGATCCGGCTCGACACCGGCTTCCCGGCGCATGAGGACCGGTCCCGACTTCGGGCCAGCCTAATCGTTAGGCTCGGCAGAGGTCAGCCGTAAACGCCGAACGTGCAGGTCGTGTTCACCACCGCAACCGGGTAGAGGGGATCATTCAGTGTCATCACTCGCCTTCGAAGTGAGCGGCCGCGGCCCAGATCTGGTGTGCATCCATGGGCTCGCATCCGCACGAACTGCCTGGGCTCCCATCGTCGACCACCTGGCCAATGACTTCACCGTCTGGCGAATCGACCTGCCAGGACACGGTGAAAGCCCATCACTTCGACCTAGCGACGATGCTTCCCCGAGCGGACTCGCTCGCAGCGTCCAGCAATTCGCGACTGAGCATGGCATCGCGCGTCCGCACGTAGTCGGAAACTCCCTGGGTGGATTCATCGGCCTAGAGTGGGCGGCCCTGGGGGACGTCGCATCGGTCACCGCTTTGTGCCCGGCCGGTCTATGGCAACCGCGCCCCTCTCGAAGCGCGACCATTGAATTCAACCACCGCGCGGCCAAGATCTTCGCACCCGTCGCGCCCGCCTTGATGTCTATCCCCTTTTTACGAGGTGCGCTCATGGCATCGGCGAGCGAGCGCCCACGTGCCATCAGCGCCTCCATCGCCGTCGACGCAGTTCGTGCCCAAACCCAAGCTCGCGGCTTCGAAGCCTGTTATACGGCCACCTTGACCACCTCCTTTGATACCCGCGAATCCTTGATCGCTCCGGACGTCCCGATCACCGTTGCTTTCGGCGATCGGGACCGGATCTTGCCCTCGCCGCGGATGCAGCAACGCGACATGGCACCCGCTCATACACGCTGGGAGACGCTGTACCGATGCGGCCACGTGCCGATGTGGGATGTGCCAAGGGTGAGCGTTGACCTCATTAGGCAGACGGCACAACTAGCGTGAGCATCCGGTACTACAGCGGTCCGCATGCAGAAGGCCGCCACTGGCCGCACCAATGGTCGCTCTTGCCCTGGGGCCTCGCGGCCGTCACCATCGTGGGTCAAATCTTGTGGATCCTGACCGATTCCGCCCGCGATGCCATCACCGTCACGACCGTCTTCACGTTCGCCCTCGCTAGTTTCGTCCATGCCTGGCAAAGCCGCGGGTGGATGTGGGCGGTGTCTTACTTTGCGATAGCCGCGGGAGTGGGACTCATCGCCGAAGCGGTGGGCACGGCAAGTGGATTCCCGTTTGGCGCCTATGACTATGCCGATTCACTTGGACTCAAAGTGCTAGGCGTGCCCATCGTGATTCCGCTTGCCTGGGCGATGATGGCTTACCCGGCTCTGCTGGCGACGAGGGCGTTAGTGAGCAGCCGACTTGCTGTTGCTCTGATCGGCGCATGGTTACTGATGTCGTGGGATTTCTTCTTGGACCCGCAGATGGTCAGCGAGGGTCATTGGAGTTGGGAAAACTCCAATCCCAGCCTTCCGGGCATTGACGGCATTCCGATAACAAATTTCCTAGGTTGGTTCCTTACCGCTTTCATCATGATGTGGCTACTCTCACTCCTGCCGCAGCATCGATCTGACGATGGCGTGCCGACCTTGATGCTGCTGTGGGTCTTTGGCTCAAATGTCATGGCCAATCTCGTCTTCTTCGATCGCCCATGGGTCGCCCTGTGGGGCGGCGTAGCGATGGGCATAGTCGTCGTTCCGTGGGCTTGGAAAACGTGGATTCAACGCCCGTGATCAACCCGAACACACGCCCATCTCTCCGGCCACGAATGCTTCGACGCGCAACGCACAGTGTGGGCATGGCGGCATTGACCCTCGCAGCAGCGGCCTGCGCCCAGACAATCCGCAATAGGCGTCTGGTCCGAACACCGCTTAAGTCACACGGCCCCATCGCTGAAAAAGTTTCGGTGCTGATGCCCGCCCGCAATGAGGAGGGTCGAATTCGACCCACACTGGAAGACCTGCTGCAGCAAATCGATCTGCCACACGTGGAGTTCCTCGTTCTTAATGACGCGTCGACCGATCACACCGCAGCGATTGTGCAGTCCTATGCCATGCGTGACTCGCGACTGAGCCTCATCGAAGGCGTTGATGAGGCTCCCCCACCAGGGTGGCTGGGCAAAAATTGGGCCTGCCATCGACTTAGTCAGCGAGCAACCGGTTCCGTGCTCGTGTTTGTCGATGCAGATGTGAGATTCCGCCCTCACGCGATCGCGGCAAGCATCCAGATGCTGAGAGACCAATCCCTCGATTTGCTTTCGCCGTACCCGCAGATGATCGCCGAAACTTGGCTCGAACGCATCGTGCAACCGCTGGTTGTGTGGTCGTGGATGTCGCTGTTACCCCTCGATGCGGTCGAGACAAAGCCTTATGCATCCTTGGCTGCCGCAAACGGGCAGTTCATTGCCGCAGATGCACGGGCCTATCGGGTCAGCGGTGGCCACCGTGGCGTCGCTGCAAATGTCATCGAAGACGTTGGCTTACTGCGCTTAATGAAGCGACACGGATTCAAGGGAGCACCGGCGAACGGCGCATATATTGCCAGCTGCCGAATGTATGAGGGCAGGTCACAGTTGTGGTCGGGGTACACGAAGTCACTGTGGTCGGCGTTTGGTTCACCGGCCGGATCCGTCGCCGTTGTCAGCCTGCTCAGCCTGACCTACATAACCCCGCCATTGCTGATCCTGCTCGGCCCTGATCGGCTGTCGCGCACGCTTGGCGTCCTCGGTTACGCCGCTGGCGTCACCGCGCGAACGACTGTGGCATCCGCGACGCACGAGAAGACCTGGCCCGATGCCCTCGCACACCCGGTATCGATAGCAGTTCTCACCGCCATGACCGCCATGTCCTGGCGCGGTCGACGCGCCGGCACCCTACGTTGGCGAGGCCGACCAATCAGCCGTTAGCCAGTAATTCGGCTAGAGGCAGGTGTAGACGTCGACTCAACCTTCGGCGCCTAGGCTGACCGACGTGGCGCGAATTGTGGTCGTAGGGGCCGGGATGGGTGGATTGGCTGCCGCAGCACGTTTGCGCGCCAAGGGCCACGATGTTCTCGTTCTCGAGCAGTCCGCACAGGTGGGTGGGAAACTCGCACGCTTCGAACGGGATGGATTCGTCTTTGACACCGGACCTAGCCTGCTCACGCTGCCGGCCATCTACCGTGATCTGTTCTTGAAGACCGGCGGTGCCCTGGAAGAATCCGTCGACCTGCAAGGTCTAGATCACGCATTTTCCTACCGCTGGAGCGATGGTGCGCACGTCGATCTGCCCGGCGTGAACCCCGCTCGCGTGGCAGCGCAATTAGGTGCCGCACTCGGGGGTTCCGCCGAGGCTGATTGGAACCGACTCATGCAGCGAGCCGGTGATATCTGGCAGCTGACCCGACGCACCTTCTTGGAAGCACCCCTTGACGGCTGGCGCACCCTGGCGCCATTGGCGAAGGACTTGCGCGCCGTGCGCACGGTCGCACCGTGGCAATCGCTTCGAAGCCTAGGACGAGCACAACTAGCCGACCCGCGTTTGGTCACTCTACTGGACCGATATGCCACCTACAGCGGCTCCGACCCACGCCGGGCACCAGCGGCACTGATCACCGTGCCCTACGTTGAACAGGTCTTCGGGGCATGGCATCTCGGTGGTGGCATCGCGACTTTGGCCCAAGCCTTAGCTCAGCGTTGTCGACAGATCGGCGTTGACATCGAAACGGGCTGCGATGTCACCGAGATCCTCACCGGTAGTGACGGGGTAACGGGGGTCCGAACAGCCACCGGAGACTTCCTGCCCGCCGACATCGTGATCGCAAACTCCGACGCCACTGAACTCTATGCGTCGTTGCTCGACGACCCCCGAACGCGCCAACCCGAACGTCGTCTCAAGCGCGCTACGCCGTCCTTCTCCGGCTTCGTCATGCTGCTTGCCGTGCAAGGACGAACCACCGGTGTGTCCCATCACAACGTGTGGTTCCCCGCTCGATACGACGCCGAGTTTGATCAACTCTTTGGCCGACAAGCCCAACCGGTCACCGACCCCACGATCTACGCGTGCGTACCCAACGACCCCGCGATGAGACCTGATGATGATCATGAGTCCTGGTTCGTGCTAGTCAACGCGCCCCGCCACAGTGATGCACCCAGCCGAGGCTCAATTAACTGGCGCACAACAGGTTTAGCCACACGCTATGCGGATCGCGTGCTGTCTATTTTGGCTGAACGTGGCACCGATCTGCGCAATCGAATCAAGTGGATGCAGATTCGAACCCCGGCTGACCTGGCCGATGACACCCGCGCACCAGGCGGAGCAATCTACGGCTCGAGCAGCAATGGAGCACGATCAGCCTTCTTGCGCCCGGCGAATATCTCACCCATTCCCGGTCTCTATCTCGTTGGTGGCAGTTCTCATCCCGGTGGTGGCTTGCCACTCGTTGGAATGTCAGCCGAAATTGTTGCCGAAAGCATCGGGAGAGTCGATTGACTACTCTTCCTCAGAAGGCTCACTAGCCGTCCAGCGCCCGAGTCGTCCGTAACTGGAGACCTCGTCGAGTCGGGCCAGAACATCGCCACGCATGCTTTGCGGAGCCACGACAACCAACCGATCACCTGCTTTGAGCCGCGTCTCCATGCGCGGCGGTAGTGACCCACCATGCCGAAGCACGAGCGACACGACAGCGCCCTCCGGCAGTGCCAACTCACGTAGGAAAACTCCGATCAGACGACTTCCCTCACCTACGTCGAGACCGATCACGATCGCATCCATGTCATCGAGCGGAGCTACATCAACGTCCAATTCATCAGGCTGCTCGGGCTCATCTACTTTCAACCTGCGAGCCACCCAGGGAATCGCCGGAGATTGCACCAATGTGAGTACGAGAACCACGATGAATGTTGTGTCAAAGACAACCTCGGCCCCCGGAACGCCTAAACCGAGGGGAATAGCGGCAAACACAATCGGTACCGCTCCGCGCAGCCCAGCGAAGGACACAAACCCCACCTCTCGGAGGGGAATACGCAGGGGAACGAGCGCGACAACTGCAGCCAACGGCCGGGCAAAAAGCACTAGCACCCCGGCAGCGACCAGAGCGATGCCCACTGACTCCGGGAGTCGATCGGGCTGAGCCAGCAGCCCCAGCATCACAAAGAGCCCGATTTCGGCGACCCAAGACAGCCCATCAGAAAAGCCGATGACCGCCTTGCGGTGCGGCAGATTTGGAGCAGATCCCAACAAGATCGCGGCCACGTATACAGCCATGAATCCTGATGAATGAACGAAATCCGCGACCCCGTAAGTCATGACAAGCGCGGCAACGATCGCAATCGGATACAGCCCTACGGCCGGCAAGGCCACGCGGGGCATCAGCCATCGTGTTGCGAAGCCGATCGCGATTCCCACCGCTGCACCGCCGAGAAGCTCGCCGATGACCAGGAGCGGAATGAGCCAAGGCTGTGAATCAAGCCCACCTGACGCGATGACAGTGACGAGCACCACAACAGGCGCATCATTGAATCCCGACTCACCCTCCAAAAGATTCTTGAGTCTGGCTGACACATTCGTGCTACGTAATACCGCGAACACGGCAGCGGCGTCGGTAGCGGCAAGTACGGCGGCTAACAGCACCGCCGATTGGGTATCTAGATCAAAGATCATGATCAACGGCACGGCGACGGCCGCCACGCTAACGGCAATACCCACCGTTGCTAAGGCAATGCTCGGCAACAACACAGGTCGCAGTGCACTCGCCCGAGTCGTGAGGCCGCCGTGCGCCAAGATTAAGACCAACGCCGCATACCCAACTGCTGCAGCGGTTTCTGGATCGATGGGTTCGTCAGTGGGAAGTGCCCAGCCCAAGGCCAGCCCCATGCCCAAGTACAACAGCAAGCCCGGGACCCCCAGTCGCCCGGCGAATCGCACGCCAAGAACCGCCAGCAATACGACAGCACCTCCCCCCAGCAGTGCGGGGCCGAGCTGCTCGAGATTCATAGCGGTGAAGACCTAGCCGGACGGGGACATAGATAGCGACAGTCGCTCATAAATCTGACGCGTGGCCAACGACGAATTAAGTGTGTAGAAATGCAATCCTGGCGCCCCCTCATCAAGCAATTGCTGACACAACTGCGTCGCGACCTCGACGCCGAGCTTGACCACCTGGTCGGGATCGGCGGCTGCCTGCTCGAACGCGGCCCGCAGATCGGCGGGAAAACTCGCGCCGGATAACTCCACGAAGCGTTTCAGTTGCGAGATATTCGTGACGGGCATGATGCCCGGGATGATGGGTATGGCGCAGCCGTGACGCTGAGCACGGGCGACCAAATCAAAGTAGTCAGATGCCTGAAAGAAAAACTGGGTAATCGCAAATGACGCACCTGCATCAGCTTTGCGTGCCAACACGCGAGCATCAGCGTCACGATCGATCGACGTTGGATGCCCTTCGGGAAAAGCGGCAACCCCCACGTTGAAATCACCCCACGAGCGCAGCAGCTCGACGAGCTGATCTGCATGGTCCAAGCCCCCCGGGGTCGACTGCCATGGTGAGCTCGGTCCATCGGCCGGATCCCCGCGTAGCGCCAGCACATTGGTCACGCCAGCGTCGGCATACTGTGCTACCACCCCTCGAATCTGGTCGACCGAGGCACCTACGCAGGTGAGATGCGCCACCGGCGTCAAAGTAGTTTCCGCGGCCATTCGAGCTGTGAGACGGACCGTTCGATCACGGGTGCTGCCCCCGGCTCCGTAGGTGACCGAAGCGAACGTCGGATGTAGCCCTTCCAGCTCGCGCAGCGTCTGCCACAGGCGTTCTTCACCGGCGTCGGTCTTCGGTGGAAAGAATTCAAAAGAAAACGAACGCTGCCCGGATGCGATTTGCTGGGCGAGGTCAACGGTCGATGCCATGGGCTGAGATTACGCGGTAGTGGTTTCGACCTCCGGCTGGCGCCACGCGTGTCCCCCCGTAGGCTGATGACGTGCATACGGCTGTTTCATCGTCACCGCTTGACGCCGAGCAGCTGCGTTCCCGGGTGCAAGACATCCTCAGCGCCTTCATTGACGACCAGCGACGTGTCATGACAGCCGTGAGCGACGATCTCGATCCGCTCCTCGATGCCGTGTCTGAACTACTCGCAGGCGGTAAACGACTGCGCCCGGCATTTTGCTGGTGGGGCTGGCGCGCATCGGGTGGTGCCGATCTGGACTCCGCCATGACCGCCGCGGCCGCCCTTGAGTTTCTCCAAGCCTGTGCCCTTATTCATGACGACGTGATGGATGGCTCCGATACCCGTCGGGGAAAGCCCGCTGCCCACCGCAGATTCGCGAGCCTGCACCAAGAATCCTCCTGGCAAGGTTCACCGGAGGCATTCGGGATCGGTGCGGCAATTCTCCTCGGTGATCTATGCCTGTCGTGGGCCGATCATCTGTTAATGACCGCTGGCCTACCTATGTCTGACCTGAGCCGAGGCAAGACCATCTACGACGAGATGCGCACTGAGCTCATGGCTGGTCAGTATCTCGACCTGCTTGAACAGGCCCGCGGCGGCGGCGATGTGAATCGCGCCATGCGAGTGGTTCGTTTCAAATCAGCCAAGTACACGATTGAAAGGCCCCTGCACCTAGGTGCAGTCCTCGCTGGCGCGAACGATGAGGTGATTACTGCGTTTACCGGCTATGGGCTGCCCCTTGGCGAAGCATTCCAGCTGCGCGACGATGTGCTTGGGGTCTTTGGCAACCCGAGCGAAACGGGCAAACCCGCTGGGGATGACCTGCGCGAGGGTAAGCAAACCGTGTTGATCGCGACGGCAATGCAGCGGGCTAACTCATCACAGCTTGCGCTCATCCGGTGCCATTTAGGTGATCCTTGCCTCGACGATGCGGGCGTTGATGTGCTCCGCGAGATCATTGAGGAGACGGGCTCTCTCGCTCATGCGGAGACCCTGATCACCGAACTCACCGAACGAGCGCTTCTTGCCTTGGGTGCGGTAGCCCTCGCTCAGCCGGCGCCGGCCGTATTGACCCAACTCGCCTATGCAGCCACCAGGAGGTCTGTATGAACGCCATTACCCGCTGGCTGCCCCATCGGTCACCTCGCACGGTTACCGGGCCTACCGACCACGTTGTGGTCGTGGGTGCCGGGCTCGCCGGACTCTCTGCAGCCATGCGTCTTGCCGGTGCCGGTCGTAAAGTCACCGTGTTGGAGCGGGAGGCAGTCCCCGGCGGACGTGCGGGACGCCTCGATGTGAACACAGACGATGGCGTCTACCGTTTTGATACCGGCCCAACGGTCTTGACCATGCCCGATCTCATTGCGGATGCGTTCGACACCATTGGGGAGAACATGAGCGACTGGCTCACCCTCAAACCGGTATCACCGCTCTACCGATCCTTTTATCCCGATGGGTCCGTTCTCGACGTGCACGCCGACCCGCAGGAAATGGCTGAGGAGATTCGTCGTGTCATCGGACCTGATGAGGCATCGGGTTACCTGCGTTATGTGGACTTTGTCTCGGATCTGTACCGCTACGAAATGACCGACTTCATCGATCGCAATATCGATTCTCCCCTTGATCTGTTAACCCCGAACCTAGCCAAACTCGTTGGTATTGGTGGTTTTCGAAAGCTTGCGCCCAAGGTGCGCGAATACCTCAAAGATCCACGCACGGAGCGAGTATTCAGCTTTCAAGCGATGTATGCAGGCCTATCTCCCTATGATGCGTTGGCAATCTACGCTGTGATTGCCTACATGGATTCCGTTGCGGGTGTGTTTTTTCCCGAAGGCGGCATGCATGCGGTACCCAAAGCCATGGCTGATGCTGCTGCAGCCAAGGGCGTTGAGTTCCACTACTCCACAACGGTGACCAGCATCGAAACCCGTGGCGATCGAGCCGTTGCCGTTCACACGAGCGATGGTCAGCGTATCGAGGCCGATACCGTTGTACTCAATCCCGACCTACCCGTTGCATATCGCGATCTCTTAGGGCGCAGCCCCTGGCCGGTTCGTCGGTTGAAGTACTCACCCTCATGCTTTCTGATGCTGGCTGGTTCATCGGCCAAGTACTCAAAAATCGCACACCACAACATTCATTTCGGCAAGTCGTGGAAAGGCGTCTTTACCGAGCTCATCGATGAGCAGCGACTGATGAGCGATCCCAGCCTGCTGGTAACCAACCCCTCAGCATCAGATCCTTCCCTTTCCCCCGACGGCAAAGAGATCTACTACGTATTGTTCCCCACCCCCAACATGGACGCGCCCATTGATTGGCGCACCGAAGGTCCGCGCTACCGAGACCACGTGGTCTCGGTACTGGAAGAACGTGGATATACCGGATTCGGCGACGCCATCGAGGTCGAGGACATCACCACGCCATTGGACTGGGAGGAGCGTGGCATGGAACGGGGTGCGCCTTTCGCGTCCGCTCATTCCTTCACCCAAACCGGCCCCTTCCGCCCGGGCAACCTGTGGGGCGAAAACGTGGTGTTCACCGGTTCGGGTACCCAACCAGGTGTCGGGGTTCCGATGGTTTTGGTCTCCGGCCGCCTCGCCGCCGAGCGGGTTTTGGGCGTGGATCCGATGTATCGCTCTCGCGCGCTGCGCTAGTCCCACGACAACCAGGCGTACTGTAAGACTTCGTGGCGTCACCTCACTCGGTAGCCGAGCAGCCTGGTCGAGTGCTGCTGCGATTTGGGCTACCCGGCGCAATCGCGTCAGGGCTCATCACGATGGGAGCCTTTGGCGTCGGTTGGTTGCCACTACGTACCGGCGTGATCGACGTGCCGCTCGTCGAAGCCCTACGTAACTCCACCGTCGGTCAACTATTGGCCCACAGCTTGGTCTTCATTGGTCTGGCCTTGCTGCTGCAAGTCTGGCTCCTCCTCGGCCACCACCTCAGCGCTGGACTCACCACTTCACCACTCACCTTGGCCGGTGTTGCCGCCGCCTGGTCGGCTCCGCTGCTCATTGCCCCGCCGATGTTCAGCCGAGATGTTTACTCCTACTACCTCCAGGGCCGATTAGTCATGTCGGGCTTTGATCCGTATGCCGACGGAGTCGCTGTACTGCCCGGATGGTTCCAAGACGGCGCGGACCCGATGTGGGCAGAAACACCGACGCCTTACGGGCCCCTGTTCTTGTTGGTCTCTCGTGGTGTGGCAAGTTTCTCGATCGATCAACCAGCCTTGGCCGCACTGGTGTTCCGCTTCGTCGCGCTCGTCGGTGTTGCCCTGATCATCTATTTTCTCCCGCGACTGGCCTACGCACACGGAATCAACCCCTCCCGTGCCTTATGGCTCGGTGCCCTGAATCCGCTGGTAATCATGCACTTCGTTGCTGGCGCACACAACGATGCACTGATGGCTGGACTCGTGGTGATGGGCCTCACCTTGGCCGTTGAGCGTCACCCGGTAGCCGCGGCCGCCATCATCGCCCTCGCCGCATCCATCAAACCCATTGGCCTGCTGGCACTTCCGTTTGTTGGCCTATTATGGGCGGGCAGTCGCGCCGGCTGGGGTCGCCGAGTGGGTGCATGGGTCGCGGTGGCCGCTGTTGCAGCGCTGACTTTCGCAGTCACGGCCGTTATCGCCGGAG
>JAFMCH010000094.1 GCA_017857875.1 Actinomycetota bacterium | reverse complement strand
GAGGAAGCGGTCTCAAACACCGTCCAGTGTGGGTTCGAATCCCACCCGGGGCACACCATCACGCCGCGCCACCCAGGTGGCACGCAGACTCTCGGCCGATAGCGAACTATCGGTGTATTCGTCGAAGACTTTAACGTCACTGAAGCCGGCCGCCTGGAGTGCCGATCGAGTATCGGCCGCCGCATGAACGTACTGGGTGTGGAGTTCAGTGAATGACTCACCAGATCCATGGAAGGTGATGCTCGTTGCGCACCAGCGAGCATCAATACTTGTCCGCAGCACGAAGTCATGATCCTCATGAACACCTTGGATCGTCGGGTGTGCCGCCAGGAAGCCCAAGGTTGCATCAGTGTGCAGGTCGAAAATGAAAATCCCACCGGGACGAAGGGTCTTGGCAAGGGTGGCAAACGTGGCCTGCAGGCCCGGTGGGTCGAGGTAATTGAGCCCATCGAGGGTTGAGACCACCGCATCGTAGGGGCCCCGTAGCGGTAGATCGGGCAACTCCGCAAGCACGAGTGGAACAGCGTCTCCGAGAATCTGATGAGCCTTAGTGAGCATCGCCCGCGATGCATCTATTCCGGTGATGGAATAACCCCGCTCGAGTAGCTCGCGGGCCATAAGCCCGCTGCCGCAGCACACATCCAGGACATGGACAGGCCGATCAGCCGCCCACACTCGTTCCATCCAATCTGCCCACGTCGCATGGCAGGGGTCCACGACGAACTCGTCGTAGACCCCTGCCAGCAATGCGTATGGATCGGCCTTCAGATGCCCAGCGCCTTCTTCTTCGCTGCGGTGAACTCCTCATCCGTGAGGATGCCCTGGGCATGCAAATCGGCCAGCTGCTTGATCTTCTCGGTGGGGTCATCGCTTGCCGGGGCCTGCGGTGCAGGTGCCTCCGGTGCCGCCGCCTGCTGCTTAGCAGCCTGCTTCGAAGCGACACGACCCGATACCGCGGTGGCGGTTCCGGCAACTACTGCTGTGCGTGCGGCCATGCGTACCAAACCCATGATGGATCCTCTCGGTGATATGCGGTATGTACTTAATCGGTCAAAACAGCGTTGACGACGCTCGCGGGAATTCGAAGGTGATCGATGGGCACGGCCTCGGCACGGGCAAAAGCCATCACGAGGTCTTCCATCCAGGTGTTCTCGAACGCGATCATCAGCGCCGAAGAGTTGTCAGGCAAATCATCGGCAATCTCGTCTGCGTCTTCGTGGTTCAAAGCCCCAGGCGACGCCACGTCAAGTTCGATGAAGGCAGCACCCGTCGGACCAAGATCTTCGATGGTCAGCACGGTGACATCGCCATCGGCGCCTTTCATGACAAACAGCACATCCAGGACGCGAATGACGCCCTTGTCGACCTGCTCCAAGATCGCTGGCACGATCTCGCCGCTGAACTGATTGCCTGGAAAGCCGATGATGTACACATCAACGGGGCCTAGGGGCATGGCTTCCTCCGTATGGTTGAGGCGATAGCTCTCTTATCGGCCACCGTACCGCGTGCCACCTTATTCACTCAGGTCAAGGGTCGGGCGTACCTGAAGCAATTTTGCGAGCAATCCATTAATAAATACGGGCGATTCATCGGTGGACAATTCCTTGGCCAACTCGACCGCCTCATCCAACACCACCGCATCGGGCACCTGGTCACTCCACAACAACTCAAAAGTGGAGATCCGCAAAATATTGCGGTCGACGGCCGGCATTCGAGCCAACGTCCAGCCGTGCGAATAGGTCGACAGCAGTTCGTCAATACGCTCACGATGACTGGTCACCCCGCTAACGAGTTCGAGGGTGTACTCATGAGCAATAACATTGTCTTCGGCCAGTCGACGTGCCGACGTTGTAGCTGCTACCTCGAGGGGATCAAGTTTTCGGACGTCGGCCTCATAGAGGGCATCCAGTGCGCGTTTACGGGCCTTGCTTCGGGCGCCCACCGTTAGTTGACACGCCCCAAATACGAGCCATCGCGCGTATCAACCTTGACCAATGTGTCAGATTCCAAGAACAGTGGCACCTGTATCTCCGCACCGGTTTCGAGGGTCGCCGGCTTCGTGCCACCCGTGGACCGATCGCCTTGCAGGCCGGGCTCGGTGTAGGTGATCGTCAACTCAACCGAGGGCGGCAGTTCGACATATAGCGCGGCACCCTCGTGCGTGGCCACGGTGGCAATCTGGTTTTCCAACAGGAATTTTTGCGTGTCACCGACAGTTGCCTCGGGAATGGGCAGCTGATCGTAGGTTTGGGCATCCATAAAAACAAAATCGTCACCGTCGCGGTACAAATACTGCATCTCTCGCTTGTCGACGGTAGCGGTTTCTACCTTGATACCCGCGTTAAACGTCTTGTCGACGACCTTGCCGGTCAGCACATTCTTCAACTTGGTGCGCACGAATGCCCCGCCCTTGCCAGGCTTGACATGCTGAAACTCAACAACCGCCCAAAGTTGGCCGTCAAGATTAAGCACGATTCCGTTCTTTAGGTCATTCGTGGTCGCCATGGTGCGCGGTCCTTCCCGGCAAGAGAGTCGCGGTGCCTAGTGATTCCTGGACTAATGAACAATGAAGACTTCTCGGGGCACGCCGGTGAGGTTTCGAAGTCCACCGGGTGCACCTACGACGAGGTCTTCCCAGCGAACGCCGCCCTGGCCGGATACGTAAACTCCCGGTTCCACGGTCACTGGCACGCCCCGCGCGAGCATACCGACGGACCTTGGACCGAGCATCGGTGCCTCATGAATATCCAACCCGACGCCGTGACCCAACCCGTGAGCGAAGTCATCGCCGTGGCCCGCCTCAGTGATGACCTGGCGCGCCGCAGCATCGATGTCCGCATAGGCGCCGAGGTCCGGCGCGGCGCCCGAATCCAACTGCAGGCAAGCGTGCTGCAAGTACTCAAACGCCGCATCCTGGGCGGCAGCGACGAGGTTGAGCATCTCCCATTGCTGACTGCTGGGCACACCAACGCTGAGCATGCGGGTTTGGTCGCTGCGATAGCCGCCGAAGGAAGCACCCCAGTCGACCACAACCAGGTCACCGAGGGCGATCGGCCGATCAGTGGGGCGATGATGTGGGCGGGCACTGTGTGGCCCACTTGCGATGATTGTTTCGAAAGCAACACCGTCAGACCCTCGCTGACGCATCCGATGTTCTAGCTGCCCCGCAATCTCCTGCTCTGTCATTCCGATGCGGATCTCGGGGCAAATGTCATTAAATGCCTGGCCGCTGATCTGACAGGCGCGTTCCATCAAGGCAATCTCGTTTGCATCTTTCGTGATGCGACACGCCTCCACCACGCCATTGGTGAGCTGCACATCGAGCATCGGCTCACCCATGAGCATCTGCCACTGCACAACGCTTAGGTGAGCCGGATCGAACACCCACCTCCGCAAGGACGCAGTCCGGTGCCCGAATTCGACGACGCCCATCAGCACATCGCGCTCGAACACAACCGGAATATCCGGACATTCCGCGCTGACTTGTTCGCGATAACGCCCATCCGTAACCAAGAGCAACGAATCTGCGGTGATCAACAGCGCCCCGTTGCTACCGGTAAACCCGGTGAGGTAGCGGATATTCGATAGTGATGTGACAACAACGCCGTCTATGTCGGTATTTCCAATGAGGCTCGCCGCCCACACCCGCTCGCGACGGTTACGATAATCCACTGCGCACCAGGTTGTTAGGTTGGCGGAGACAAAAGAGTCGATAGTGCCTGCAAGGCCAGTCGGTATGAGTCGTGGCCGAATCCCGCAATGGTGCCTGACACCACCGCTGAAACGACCGAGTGGGCTCGAAACTCTTCCCGGGCAGCTGGATTAGAAAGATGAACCTCGATGACGGGACCAGGATGGGCTGCCAAGGCGTCGCGTAGCGCATAGGAGTAGTGCGTGAAAGCCGCCGGATTGATGATGATCGGCCAGTTGGCATCGGTGGCTTCGTGAATCCAAGTCACCAGGTCCGACTCACTATTGCTCTGGCGCGTTACGACGTCAAAACCAAGGGTCGAGCCTACGACGATGTTCTTCGCCATGATGTCATCGAGTGAATCGTGTCCGTAAATGTCCGGCTCACGAGTGCCTAATCGATTCAGATTGGGTCCATTAAGAATCAAGACCGTCCGGTGCTCATCATTCATGGCCGTTGACCTCCGCATACGCCGCCGCCAAAAGAACCGGATCTGGACCCTCTAAGACTGAAGGATTGCCAGCAGAGTCGAGAATGATGAAGCGCAGCAGATCGCCTCGCGTCTTCTTGTCCACCTGCATCGCTGACAGCAGTTTCTCCCACGATCCGCCAGAGTAGGTAACCGGCAGCCCCAAGCTGGTCAGGATCTGCCGATGTCGGTCAACGCCGGCGTCGTCGAGCCGCCCGACCAAACGGGACAGCTCGGCGACGAACATCATGCCCACGCTGACCGCTGCTCCATGGCGCCACTGATAGCGCTCAACCTTTTCAATTGCGTGGGCGAAGGTGTGTCCGTAGTTGAGCACCTCCCGCCCAAGCACGACCGATAACGACTCCCGAAGGTCGCCTGCGACCACCGTTGCCTTCACCCGGATCGCTCGCTCCAAGATCTCGCGCAGAGCAGGCGAGTCTGCTTGTACACAGGCCTGCGGATCGTCTTCGATAATGCGAAGGATCTCCGGATCGGCAACGAAACCCGCCTTCACGACCTCGGCCAACCCAGCAATGAGATCGTTGGCCGCCAGTGTCTCCAGCGCCGAAAGATCGCAGAGCACACCTGCGGGTTCATGAAAGGCGCCGACCAGGTTCTTACCCGAGGAAGTATTGATGCCAGTTTTGCCCCCTACTGCGGCATCTACCATCGCGAGCAACGTGGTCGGAATCTGAACGACGGCGACTCCGCGCAACCAAGTGGCGGCAACAAATCCGGCAAGATCTGTCGTTGCTCCGCCACCGACACCAACGATTGCGTCGGTGCGCGTGAATCCCGATTGACCCAGGATGTCCCAACAAAACGCCGCAACCTCTGCGGTTTTTTGGTCCTCCCCGTCGGGCACCTCCAGGGCAATGGCTTCATAGCCGGCGGCTTCGAGGTCCACCCGGATCGCTTCACCAGTCGCAGATAGCGCCGCAGGATGAACAACCGCCACGCGCCGCACGGCATCGGCCAGCAGCGAGGGCAATTCCCCGAGCAGCCCGTAACCCA
The DNA here is from genome assembly GCA_017857875.1 of Actinomycetota bacterium. Classification (GTDB taxonomy): domain Bacteria; phylum Actinomycetota; class Actinomycetes; order S36-B12; family S36-B12; genus M55B157. The sequence goes on along the minus strand of JAFMCH010000094.1, from coordinate 228 downwards.
CGACCACGTCGTAGGGGGCCTGCGTGTCGACGCGTATGCGGGTAATGGTCATTGCTTGGACGCCGGTTCGATAGCTGTGATGACGTCATTAACGACATCGTCGACACTTCGGTCATCAGTCATAACGGTATGCGTGGCTACCTGTGCGTACAGCGGAGTGCGTTCCTCCAACATGGTGACCAACATGCCCCGCACGTTGCCAAGCAGCAGCGGCCGAGCTCCGGTCAT
>JAFMCH010000026.1 GCA_017857875.1 Actinomycetota bacterium | reverse complement strand
GTAGCCGAATTGGTTGATCCGATTCCTTTCGGGGACGGCGACGACCACTCCGACGGCGACGACCACTCCGACGGCGACGACCACGACCATGGCGACCTGGATCCACACTTCTGGTTCGATATGAGCCGCATGGCGGCAGCCGCGGTCCTTATCGGCGACGATCTAGCAGCCCGCGGTGGTAACACATTCGCGGAGTGCGGCCAGCAGGTCAGCGCCGAAATCCTCTCCGCGCAGGAACAACTCGTCGCAACCCTTGCCGACGTTCCCACAGACCGGCGCGTTCTGGTCACCGACCATGACGCTTTGGAGTATTTCGCCCAGGCCTTTGACTTTCGCGTGGTGGGTTCGGTAATTCCGGCTGGCACCACGTTGGCGGAGCCGAGTTCCGCGCAATTGCAGGAGCTGGTCGCCACAATTCAGGCGGAGAATGTGCCAGCAATCTTTTCCAATACGGCACAACCAACCGTGCTCGCCGACGCGGTTGCCGCCGAATCGGGTAACAACGTGATCGTGGTGCCCTTGTTCGTAGGAAGTCTGGGTGGACCAGATTCGGGTGCCACCACCTACATCGCGATGATGGAGACCAACCTAATGCGCATCGCTGACGCTCTGCGAAACTAACCGCGTGGACTTTCTCCTCGAGCCGTTTGCGCTCGGGTTTCAACAGCGGGCACTGGCCGCTGGCATTCTCGCCGGTCTGATGTCCGCCGTTGTGGGCACCTGGCTCGTACTGCGCGGAATGAGTTTTTTCGGCGACGCATTTGTTCACGGAGTGGTGCCCGGTATCGCTGCAGCCGTCGTCTTCGATGTGAATCCACTCATCGGCGCTGCCTTGGCCGCAGGTGTGATGGTGGTCATGATCGAAGCGGTACACCGACAAACGATGTTGAGCGAAGACACCGCGATCGGCTTGCTCTTCGTCGGCATGCTCGCATTGGGTGTTGTCATTATCTCCAGACTCGACAGCTTTTCAGGCAGCCTCACCTCAATCCTTTTTGGCAACTCCCTCGGCGTGACCACAAGCGACCTCATCGGCCAGGCGATTCTTGGCGTCATCGTCGTCTCAGCCGCAACCCTGCTCTACCGACCACTGCTCGCTTTGTCCTTCAACACTGACAAGGCGCAACTGCTGGGCATGCGACCAAAGGCCACCCATGCAGCACTGCTCATCCTCATCGCTGCCGCCGTCATCGGCAGTTTTCAGTCGGTGGGAACGCTATTGGTGTTTGGCCTCCTTGTCGGACCTCCCGCCACCGCGTCACTTCTATCGCGAACTGTGCCTCAGATGATGGTTATCAGCGCCGCGATCGCGGTGTTCTCCGTGTGGTTGGGTCTCACCCTCAGTTACTACCTGAATACAGCCGGTTCTGCGACCATGGCTTTGGTTCCGGTGGTGTTGTTCTTCATCGTGTTGGCAGTCACCAAAACAAAGCGCTCTGTTGCCCGACGCAGGCAGGTCGCTCATGCCTAATCGCGACCACTCCCCTAAGCCCCCACTCAACGAGCAGCCCACCGCAGCCGTCATCACCGCAACTGATTTGGTGTTGCATCGCGGTGGCCATAAAGCCGTTGACGCATCGACATTTGTCATTCCCGCTGGTGCGATAACGGCCATCATTGGACCCAATGGAAGTGGTAAGTCGACGTTGCTCCATGCCATGGCCGGGCTTTTGGAGCCGACGTCTGGAACCATCTCGGTCTTGGGACAGTCACCCACCACGCGCGGCTCTCGCGTGAGTTATGTATTGCAGCACACAGCAATTCCCATGGGTACCCCCATAACCGTGCGCGAAACTGTCGGGATGGGCCGATACCCCAGACTCGGTCCCTTCCGGAGACGAAATAAGCAAGATCGTCGACGTGTCAAGGAGGCAATGGAGTTGCTGGACATCGTCGATCTCGGGCGTCGGCATCTGAGCGAACTATCCGGTGGCCAACGCCAGCGTGTCTATGTTGCTCAAGGCGTCGCGCAAGACCATGACCTTCTTCTCCTGGATGAACCACTGACCGGGTTGGACTTACGCTCTGCAAAAACGATTGACAGCATCATCCACTCCGAACCCGAACACGGTTGTTCGGTCATCTTGACCACCCATGATCTTGAGGAGGCACGAGCGGCCGACCATGTATTACTCATGGCCGGAAAGGTTCAAGCCTCCGGACGACCAGAGGATGTCCTCACCAGTCGAAACCTAACGTTGGCGTACGGTCTGGGTGCCCTGCATGATCGCGACGAAGCAGCGCTACTGTTTCCGACAGAACATCACAACCACGACTTTCCAGGAGGCCGCGCATGAACACACCGGTCGCCAACGTGGGTGTTCGATCGACAAAACAGCGCACGGCCGTGGTTGATGCTTTGTCGCGCATCGATGACTTCCGGTCCTGCCAGGAGTTGCACGACGCGCTGCGCGGTGCAGAGCAGGAGGTCGGCCTCACTACCGTGTATCGAACACTGCAGGCTCTGGCCGACAGCGGCGATGTTGACGTCATCATCAGGGCAGATGGTGAATCGGTATATCGCCTGTGCAGTCGAAACCATCATCACCACCTCGTTTGCCGCAACTGCCGCGCAACAGTCGAAGTCGAGGCACCCGAGGTTGAAGCATGGGCCGAGCGCATTGCCCGCGAACATGGTTTTACTGATCCCACCCACGTCGTGGAGATCTGGGGATTGTGCACTGAGTGCGCCAAACGTCCGTAGACGTCGGTTACTCCTGACTACTCATAAGGGTTACGTGGTGCTGGGATCACCTCAACGCTGTCGGCCACGATAATCGGGACCGAGTCTGCACTCATGGTGCCTCCGCCAGGAATCCAACTGCCCACCACGCTGACCCAGGTATTGGCCGGGTATTCCTCTGCCCCTTCGACCTGAACCTTCGTACTCACCGCATCAGCCGCACAGCAAGCGATCGACAACCGGGCCAACCACCACCCGCCAGCAGGGTTGGGGGTGACGAAACCGATGAGTTGCACCTGCCTTCCCTCCAGGGTCAATCCGTTATCCCACACTGCGCGCCCCACAAAATCTCCTAGCGCCACCGGCACTGGATCTCCTGGCGGCAACGGCGGCGCTTGCGCCTCAGCCGGCGGTATCGCGTTCGTTTCCTCCCGCGCAGCGGTGTAGGCGCCTAATGCCGGAGGCGCAATCAAGAAGATCGCCAGCACCGGCAGCAGAAGTAGCCAGGTGCTCCAGGCCCCGTGGTCGTGGTCGTCTTCAAGTTCGCGCTCCTCCTCGGTCAACCCTGGCGCCACCTTGACAGGGTCCGATCGCAGTATCCGTACCGCATCGACCAGGGCCAGCACTCCAAGAACAAGAAGGAGGGCTGCGGAGAGAAACAAGAACGGGCGCATTTCCTCGCGCACGTAATTCAAGTACGCGTCGGTCCACGTGATGCGAAGCACTGCACCACCCAAGAGCAAGAGAATTATGGCCTGAACGTCTCGTCTCATGTCAGCAACCACCATCCAAATAGGACGCTCATGAGGATCGCAACCACCGCGGTCGTCGGTGCAAATCGAGCCGCAAAAGCTCGGCCGAATGTGCCAGCCTGCAACGAGATTAGTTTGAGGTCAACCATCGGACCGACCACCATGAAGGTCAACTTTGCGGTGTTGGAGAACTCCGTGAAACTCGCGGCAATAAAGGCATCGGCTTCTGAACAAATCGATAGCAAGATCGCGAGTGCTGCCATCGCGCCGATGGCCAGCAACGGATTGTCCGCCACCGCGTTCATCCAGGCCGGGGGCACCAACACGTTGATAGCCGCAGCCGCCATGGCACCAATGACCAGAAACCCTCCTGCATGCAAGAAGTCGTGACTGGCCGTCAGCCGGAATGTATGCCAAGAGTTTGAGCCGATCAGGTGAGTGCGTGGGCCCAGTCGCAGCCACTGGGACTTGCCGAACTTCAGCCACAACCAACCCAAGGCCATGGCGGTCGCCAAAGAAGCCAAGAAACGAGCGAGGACGAGTTCGGGCTGGCCTGGGAAGGCGACGAATGTCGACACCATCACGATTGGATTGATAGCCGGTGCCGACAGCAAAAAGGCCAAGGCAGCTGCTGGCGTAACGCCCTTGCTCATGAGGCCGTTGGCGACCGGCACCGAGGCGCATTCGCATCCGGGGATTAATGCGCCAGCGCACCCGGCAACCGGTACCGCCAGCGCCTTGTTCTTGGGCATCACACGTCGCCAAAAAGATCCGGGCACGAACGCGGCAATAGCCCCTGACAGAACCACACCCAACAGCAAGAACGGAGTTGCCTGAATCATGATTGCCACGAAAACCGTGGCACCTGTTTGCAGGGCGGGGACATCGAATAGCTCGACAAGCCACCGCTGACCCAGGACCAAGACGATCAGACCTAATGCAAGAAACTCCAGTGCCCCGGGCCGATAGCGGGTTCGGGTGTGTTCTGGTGGTTGCTGGCTCACGCTTCAGCCGATCCGTAACGGCGATCCCTCGCTGCGTAGGCTTCGCAGGCCCGCCACAAATGCCTTCGGTCAACATCGGGCCAAAGCTCATGCAAGAACACCATTTCGGCATACGCCGACTGCCACAGCAAAAAATTGCTGATGCGTTGCTCACCTGATGTTCTGATAAAAAGGTCAACGTCAGGCATATCAGGCTCATCAAGATGCTGGGCAAGCAGCCGTTCGTTGATTTTTTCGGGATCAATGCTGCCATCAGCCACACCCCGAGCAATCGCAATAGCGGCGTCGGTTATTTCAGCACGACCGCCATAGTTGACACACATTGTCAACGTCAGAGTTCGATTGCCCTTCGTGAGTTCCTCAGCCTCTCGCAACTCATTAATCACGCTGCGCCACAGCTTTTTCGGGCGACCCGCCCATCGCACACGGACGCCCAGATCATTCATCTCGTCGCGGCGTCGATGTACAACATCGCGATTGAATCCCATCAAGAATCTGACCTCGTCGGTGGGTCGCTTCCAATTCTCTGTGGAAAAGGCATACGCAGATAGCCAACCGATGCCCAACTCAATCGCGCCATGCACGACTTCGAGCAAAGCAAACTCACCGGCTTCATGACCTGCATTTCGAGGTAGCCCTCGCTGCTTGGCCCAGCGGCCATTGCCATCCATGACCACAGCAACATGCTGGGGAATCCGGTCAGCAGCGATGACCGGACACACCTCTCCACTGGGGTGTGGAGTAGGAGCTAGCGGCACACGGCATTATCGCATCTCAGCAAGGCTCAACCGCGGACTATCCACGTCACGCGCGCTCCACCAGCGGCCATGACCGAAGACCCCGCTCCAGATGCCAGGTGAGTAGGGCTGCGGTAAGGCTCGTGCTCTCACGTCGGTGCCGGGTATCTGTGCCGTCTGCGGTGGACCAATCACCGCTCAGGAGCGCTCCGAGTAAGGCGAGAGTCTCCAGCGCTGGCGCGGCGCTGCCCGGAACGCGACAACCTGAACACAAGACCCCACCGGCAGACACAGCGAATGCCCGATGCGGGCCCTTCTGGCCACAGCGAGCGCAATCGGCAAAGGAGGGCGACCAGCCAGCAATGGCAAGGGATCGCAAAATGAAGGCGTCGAGCACCAAACCGGAGTCATGCGTGCGCGCCACCAGCGTTCGTAATGCACCGACAAGCAACACGTACTGGGGAAGCGTAGGCTCACCCTCAACGGGTGTCAGACGCTCGGTCGCCTCAAGCATCGCTGTTCCTGCCGTCCAACTGCCGTAGTCGCCGGTCAGTCGAGGTCCGTGTGCGTCGAGGGTCTCCACCTGGGTCACGGTGTCTAGGGTGCGTCCCTCGTATAACTGCACATCGACTCGACCGAAGGGCTCTAAGCGCGAACCGAATCGACTGCCGGTCTTGCGCACCCCTTTGGCCACCGCACGGATGCGGCCGTGGTCGCGCGTAAATAGGGTGATGATGCGGTCGGCCTCGCCCAGGCGCTGAGTGCGCAGGACGATTCCCTCATCACGGTAAACAGGCACACCCTTAGTGTCTCGCATGCGGCCCGCGCGGGCCGACTTAAAACCCCAGTCTTCGCATCTGATTGGGGTTTCGCTGCCAATCTTTGGCCACCTTGACCCGTAGGTTCAAATAGACCGGAGTGCCCACGATGGCCTCGATACCGGGTCGAGCCTGTGAACCCACGTGCTTGAGCCGGGCTCCGCCCTTGCCAATTACGATACCTTTTTGGCTATCACGTTCAACAAAGATGACAGCTTCCACGTCAGTAAGCGGTCGATCCTCGGGGCGATCCGCCCGGGGGGAAATTTCATCGATCACCACGGCAATGGAATGGGGCAGTTCATCGGTCACGCCTTCTAGTGCGGCCTCGCGAATGAGCTCACCAATCAAGACCTCGGTAGGCTCATCGGTCACTTCACCGTCAGGGAAGAGTGCGGCACCCTCGGGTAGGTAGCGAATCAATAAATCGGTGAGCAACTCAACCTGATCACCACTGACCGCCGATACTGGCACGATCTCCGTCCAAGTGAGGCCAACCTTGTCGCCGAGTTCGGCTACCTCGGCTAACCGTTGGGCCACAACATTTGGCGGGACGAGATCAGTCTTGGTCACGATGGCAAAGGTCTGCGCTCCGGCCGAGCGTGCCCGCGCCAAAGAGGAAGCGACGAATGCGTCACCTGAACCCACGGGCGCATCGGCGGCAACACACAGGGCAGCCACGTCTACATGGCTCCACGCATCACGAACCAGATCGTTGAGACGTTGCCCCAGGAGCGTCCGTGGCTTATGCAAACCGGGTGTATCCAAGATCACTAACTGCGCGTCTGGGCGAGTTAGCACACCGCGCACGACGTGGCGCGTTGTTTGCGGGCGGTTCGATGTGATGGCAATCTTCGCCCCGACAATCGAGTTGGTCAGGGTCGACTTACCGGCATTGGGTCGCCCCACCAAACAGGCAAGGCCACACCGATGCGCCATCACGTTGCCTCCTGCACTAACCGTGGGGTGTTTTGCGTCCGTTCGCTGCTACCGACACCCAATAGTGCCAGGGCAACTACCACCAGGCCGCAGCCCAGCCAACCGACCGCGCCCAAGAGTTCACCGAGGACGGCCACACCCAGCAGGGTCGCCACGACCGGTTCAGCCAGATTCAAAGTGGCGATGTGGCCCGGCTGCAAAATTGCGAGTCCAACGCCGAACAGCACATAGGCCAGGGTCGTGGTCACCAGCCCTAACCAACCGATCAACAACAGCCCTTGCGGATTCCACCACCACAGGCCGCCCACGACGAAAGCGGGCACACTCACCAGCGCTGCGATCGAAAATGAGGCAGCCAGAATCGTGGTCGCAGGAATACCTCGACGGGCCAACCGCACACCCAACACTGTGTAAATGGCGTAGAAGGCACCAGCCCCCATCGCGGCCGCAACGCCCCATGGATCGCGCTCTGCTCCGTCGCCACTGGTCAGCAATCCCACCCCGATAATCGCGAGCACCGTCGAAACGCCCCAAATAATGCCCGGCGAGCCTTCGCGGAGCAACCAACCCAAGACGCCGGCTAAAAACGGCGCCAGCGCCAAACTGACCAGGGTGCCCACTGCGACGCCGATCCGAGACACGCCGATGAAAAACAGTGCCTGGTAACCGGCAACGGCAATGCCCATCCCCCACACCAGTGGTTGCCGCCACAATCGCATGACATGTTGACGACCCGCAGCGCTTGCACCGACGAGAATCAGCAGGCCGGCAGCCCCCACAATCAATCGGCCTGCAGCAAGCGCAGGGCCACTGGCCTCAACATCCGTAAGCGCGACCGCGGTGGCAGATGTGGCAAACAATGTGGCCGAGGCCAACACCGCCCACATGGCGGTCGGCCGCGACGCCATCATGAACTCGAAGTCGGGGGTCGCAACTGGGCAACCGTCGTGCTGTCCAGCACGGTTCCGTCGGCCGCGCATCGAATGATCTCGGTGCCATCGCGAGCCATGTCGAACACGAAGTCGATGTCAGGATTCGCATCGGTATCGACAAGCACGATCACCACGGCCTCAAGATGGCGCCCGCCACTGATCCATGCCTGGCCCAACACGAGCGTAAGCGCCGGAACAGTAACTGACGGCATCACCGCATCAGCTGCGGCATAGGTGCGGCCCATGTCGTCGCGCACGGCGACACCGGTGGGCGCTTGAATGCGCTCACGTGCACCCCGCGCCAGAGTGATCAGCTTGACGTCCTCTGCGGTGAGGCCATCAGCCGTGGGATTCTCACTCACCACTACACCTCGGGACTTTCATCGCCACTATCAATCTGCTCGGGAAAGATGCGTCGAGCCAGTACCGTGCCAATCCGGTTGCGCCGCCCGGCACCTTGTTCGGCTGACAAGACCCAGCCATCTAACTCAATGCTGGCACCCGGGATCGGCACACGGCCCAGACGCTTGGCCATAAAGCCCAGAACGCTGTCGACTCCCTCTTCATCGCCCACAATGTCAAGATCGACCAGATCAGAAAAGTCATCAATATTCATGCGCGCACTCACACGGAAACTGCCCTCGTCGAGTGATAAGACCTCTGGCGCCGCGGTGTCGTATTCGTCATCAATCTCACCGACGATTTCCTCGAGAATATCTTCAATAGTGATCAGGCCTGCCGTACCCCCGTATTCGTCTACGACGATGGCCATGTGTACTCGAGCGGCTTGCATCTGGGTGAGAAGTTCATCTGCCTGCTTACTATCGGGCACGAAATAAGGGGCGCGCATCAACGATGAAACCTGCTCGCCCCGCTCAGCCTCGCGATTTTCAAATACCCGCCGTACTACGTCTTTGAGATACACGATGCCCACGATGTCGTCGGCGCTTTGGCCGATGACAGGTATTCGTGAAAACCCAGACCGAAGCCCCAGCGATAGCGCCTGTCGTAGCGACTTGTCGCGTTCGATGAAGACCACCTCGGTGCGCGGCACCATCACCTCACGGGCATAGGTGTCACCGAGTTCGAAGACCGAGTGAATCATCTGGCGCTCAACATCCTCGATCAAGCTATTTTCCTCCGCGAGGTCGACCAACTCGCGCAACTCTGCCTCCGAGGCAAATGGGCCAGAGCGAAATCCTTTGCCGGGTGTCAAAGCGTTGCCGATCAGAATCAACAGTGTGGCTAGCGGACTAAGCGCCACGGCAATAAGACGTGCAGGTCGCGCGGCCAGGAGTGCGATCCGCTCTGCATGTTGCACGCCAAGGGTTCGTGCCGCCACCCCCAGAACGACGTAACTGATGATGACCATGATCGCCACCGACAAGGCGATCGCACCCGCTATCGGCCAGTTGGCACTGTCGTGGAGGACTGCGATGCTGACATACGTTGCGAGCGAGACAGCCGTCACCGTGGAAACAGTCGATAGGAACAGCAGTACATTCAGGTAACGTGGTCGATCTTGCACAACCACGGCCAGACTTTCCGCGCGCTTTGAGCCCTCTCGCCGCATTGCGTCGATTGCGCCGCGTGACACGCGACCAATGGACGTTTCGGCAACAACCAGAAGTCCGGCGAGTACAACAAGCAGTCCAGCAGCCATGAGTACCCAGGTATTGCCTGCTGTCATGCACCGCCACCGGAACCATCAAACGTCGCACGCCAACGAAGAAGTAGATCGTTTTGAATGTCAAACATCTGTGCGTGCTCGTCGGGGGTTGCGTGGTCGTAGCCGAGGAGGTGCAAAACGCCGTGTGTCATGAGGATCTGCAGTTCTACATCCAGCGAGTGTCCGGCCTCGGTGGCCTGGGCCTGGGCAACTTCGGGGCACAAGATCACATCCCCCAGGATACCGACGGGAGGCGGCTCCCCTGCTACACCAGGCCGAAGGTCATCCATCGGAAACGACAAGACATCGGTCGCACCCGACTCGCCCATCCAGCGCATGTGCAGTTTTTCCATATCGACTTTTGTGACCAGCGAGATCGATACCTCACACTCTGTGCTCACCTGCATAGCCGGCAGGAGGAATGCCGTGAGTCGAATCAGTTCACCGGGGTTGACGCCCGCACTATTCCAGTCGAAGCCCGACTTGTCGGTCACCTCGATATTGGTCATTGCGGACTCCTCATGGCTTCGTGCTTGCCGTAGGCGTCCACGATCCTACCGACCAGCCGGTGGCGAACAACATCACTGCTGGTCAGACGACAAAATGCCACGTCATCGATTCCCAACAAAATGTCTTCCACGACCCGAAGGCCGCTTTGCATACCAGCAGGAAGGTCTACCTGCGTCACATCTCCGGTGACAACCATCGTTGATCCGAAGCCGAGCCGGGTTAGGAACATCTTCATCTGCTCTGCCGAGGTGTTTTGTGCCTCGTCCAAAATGATGAAGGCATCATTGAGTGTGCGTCCGCGCATGTAAGCAAGAGGCGCGACCTCGATCGTTCCCCCAGTCATCAACCGCGGAATCGACTCGGGATCGATCATGTCATGCAAGGCGTCGTACAGCGGTCGAAGATAGGGATCGATCTTGTCCGAGAGCGTGCCGGGCAAGAAACCCAGGCGCTCACCCGCTTCTACGGCGGGTCGTGTGAGGATGATGCGCGAAATTCTCTTGGCCTGCAGAGCTTGCACAGCTTTGGCAACAGCTAGGTATGTCTTTCCCGTGCCAGCCGGACCGATCCCAAAAGTGATGGTGTTCGCATCAATCGCATCCACATACTTTTTCTGATTGAGCGTCTTAGCTCGAATGGTGCGGCCACGGGACGACAAAATATTTGTCGACAGCACCTCGGCCGGATGCATGCCCTCCCGAAGCAGAATGATGCTCCGCTCAACCGACTCGGTGCTCAGAGGCTGACCCGTGCGCAGCACCGCCAGCATCTCGCCAACCAGTTGCTCGACCAAACCCACGTCAATTGGGTCACCCTCAACGTGAATCTCATTGCCCCGCGCCAGGATCTGCGCCTGCGGGATATCGCGCTCGATCACCCGCAGGAACTCATCACCCGCACCAAGCAGGGCCACCATCGACTGAGCGGGCGGAACAATGATCCGTGCTTGGGACTGCGCAACACCGGCATCCATCCGGTCACCTACACCTTTGTTATTGATCGGAATCAACCCGGAGGCCACTGCATCGTTCGACCGCCAAGAACATGAATATGGCAGTGAAATACCGACTGCCCGGCCGATGCACCCGTGTTGCTTACGATGCGGTACCCGTGAGTGTCAAGGCCCGCAGCCTTCGCTACCGCTGTGACCGTGGCCATCAACTCGCCGGCACTGGCATTACCCGCCTGGACAACCTCCGCCACATTTTCCTGATGGGTCCTAGGAATGACGAGGATATGCGTAGGTGCCTGCGGGTTGACGTCCCGAAACGCCATGGTCGTTTCAGTCTCGTATACGACATCGGCCGGAATTTCACCGGCCGCGATAGCGCAGAACAGGCAGTCACTCATGGGCGCAATCCTGTCATGGCCGGCAAGACCCGGAACTAGGAAGGCCAACGTGGGCTGCGACTAAGAAGGGCCACAGCGGCCACGGTGCCCGCCGTTGCCGAGCGCAAAATGCTGGGGCCAAGGCGTATGAGATGGGCACCAACAGCCCGCAACTGGGCGATTTCATTGGCCGTCAGCCCCCCTTCTGGCCCAACAACCACCACCAAATCGCCCGAGGTGGGCACCTGCATGGATGAGAGGGGCTCGCCCGCAACGTCGAGAACCACGTTGAACTCAGCTTGAGCCACAACCTCGCAAAGCCCCTCAAGTGAGCACAACGGGTGCACCCGTGGAAACCAAGCCTGACGCGACTGCTTGGCCGCTTCACGCGCGATCGTCTCCCACCGTCTTGCGCCGGCGACTGCTTTCTCACCGCGCCACCGCACCACGCTGCGTTCGGCTGACCACGGAATGATCTCGTCAACGCCGACTTCGGTCATGGTTTCAATAGCTCGATCGGTCCGATCCCCCTTAATCAATGCCTGGGCAACGACCACCCTGGGTCGCCGGGGAGCTTCTCGGTCGATGTCGCCCAGCACAATCGATACCCGATCAGGAGAGGGGTCATCGGCCACTATTCCTGATGCACGGCAGCCATATCCGTCAACGAGGTCCACCGACTCCCCGCTGCGTAAACGCCGAACCCGAACCGCATGATGGGCCTGCTGCCCGGTCAAGATGACTGTTAATCCGGGCCGGGCGTCAAGGAGTTCGGTTTTGTCTACCGCAAAGACCGGCGCCGAACCGCTCACGGCTTCGAACTGAAGGCGTCTTTGATACGAGAAAAAAGTCCACCGTGTTCGTCTTCGGCCTGTGTCACCGTCAAGGTCGCGCCACTTTCACCGCGCTGCGTGGCAAACTGCTCAAGGAGATCTATTTGCCCGGCGTCGAGTCGCGTCGGAGTCGTCACGTTGAAATGAATGTGCAGATCACCTCGACCCGTACCCCGAAGTCGCGGCACACCTCGGGCCCGCAGAGTGCTGATATGTCCCGGTTGCGTGCCCGGCTCAATCCGAACGCTTTCTTCACCGTCCATGGTTTCCAGGGTTAGTGAACTGCCCAGCGCCGCTGCTGTCATGGGTACGTCGACGGTGCAATGGAGATCATCGCCGCGACGCTCATACACCGGGTGGCTGCGCTCAACAATCTCCACGTATAGATCACCGGCTTGGCCACCGCCTGGCCCGACCTCGCCTTGCCCGGTGAGTTGAATACGTGTTCCGGTGTCTACTCCTGCGGGAATCTTCACGGCGATTGTGCGCCTGGTGCGTACCCGCCCATCACCCGAACACTCCACGCACGGGTGGGGAATGTTGTAGCCGAAACCCTGGCATTGGGGGCAGGCTCGCGCGGTCATGACCTGCCCGAGAAATGACCGCTGCACCTGCTGAATCTCTCCTCGACCCTTACACATCGGGCAGGTTTCAGGTTCGGTGCCCGGTGCCGTGCCCGCACCCGAACAGGCATCACATTTCATCGCCGTGTCCACGGTAATATCGCGCTCAACCCCAAACATGGTGTCGCGCAGATCTAATTCGATGCGAATGAGTGCATCTTGTCCGCGACGACTACGCGAACGCGGGCCACGTTGGGCTCCACCGCCAAAGAATGCATCCATGATGTCGCCAAAATCAAACCCGCCCCCAAAACCCGGGGCGCCACTGGCACGCAACGGATCTCCACCGAGGTCGTACATTTGCCGCTTCTCAGGGTCACTCAGTACCTCGTAGGCAGCGGTGACGTCCTTGAACTTCTCGTGCGTTTCCGGATCAGGATTGACATCGGGATGGAGCTCACGAGCGAGTTTGCGATACGCACGCTTCACTTCGTCGGGCTCAGCATCGCGGCCGATTCCTAGGAGTGCGTAATAGTCAGTCGCCACGCTTGAGATCCGTCCGTCGTTGGTGTAAGTGAATTAGTTGCATTGAGGTCAGCATCTGACCCTACTGTTCGGCAAGAATCCGGCCTAGGTACATGGACACGGCTTGCACCGCGGCCATCGACACGGGGTAGTCCATGTGCGTGGGACCCACCACGCCGAGCCCAGCTGAGACTGTGTCAGCGCGGCCGTATCCGGCCGCCACCACCGAGGTCGCGTGGAGGTCTTCGACCGGGTTTTCATGCCCGATTCGAACGGTGATTTCCGGCACCGAAGCAACCTCTCCTAGGAGCCGCAACAACACCACCTGCTCCTCAAGTGCCTCGAGGACGGGCTCCAGACTCGTGGAAAACGATTCGCCGTAGCGAGCAAGATTTGCTGTTCCGCCCAAGACCACGCGCTGTTCCTGCCTTTCAGCGGCGGTCTCGATCAAAGATGCGACCACTGCTGCGACAACCGGGCGCTCGTTGCTGGCGAACTCATCCGGCAGCGACGCCACTCGAGCAGCTAGGTCCGAGCAATTCGCCCCCGCGCAGATGGCCAGAAGCCGAGAGCGCAGTGCGGCCAGAAAATCAGCTGACACCTCGTCGGCGGTCTCAACGACGCGTTGTTCGACTCGACCGCTGTCGGCGATGAGCACCATCAGTAGGCGTTTGGGGCCCAGTGCGATCAACTCCACATGACGCACGCTGGCCCGAATGAGGGAGGGATACTGCACCAGGGCAACCTGGCGAGTGATTTGCGCCAACAGCCGCACGCTGCGCACCATCACGTCGTCGAGGTCGACGGCTCCAGCCAGAAAGTTAGAGATCGCTCGCCGCTCGGCCGCACTCAGCGGTTTCACATCAGAGAGTCGATCCACAAACGCCCGGTAACCAAGATCAGTGGGCACGCGCCCTGCACTTGTGTGAGGTTGGGTGATGTACCCCTCTTCCTCTAGCACGGCCATGTCGTTGCGGATGGTGGCGGAGGAAACCCCTAGCGAGTGCCGCTCAACGAGGGCTCGGCTGCCCACGGGTTCGCGCGTGGAGACATAGTCTTCAACGATGGCCCGCAAAACAGCAAGACGCCGATCTTCGAGCATGGTCTACACCTCCTCCGCACTGGATTGGCACTCACCTAGCCTGAGTGCCAATCATACGCTGCAACTGACTTTCCGTCCTATTCTGCAAATTAGGCGACGCCACCCCAGCCTCGACCAGACACGGGTTTAAGGGGTCAAACGCCGCGCAATGGCGTCGGCGAACAACCGACCGCGGTCGGTCAGTACGAGTCGATCACCGGCGGGCCTTATGTTGCCCGCAACAATCTCGTCTTCGACCACATGCTGGTGAGATACAGAGATGACCTCTCGCGACAATCCCTCACCCAGGCGCAGACCCAGCATCACCTGCTCAAGGTGACTCTCGGTGTCGCTGACCTGCTCCCATTCGACCATCGCGTGCCCGTGTGCAGTAATGCGCTCGGTATAGGCCCGCGGATGCTTGGCGTTGACCCAGCGAATACCCCCCACGTGCCCATGCGCACCCGGGCCAACTGCCCACCAGTCGTGGTTGCGCCAATAGCCCATGTTGTGTCGACACTGCCCGCCTGGCAGCGACCAGTTCGACACCTCGTACCACTCCAACCCCTGCTGGCGCGCCAGCGCGTCGATGAGTTCATAGCGGTCCGCCGCAACGTCGTCTTCAGGCATCGGCACAGCACCGGTGCGCACCTGACGGGCTAGGCGCGTACCGGGCTCGACGATAAGCGAGTAGGCCGACACATGATCTACACCGCGCGTCAACACGGAGGTCACTGTGTCGGCAAGATCGGCGTCAGTTTCTCCTGGCGTGGCATACATGATGTCGGCACTGACGTGCTCAAAACCTGCATCATGGGCTTCATCTATCGCGGCCAGAGAACGGCCGGGGGTGTGCGTGCGCTCCAGCACCGCCAATACGTGCGGGGCCAAGCTTTGAACACCGAAGGACGCTCGGGTGAAACCACCGACGCGCAATTGCTTAAGCGTCTGCGCAGTGACCGAATCAGGGTTCACTTCGACAGTAATTTCGGCATCGGCTGATAATCCGAAGACGGAGTCAATGGTGTCCAATATGGAACCGAGATCGGTGGCCGAAAGCATGGTCGGTGTGCCTCCACCGATGAATACCGTGTCGACACGAGGCGCTCGCCAGTACTGCTTGGCGCACCTAATCTCGCGAATCGCCGCCTGCAGGTAGACACCGACGTCGAGATCGGTTTCTTGCGGCGTGTAGGTATTGAAATCACAGTAGCCGCATCGACTCGCGCAATAGGGTACGTGCACGTAGAGCCCATGACTGTTTTCACCTAGCGTCCGGGCTGTTTCAGGTTGCGCGGTCTCAATAGCCTGTTGCCAAGAGGAAGACGCGTCAACGACGTTGTCTGCGGGGCGCATCGCCGAATCGTGACCGGTCATGATCTTAGGTTGCACCGCCTTGGGTCCGCCGAATCTTGCCCTAGCCTATGAGTGTCATGCCATTAGCCCGATCCGGGCACAAAGGAGATGTAATGACTGAACCTGGCGCGCAGCCCATGTCTACACCTGGCCAACCTCCCCTGTCGCAATCAGACGAACGTCTCTGGGCGATGCTCGCTCACCTCGCGGGGATCGTCATTACCGTCATTGGTGCGCTCGTGATCATGCTTGTATTTGGGCCCCGCAGCAGTTTCGTGAAGAATCAGTCAACAGAGGCACTGAATTTTCAGATCACCACAGCCATTGCTGTGCTGGTGAGTTCGTTTCTGATCCTCATCATCATCGGCCTCGTGTTGCTTCCCATCGTCGTGATCGGTGCACTGGTATTCATGATCATCGGCGGCATAAAGGCGTACAACGGCGAGGAATACCGTTACCCGATCAACATTCGAATAGTGAAATAGTCGGGTTACGTGGCCCCAAGCCGTGAGTCACCACGGTTGTCACTTCGGGCCATCGGAGTTACTTCTTGGCGGTTGACTCTGAGGTTGACAGCGCGGCGATAAACGCCTCCTGAGGCACTTCAACGCGGCCGACCATCTTCATCCGCTTCTTGCCCTCTTTTTGCTTCTCCAACAGTTTGCGCTTGCGGCTGATGTCGCCGCCGTAGCACTTGGCCAAGACGTCTTTGCGAATGGCCCGAATTGTCTCTCGCGCAATAATGCGAGCTCCGATTGCGGCCTGAATCGGCACTTCGAACTGCTGCCGCGGAATGAGTTCGCGCAATTTACCTGCCATGGCAACGCCGTAGGCATACGCCTTGTCCTTATGAACGATGGCACTGAAAGCGTCGACGGCATCCCCGTGCAGCAAGATGTCGACCTTCACGAGGTCAGCAACCTGGTCACCCTGGGTCTCATAGTCCAGCGATGCATATCCCTTGGTCCGCGACTTCAACTGATCAAAAAAATCAAAAACAATCTCGGCCAGCGGCAAGGTATAGCGCAACTCAACGCGATCCTCGCTGAGGTAATCCATTCCCAGCAGCGTGCCACGGCGACTTTGGCACAGCTCCATGATGGAGCCAACAAAATCTGAGGGTGCTAGGACAGTTGCGCGCACTACAGGCTCGGCGACCGAGGCGATCTTGCCGCCGGGAAATTCAGATGGGTTTGTGACGGTAAAGGACGATCCGTCATCCATGGTGACCTCGTACACAACATTGGGTGCGGTCGAAATGAGATCTAGATCAAACTCGCGTTCAAGACGCTCCCGCACAATCTCTAAATGGAGCAGGCCCAAGAAGCCACAGCGAAAACCAAAGCCAAGCGCGACCGAAGTCTCCGGTTCGTACACCAAGGCAGCGTCATTGAGTTTCAATTTGTCGAGTGCATCGCGCAGCAGCGGGTAGTCAGAGCCATCGATGGGATATAGGCCGGAAAAGACCATTGGCTTGGGGTCCCGGTAACCCCCGAGAGCCTGCGTGGCTCCTTTGTGTTGTGATGTCACGGTGTCGCCCACCCGCGACTGACGAACATCCTTGACCCCGGTGATCAAATAGCCGACCTCGCCCACACCGATGCTCTTGCTCGCTTTCGGCTCGGGCGAAATCACACCCACTTCGAGGAGCTCATGGGTGGTGTTCGTCGACATCATCGTTACGCGCTCACGGGACGATAGAGCTCCATCTATGACTCGCACATAGGTGACGACTCCGCGATAGGAGTCATAAACCGAGTCGAAAATGAGGGCACGGGCGGGTGCATCCGGATCACCCATCGGTGGTGGCACGAGCCGCACGATCTCTTCAAGCAGTTCGGGAATCCCCGCCCCCGTCTTAGCCGACGTGCGCAAGACATCGGCGGGTGAACACCCAATGATGTGCGCTAACTCAGCGGCATACTTTTCCGGCTGCGCTGCGGGCAGATCAATCTTGTTCAACACCGGAATGATCTGTAGATCGTTCTCCAAGGCGAGGTACAAGTTAGCAAGAGTCTGCGCCTCGATTCCCTGGGCTGCGTCCACGAGTAACACGGCACCTTCACAAGCAGCTAGCGAACGCGACACCTCATAGGTGAAGTCCACGTGCCCCGGTGTGTCGATCAGATTCAGTACATAGTCACGTCCATCGACCCCCACATACGGCAGACGAACTGCCTGACTCTTGATGGTGATTCCGCGTTCACGCTCGATATCCATGCGGTCGAGGTACTGCGCCCGCATTTGCCGGTCGTCCACGACACCGGTCACCTGCAGCATCCGGTCGGCTAGCGTGGACTTGCCATGGTCAATGTGGGCGATGATGGAGAAATTACGGATCATCGACGGGTCGGTTTGACCAGGCAGGGGCACGTTGTCCATCGTTGCACGGGAAGCCGCGTTCGGGCGCGCCGGAGTGGCAAGGTAACCTACGACCGAGCCCAAGAGGGTATCGCCGCTGCATGGGCGGTGACACATGAACCAATGAGAGGCACCATCGTCGTGGCGAACATCAAAAGCCAGGTTAAGCGCAACCGCACCAACGAGAAGGCGCGCGAGCGCAATAAGGCTGTGAAGTCTGCCCTGCGGACCTCAACGCGTCGATTCCGTGAGGCAGCCGATGCTGGCGATGTCGATAAGGCCAAGGAGTTCGCTCGTGAGGCCACCCGCGGACTTGACCGTGCGGTCACTAAGGGTGTCATCCACAAGAACCAGGCAGCAAACCGCAAGTCCGCGATCGCCAGTCGCGCAGCCGCCCTCTAACCGCACAGTTGCCTTACCACCGAGCCGGCTAATCCTCGCTCGCAGTCGCTTCGACCACGAAGCGCTCCATCGCAAATATCTTCTGATCGGGGTCTGCGGACCTTCCGCGAAAACCCCCCTTCACCACAACATCAAGGTCAGCCAACGCCACCGTCGTTGCCGCCAGTCGGTCGGGCCGCCAACGACGGGCTTGCGCTTGGGCCGTGCGCACCTTCCAGGCCGGCATACCGACCTCTGCTGCAACCGCATCGTCCGACATTCCGCGCGGCATTCCTTGAACACGGGCAACCACGCGTAAACCGCTGGCTAACGCAGCAGTGACCGGCGGCCCCACCGCCCCCTTGCCCGCAGTCGTGGCAATCCAACGCAAATCACCGAGGGCATCAACGGTCCGACGCTCCAACATGGCGTCAGAAACCTGATACCCGGCCACATCGGCAATGCCCACGAAATACTTTCGAACGGCTGATTCGTCGATCGGATCTGCTTCGACGTCGCTACACAACTGAGAAATTGCTGCGGCTAGAGCTCGCGGATCGTGGCCGACCGCGTCGTAGAGCACCTGCATCGCCTGTCCCGTTGCCTGGCGTCCATGGCGACGCACCTGAGCCGCCATGAACGTCAAGGTGTCTCGCCCCTTGCGGATAGCCGGGCAGGCGATCTCTGGTGGTCCGCTCGCCCGCAGTTGCGCCAGGATCTTCTTTCCCTTATTTGCACCGGCGTGGATCACGACGCAGATCGCGGTTGAGTCGGGCTCAACCACCGCCTGGAGTAGAGCCGACGCCGTGAGGTCATCGAGCGACTCCCCCGCCGTCACCACCACGATGCTGGTGTCGCCGAATAGTGTCGGTGTCAGAGCTTGAGCAATTTCAGCGGAGGCATACTCCTCGTTCGCAGCGATAATCTGAGTAAGGGCGTCAGGGTGACGCTGACGAACCGCACGAGCGATGTCGCGAAGTGCCGTATCAATGGATACCTCCTCAGACCCGACCACCAGGGTCAGCGGGGGAAGCGTCGCGGTCACGAGACCCAGCATGTCATGAACCGGCACCCGACTGCTGCCGCTACTGCCCCCCGCGCCGCACGATCACGCCCCAACCCGACTCACTGTTGGTATCCCGCACGATCGCGACGTCACCGTGCTGATCGGTGCGATACACGGCGCCTGCATGCGCCGCCCAGGCTGCGAGCGTTTCATCGGCCGGATGCCCGTATCCGTTGTCTGCACCGACCGAGATGAGCGCGACTCGCCCGCCACTCCAAGCTGGCAACCGCGGATCTTGGTACCGGGATCCGTGATGGGCCACCTTCACAACATCAACCGATTGGGCCAACGGCTGGGAGCGCAGCGCCACTTGCGCTTCGGGTTCGACATCGCCAAGAAGTAACAGGTCGACGCCTTGAGCCTCCACCGCCAAGACAATGCTGGCGTTATTGGCCATGGAACCTGCGTTGATCAGGCGCTGTGGCCACAGCACCCGCCACCGCACATCACTACCGAAACTGCGAATCTCACCAGCCGTGGTCGTCGTCACGAGCACGTCAGCCGCGCTTCCCCACTCATCAACCTGATCGGCCTGCTCTGGTGGCTCGCGCAGCGGAGACACCACAATGTTGTCTACACGTCGCCCACGCAGCACTCCGGGCGTTCCCCCGACATGGTCGACGTGGAAATGACTGAGTACGAGCGCCACGACATGGTCGACGCGAAGTTCACTCAGACACCGATCGATCGCGTCCGGGTCGGGCCCAGCATCGACCACAATGGCGGCTGACTGCGACACCGAAATGACGACGCCATCGCCTTGGCCGACATCGCACGCAACCGCGATCCACTGCGGTGGGGGCCAACCCGCTCGATCGGGTGGCCGAATCGCTACGACTGCGATGATCGCCATCGCCGCTACGCCCAAGGTCCCCAGTGGCCAGCCGTGCTTTCGCCCCTGGGCGACAACGACACCAATGAGTCCCACACAGACCAGCAGCCAGATGACTCCCACCGCTCCACCTGGCCACGGCAATGTCGCGGCCGGTAGACCGCCAAGTGTCTGCGCCCACCAGGCGATCCACCCCGCAGCCGGGGCGGCCAGATGCGCGAAAATCGTACCCAGCGGCGGCAACCACGGGGCACTCACCGCTGCAAGGAGCCCCAGCAACGTGACCGGGGCAACCGCCGGAGCTGCAAGCAGATTCGCCGGGATCGCCACCAGACTCAACCCGTTACCCAGGCTGGCAATCAACGGCGCGGTTGCAATCTGGGCGCTTGCCGTCAAGGCGATTGCATCGGCAATTGCCTCGGTGACCGGACGGGCACGACCACCTGACATTCGCCCGCACCAAGACCGCAACCGAGTCCGAAGAACCGGTGCGATGACGAGGAGTCCGGCCGTGGCCGCGACCGACAGCGCGAAACCCAGCGAAATAGCCAAACTTGGGGCAAGAACCAGCAGCACCACGACAGTGGCGGCCAGGGCGGGGAGTCCCCGTCGTGGGCCACCGACCACGATGGCCAGAACCGCCACGGTACCCATACCTGCAGCACGCAGCACCGAAGGCTCCGGACCGACGACCAAGACATAAGCGATGACCCCAACCGCTCCGGCCACCGAGCGCACCCATATTGGCAACGCCCACAGCCGCGCGACCAGGATGATCGCGCCCAATAAGATCGCAATGTTTCCCCCCGACACTGCCGTCAAGTGAGCCAGGCCTGACACCCGCATCTGGTCAGCCAGGTCGCTTGGTTGCGCTGACTCATCGCCGATTGCCAGACCCGCCACCAAAGATGCCGACCGCACCGGCACAGCACGCAGCGACTCCCGTAAGCCTGACCGCACCGCGGTAATCGTCGCGTCGATAGGCCCCGGCTGGGCAATGACAATCAGATTGCCATCGGGGCGAAAAACGGCCGCAATCTGCGAGGTCCATGGCGCCTGCTGCACGCGACCCTTTGCCGATATCTGCGAACCGGTGGGAGGAGCAGGTGACTTAACCCCAGTGACCTCCTGGTCGACGGGGATCCGAATCACGATCGTGCCGGCAACCTCCCACGCGCCCAGTCGGGACGACACCGTCTGGATGCTCGCCCGATGTTCCCACTCTGGCGGACCAAAACCATAAGACGGCCGAAAACGGCCCTCATCTTCGATGATGGCGGTGATTGTTACCGATACCTGTTGAGCAGCAGCATCTATGATCGGTCCCGACTTCTGCGGCAAGACGGTCACGGCAGCAGAGAGGGTCACCACGCAACCGGCCGCCACCGTTGCGCCACACCATCGGCGTCGCGCCGCACGTGTTGACTTATCAACACCCACAACCATGGCCAACGCCGAAACGACCAGCAGGCCGATGACCGCGGTAATCAAAACTGGATTAACCAGACTTGGCACCGCAACGATTACGATCGCAGCCAACCAACTCACGATCGCAGCAGGCACCAGACGCAGATCCCACGTGTGCTCGGATAGTTGTGTCTCGTTGAGAGTACTGCGCTCGTTCATTGCACGATGACGAGCGATCGTAGATTTTCCAAGAGCACGGGGCCAATACCGGACACCTCACCCAGCACATCCACCTGCGGAAATCGGCCATTGGTGTTTCGCCATGCGATTATCCGATCGGCCAATACCGGACCTATACCCGGAAGTTGCTGCAACTGCTCGGATGTCGCCGCGTTGATATCAATGAGTTCTCCCGACTGACCCTCAGATCCGAGGCCATCAACAAGGCCGCTGGTGGCGCGCGTCGAATCAGCCCCACGCCGTACACGGATTTGCTCGCCATCATTCAGCGCCCGAGCAAGGTTCAATTGCACCCCGCCCGCATCTGCCGCCAATCCCCCAGCAGCATCGATCGCATCACCCACTCGAGACCCAGCCGGCAAAATCACGACACCGGGCTGACGCACCCGACCAACAACGTGCACCGTAATGAAGGCGGGCAAGCTAGGCGCCGACAAAGCTGCACTGCCAGGTTGCGGCAACGGCTCACCGGTAGCCAGCACCTGTGATTTGGGGGCCGGAAGGGGCTCAATCGAGCGTGGCCGACCCTGCCACCACCACCAGGCAATGATGACGAGCAAGCAGGCCAACGCAACCCCGGCCGCTCGCGCCGAACCTGGTGACCAAGCGCGCAGCATCCATGATTGCCCAACTCTCACGCGGGAACGGTAGAAAGACACTCATGCGCGTGGGACGAACGCGCCCACATCGGTGGAGGACGAACGCGCCCGCCGCCCTGTGCACTCAGGCCGAAACGGGTCGAATCAGATCGATGAGCCAGTAGGTGAGACCACGGCCGCAACGATGCCCGGTCCCGTATGAGCGGCGACGACCGCACCGATCGAACACTGCACGATTGCGGTGCCCGGCAACCTACGATGCAACTCGGCCGATAGTCCTGCCGCCCGCTCCTGGGCATCTAGGTGCTGCACTGCTATCTCAACGGGCCCGTGTACCGAGTCGGTCACTAAGTCCGCCATCCGCGCCATGGCCTTGGCATTCGTACGCACCCGCTCGAGACCGACGACTTCGCCATTACGCAACGAAAGGATGGGCTTCACCTGCAGGGCTTGTCCCACCGCGGCGCGGGCCGTACTTATGCGACCCGAACGGCGAAGGTACTCCAAGGTGTTGACCGAGAAGTAGATCGAGGTTTGCATTGAGCGTCGACGCACAATCTGCTCGACCGCATCAAGATCGGCGCCTTCACGTGCCGCACGCTCGCCAGCGAGCACCGCAAAACCAAGACCCATCGCGACCGACTGACTGTCGACCACGCGCACATCGATGTCGACCTCGCGGGCAGCTAGCCAAGCCGACTCATAGGTGGCCGACATCGAAGCCGACAAAGTGGCACACACGACTCCGGTCGCACCCTCCACGGCAGCCTTCGCGAACGCCTGCCGAAAGCGTTCTGGAGTGGGCCGAGATGTCGACACCGGTTGCCAGGCGGTTAGCGCTTCAGCAATTCGCTTGGTCGACACTGCGTCTGAAGTTTCGTCGAAAGAGCGACCCGACACGACCACTTGCACGGGCACGACGTCGATGTCGGTGCCCACGAGCAGATCAACGGGCAGGTAGGAGGTCGAATCCGTAACGAGGGCAACGCGGTTATCGACCGACATCTGCTCAGGCTACGCGGGAACGATATTGACAAGTTTCGGGGCACGAACAATGACCGTTCGAATCTCTGCGCCGTCCAGCGCCGCAAGCACAGCAGGATTGCTCAGCACGAGCGCGCGCAACTCCTCCTCGGTAATGGTCGGTGGCACGTCGAGGCGCTCACGCACCTTGCCGGCCACCTGCACCACACAGGTCACCGAATCCTCGACGAGAAGGTCAGGAAGCACGATCGGCCACCCAGCCCGGGCAACAGACGGCGTATGACCCAGGCGCGCCCACATGTCCTCAGCCGTGTAGGGCGCTACCAGGGATAGCGCAATCGCCACGGCCTCGGTCGCCTCTCGCACGGCCGGATCGTCACCACCACAACCGGTGTCAATCGCCTTGCGCGTAGCGTTAACCAGTTCCATCGTCTTCGCCACCGCAACATTGAAGCGCAGCGACTCCACGGCGATCTGCATGTCATTTACCGCTCGATGAGTGATTTTGCGCAAAGCCAAATCGCCGCCGCCCTGATCCGTTCCCGGTGCGCTGGTTACGTCACCCGAGAGGCGCCAGGCTCGGGCCAGAAACTTCTTGGCACCAGCCGTTGACACATCGGCCCAATCAACATCATCTTCCGGAGGCCCGGCAAACACCATTGACAACCGGATTGCGTCGACCCCGTTCTCAGCCAATTCATCGGACAACCTGACCAGGTTGCCCCGCGACTTGCTCATAGCTGAGCCATCCATGACCACCATGCCCTGATTCAGCATGCGCGTGAAGGGTTCGGCGAAATCCACCATGCCCATGTCTAACAAGACCTTGACAAAGAAACGGCTATAGAGCAGATGCAAGATCGCGTGCGTGACACCACCGACGTACTGATCGACGGGCATCCACTCACGTGCCTGGGCTGGATCGAAGGGACCATCGGTCTTGTGCGGATCGAGATAACGCAGGAAGTACCAAGAGGAGTCAACGAAGGTGTCCATGGTGTCCGGGTCACGCCTGGCTGCCCCACCGCACTGCGGGCACGCCACACTTGCCCACTCCACCGCGGCGCCAAGCGGCGACGCTCCCTTGGGAGACAAATCAAGCCCGTCAGCGGGGGGCAACCGAACCGGTAATTCATTTTCGGGCACCGGCACTTCGCCGCATTGGGGGCAGTGAATGATGGGAATGGGCGTACCCCAATACCGCTGCCGAGAGATCAACCAATCTCGAAGGCGGTAGTTGACTGCTTCTTCGCCTGTACCCCGCTCACCCAAAATCTCGATGATCTTTGCAATCGCCTCGACCTTGTTGAGTCCATCCAATGGCCCGGAGTTGATGTGCGCGCCGTCGTCGCCGGTGGCAACCCCCGTCTGCGCCGGATCTTCCTCGGACTCCACAACAGCACGCACCGGCAACCCAAACGCTCGTGCGAAATCCAGATCACGCTGGTCATGCGCGGGGACGCCCATGATTGCCCCGGTGCCGTAATCGGCCAAGACATAATCACTTGCCCACACAGGCAAGCGCTCACCATTGACCGGATTAATGGCATAACGCTCCAAGAACACACCTGATTTCGGTCGATCGGTACTCAGCCGATCGATATCAGATGTCTTCTTGACCGCATCGGCGTAATCGGACAGCGCGGCCTCGGCGCTGGTGCCCCGCGCTAAATCAGCAGCAAGGGGCGAATCGGCCGCGACGACGAAAAATGTTGCACCATAGAGAGTGTCGGGTCTCGTCGTGTATACGTTGACCGGCTCGGGGTAATCGGCGATATCAAAGGTCACCTGAGCACCGGTGGAGCGCCCAATCCAGTTGCGCTGCATGAGCAGCACTTTCTCCGGCCATTTGCCTTCGAGTTCAGCCATATCATCGAGGAGTCGGTCGGCATAGTCAGTGATGCGCAAGTACCACTGCGTCAGCTTCTTCTTGGTGACTAGCGAGTCACATCGCTCGCATGCCCCTGCCACCACCTGCTCATTGGCGAGCACTGTTTGGCATTCCGGACACCAATTGACATTACTGGCCTTGCGGTAGGCCAGTCCGCGATTGAACATCTGCAGGAAGAACCACTGGTTCCAGTGGTAAAACTCCGGATCACAAGTGTTCAAGACGCGATCCCAGTCGAACGAACAGGCGTAACGTCGCATCGATGCTTTCTGCTGTTCGATATTCGCATATGTCCAAGTCATCGGATCGATACCGTTGCGGATGGCGGCATTTTCAGCCGGTAGGCCGAAGGCATCCCAGCCGATGGGGTGCAAGACGTTGAATCCGCGCTGCACCCAATACCGGGCCAACACATCGCCAAGGGCATAAGCCTCGGCATGACCCATGTGTAGGTCGCCGCTGGGGTAGGGAAACATGTCGAGGATGTACTTCTTGGGCCGAGCATCGGTCGGGTCGCCCGATCGAAACGGCGTCAATTCATCCCAAACCGGCAGCCAGCGCTGCTGAATTCGGTCGAAATCGTACGTTTCGGTCATGCGAGTGTCCTCTGTGTGGGCCGATTAGTCGCTGCGACGATACCCACCGGACCCACCCACCCATGGCATCGGCTCGGCTACTCGCCCCCTACTCAAACACCCTCATGAGTTCCCCCACCGTGTGACCGGCCTCCGCGCTATGGCGAAAGGGCTGTTCGGGCAACACTTCATACCTGTTGCGCCGCCCCTGCCGATGTCTGCGTAAATATCCAGCCTCTTCAAGATCAGCGATGATCAGATGGGTGGACCGCTCGGTGATACCAGCGTCAGCCGCCAGGTCACGGATGCGAGCGTCCGGATCCGCGGCTATCAGCAGGAGCACCCGCCCGTGACTGGTGAGCAGGGTCCAGGATCGGTCAACGCTCCCCCTGGGCTCGGGAGTAGCTTGCGACTCCATCGACCTCCTCCAGTTTCTCCACGTGCATCCAGCGGTGCTGCGCACCGATGGCCTTGAGTAGACCGTAGATCGACTCCTCTGTCCACGTCGACGCATCGTCGATCACAAAGCGGCACCGAAAATGGTCAACGCACTCGGTCATGCCACCGGTGTTGGGCCATACGACGGTGCCACGATTAGAGATCATCGACAGTCGATAAGGAGTTACCGTCGCGATCTGCTCAAGGCCCGCTCCGAGTTGGTCAACCTCCTGGGTTGTTTCGACAAAAACATCGACACCCTTCTTGACCCGAGATCCCGGCTCGCGACGAGCATCTGGTCGGGAAATCTGCGGCAGCACGATGGGCTGATGTTCGCGTGAGGCCACCGCAGACCGACGTCCGATTCGATCACCTACCGCTGCAGCAAAAGCCGAGGTAGACACCGGGCTCTCTCCGGGTACGTCGCCGGTATGAACACCATCTGACAGCGTGCACAGCAGCGCCTGCTCCAGAGTTTCAGCAGAGCCAAATTGACCGACGTGGCGCAGCAACATGATCGCCGACATCATCAGTGCAGTGGGATTGGCGATATCGCGGCCGGCAATATCCGGAGCGGACCCATGCACGGCTTCAAAGATCGCAACGCGATTGCCGAGGTTGGCTGAAGGAGCAAAACCCAAACCACCCACGAGACCGCTGGTCAGATCCGACAGGATGTCGCCATTCATATTCGAAGTGACGATGACGTCGAATGATTCTGGATAACGCACCAGCAAATGTGCGCAGTTGTCAACTAACACGTGCCGGGCGTTGATGTCGGGATAGTCCTTGGCGGCAGCCTCAAATTCCCGCTGAAGCATGCCCTCGGTCATCTTCATGATGTTCGCCTTAGTCGCCACAGCAACATCTTTGCGGCCCTCGGCGCGCGCAAGTTCGAAAGCCGTGCGCACCACACGTTGGCTGCCTAAGCGTGAAATCAGTTTGAGGCACTGGGCTACATCGGGTGTTTGCATGTGTTCGATTCCGGCGTAAAGGTCCTCAACGTTTTCGCGAACGATCACCAGGTCAATGCCTCGTCCGGCAAACGGCGTCGGGACTCCGGGCATCTCGCGAACCGGGCGAATATTGGCAAAGGTCTCAAAAAGTTTGCGGAGGGTGACGTTCGCGCTTTTTCCTCCCGAGCCGATGGGTGTCATCAGCGGGCCTTTCAGTACCAACCCCGTCCGCGCAACCGACTCGATCGTTTCTTCCGGCACCCCGCTGGTGACACCCGCCTCAAAGGACGCTGTCCCTGCCTCGGCGTACTCAATGGCCAACGACGCTCCCGCGGCCTGCATCAATTCAAGCGTGGGCTTCATAATCTCTGGGCCGATGCCGTCCCCTGCGATCACCGTGAGGACAGCCGGGCTGGCATTTCCATCGTTAAGGATGTGGGGGGATGTCATGAGCATCAGCATATATGAAATTTATTTCATGTCAAAAATTTCATACTATCTATGACGCGCTCATCCCCTCAGCCACCGCAAGACCCACCCATTCATGCATGGCCCACGACCAATGCAATCCGTCGGGATTGGCGTCGGCTGAGGCGACATCAAGTCTATCGATATCAATCACGGCAACGCCTAAGGCCTGCGCCCAGGCGTAGGTGGCCGCTACAGCCGGTGCGTGCGGGCGTTGGGACGGATAGAGCCCGGATCGATGCGGAGCAGGGGTCAACACTCCGATCGGCACATCTGGGCGCCACGTGCGCACGCCCTGCACAATTCGCGTGAGGTAGTGATCGGTCACCTGCTGGGGTAGCTGGCGAAACCGGCCGCCCGTGACTTGGATGATGCCGGGCGTTACGCCGGCCAGCAGGCCGCGCACTCGACGACGAATGGGACCTGAGCGCACGTACCCGATGGACTCGCGCAGCCACGTTGGCACCGCTGCGGGTAATGCGTCCATGCCGCCCACGGCGACCAACACGTACTTTGCCCGCGGGAGGTACTGCCCCCACGCGACCGGGTCCTTGGTCAGTGCCCACCACGCATCGCGGGCCGTCCATCCCGGCCGGGCCAGGAGATCGACCGATACACCCAGATTTCGCGCAGCAACCTGTGGAAAGAGCCGGTCGTCGTGTGGTGGGTATGGCCGGTCGGGTCCGTGAAAGGCCAATGAATCGCCCAGCACCAGAAGCGAGCCCCTGGCATCTGCCTGGCCCATGTGTTCAGACTGCACGGCGTTCAGACTGCACGGCGTTCACACTTCACGATCGGGTGGAGCTGAGGGGACTCGAACCCCTGACCCCCTGCATGCCATGCAGGTGCGCT
>JAFMCH010000025.1 GCA_017857875.1 Actinomycetota bacterium | reverse complement strand
CGGGGTCTTGCTCTTTGCCCTGCTGTCGGTCAGTGGTCAACTGCTCGGCGCTTTGCTGCTCGACATTTTTGCGCCCACGGCCGATAACACCCTGCAATGGCAGTTGGCTGCCGGCGTCATCATCGTCGGGATCGCCGTGGCGGTTGGCGGTGCGCCCCGGTGGCTCAACCGAGACCGACGTGGTCAACCCAGCCCGCATCTGCGGTAACGGTCATTCGCTAGGTTCGCACCCATGACCGCAGTTGTTCTCGATGGCAAAGCCACCGCTGCCCGCGTAAAAAGTGATCTGAGCGCTCAGGTTGCGGCCCTCAACCAGCGGGGCGTCATCCCCGGCCTCGCCACGGTGCTCGTGGGCGATGACCCGGGCAGTCACTCCTACGTGGCCGGCAAGCACCGGGACTGCGCCGAGGTGGGTATCAACTCGGTTCGGGTTGAATTACCTACCGATTGCTCCCAAGAACGAGTGGAGCAGGCGGTGATCGAGTTGAACCAGGATCCGTCGGTGACCGGCTATATCGTCCAACTCCCGCTACCTGGTGGCCTGGATTCAAATCGAGTCCTTGAACTCATGGATCCCGACAAGGACGCAGACGGATTGCATCCGATGAACCTTGGGCGGCTCGTGTTGGGCATACCCGGTCCGCTGCCATGCACGCCCCAGGGCATCGTGACCTTGCTACGGGCCCACCACATTGAAATTGCCGGGGCCGAAGTGGTTGTCATTGGTCGCGGCGTCACGGTGGGTCGCCCGTTGGGTTTGCTGTTGACCAGGCGGTCTGAAAATGCCACGGTCACCCTTTGTCACACCGGAACCCGCGACCTGGCGGATCATTGCCGGCGAGCTGACATCGTGGTTGCAGCGGCAGGTGTCGCGGGCATGGTGGACGCTGACTGGGTGCGACCGGGCGCCACCGTGCTGGATGTGGGCATCACGCGAACTGATCAAGGACTCGTCGGTGACGTAGCAGCAGATGTCATGTCCGTGGCCGGTGCGGTTGCTCCGATGCCCGGCGGAGTGGGTCCGATGACTCGGGCCATGCTGCTGGCCAACGTGGTAACCCAGGCAGAACGCAATCTCGCTCGCACGGCTTGAACGCTGATGGATTATGCGGGGCGTCGCGTAGTGTCACGCCTATGAGCGATAACCCGCCGCTAGCTCAGGTACACCAGTTGCGGCGCTCGCGGTGGTGGCGTGAGTGGCCGCTATCAATCGCGTTGCTCGGAGTTATTGCCGCCTTGATAGTCGTGGCCCTGGACGAATTCCGAATCGGCTCATTGATCCTCGCCGGAAGCGTTGTCTTCGCGTTCACTTGCCGCTTGGTATTGCCCGAGCAGTCGATCGGGTTGCTTGCGGTCCGCACTCGCCGCGTGGACCTGGTTGTTCTGGGCGCCTTGGGTCTATCGCTCATTATTTTTTCACTGTGGGTCCCGGCCCCGTCGTGAATACCGCTGCGTGATCGGGTCGCTCACCGTGACCCTCGTCGGTGAGCAAGGCTCGCCATTGGATACCCTCGCGATTATCTTGGCGTCGAAATAGCCCGCGTTGTGCCAGACCGGCTGAGGAGAAATTTCATGACTGTCGCACCTGTAAACGTTACTGTCACGGGGGCAGCGGGCCAGATCGGTTACGCACTTGTCTTTAGGATTGCGTCGGGCCAATTACTGGGCCCGAACACTCCGGTTCGCCTCACGCTTTTGGAAATCACCCCGGCGCTCGGTGCTGCCGAGGGCACGGCGATGGAGCTTGATGACTGCGCGTTCCCGCTGCTGACCGGCATCAACATCACCGATGACCCGCGGGTTGCCTTCGATGGGGTGAATGTCGGTTTGCTCGTGGGTGCTCGCCCGCGCGGCCCCGGCATGGAGCGGCGCGATTTGCTCGAGGCCAACGGTGGCATCTTCAAGCCCCAGGGTGAGGCACTCAATGCCGGAGCAGCTGAAGATGTGCGGATTCTGGTGGTCGGCAATCCGGCTAACACGAACGCACTTATCGCATCAGCGCATGCACCCGACATCCCGCGGGAACGCTTCACGGCGATGATGCGCCTTGACCACAACCGCGCCCTCACGCAGGTAGCGCAAAAAACACAGGTTCCGGTTGCCGAAGTCCAGCGAATGACCGTGTGGGGCAACCACTCTGCTTCTCAGTATCCCGATATCAACCACGCGACGGTGGCCGGTCAGCCGGCCGTCAATGTGGTGGATGACCCGGCCTGGATCGTTGATACGTTCATCCCGACTGTGGCTAAGCGCGGGGCTGCGATCATCGAAGCCCGCGGGGCGTCTTCGGCTGCTTCGGCCGCCAACGGTGCTATCGATCACGTGTATGACTGGGTCAATGGCACGCCAAGTGGTGACTGGGTTTCGGTGGGGCTTCCCTCAGACGGCTCATACGGCATCCCTGAGGGGATTATCTGCGGATTCCCCTGCACCTCGGCAAACGGAACGTGGACGATCGTGCCTGATCTCGACATCAACGCTGCCTCGCGGGCTCGAATCGATGCCTCCGTGGCTGAGTTGGTCGAAGAACGTGAGGCTGTCGCCTCCCTCGGTCTGCTGTAGTTCACCTGCCTGGTCACGCACCCGCCGACATCACGAGAAGCACCCACTAGAAAAGGATTAAAACGTGGCAAAGATCAAGGTTGTCAATCCGGTCGTCGAACTAGATGGCGATGAGATGACGCGCATTATTTGGCAGTTCATCAAAGACCGATTGATCTTGCCCTATTTGGATATCGATTTGAAGTACTACGACCTCGGCATGGAGTATCGAGACGCGACTGATGACCAGGTCACGATCGATGCGGCGCATGCAATTTTGAAGTACGGCGTCGGTGTTAAGTGCGCGACCATCACACCTGATGAGGCACGCGTTGAGGAATTCGGTCTGAAGAAGATGTGGCGTTCGCCCAACGGCACGATCCGCAATATTTTGGGTGGTGTCATTTTTCGCGAACCCATCATCATCGACAATGTGCCGCGCTTAGTTCCCACCTGGACCAAGCCGATCATCGTTGGCCGTCATGCCTTCGGCGATCAGTACCGTGCTACTGACTTCAAGGTCCCAAGCGCCGGCACGTTGACCATGACGTTCACCCCCGCTGATGGCACCGAGCCGATGGAGTTCGAGATCTTCGATTTCCCAGCCAGCGGTGTTGCCATGGGCATGTACAACCTCGACGAATCAATCCGCGATTTCGCCCGAGCATCCTTTCGCTACGGTCTGGCCCGTAACTACCCCGTGTACATGTCGACAAAGAACACGATCTTGAAGGCATATGACGGGCGTTTCAAGGACCTGTTCGCTGAGGTATTTGATGCTGAGTTCAAGTCTGAGTTCGATGCCGCTGGCCTGACCTACGAGCACCGCCTCATCGACGACATGGTGGCCGCTGCGTTGAAATGGGAGGGCGGATATGTCTGGTCGTGCAAAAACTATGACGGTGATGTGCAATCAGACACGGTGGCGCAAGGCTTTGGTTCGCTGGGCCTCATGACCAGTGTTTTGATGACCCCCGATGGCAAGACAGTGGAGGCTGAAGCCGCCCATGGCACGGTGACCCGTCACTACCGTCAGCACCAGCAGGGCAAGGCGACCTCGACGAATCCGATTGCGTCAATTTTCGCATGGACTCGAGGGCTTGATCATCGAGGCAAGATCGATGGCACCCCCGACGTGTCGGCTTTCGCTCAGTCGTTGGAGCGCGTGTGTGTCGAGACAGTCGAGTCAGGGCTGATGACCAAGGATCTAGCCCTACTGATTGGGCCGGATCAGAGTTACTTGACCACCGAGGACTTTCTGGCGGCAATTGCCGCCAATCTTGACCGGGCGGTGCAGGTCTAGGAGACCGGGCTGAACAAGGGCGAATCTGCAGAGTCGTCATTTTATGCGAGTCATCACAGCAAACGTCAACGGTATTCGTGCCGCGGTGCGCCGCGGCGGCCTTGACTGGTTAGCCTCCGCCCAGGCCGATGTCATTTGCCTGCAGGAGGTGCGAGCGACAACGGACCAATTGGTCGAGCAGTTGCAGGGGTCAGCATTTGCCGACTGGCATGTTGCCCACGCTGAGTCGGCGGATAAAGGTCGCAATGGTGTGGCGGTACTCAGCCCACAGGCCCCTCAGGCCAAGCGAATAGGTGTTGGTGACGCTGCTTTCGCTGACTCGGGTCGATGGATCGAAGTTGATCTTGAGAGCCCCTTTGGCCCACTGACTGTCGCGAGCATCTACATCCACAGCGGTGAAGTGGGCACGGCCCGCCAGGAAGATAAGTATCGGTTCCTGACCGCGGCAGACAGCCGACTAGCGGCATTGCGTCGGCGCGCGTCACGTCGCAAGGGCCATGCCCTGATTGCCGGAGACTTCAATATCGCCCACGCCGAAGTAGATATTAAAAACTGGAAAGGCAATCGCAAGAATGCCGGTTTCCTGCCTGAGGAGCGCGTCTATTTGGATCGGTGGTTTGGTGAACCGGGCACGGGTCAGGGGCCGTGGACGGATCTGGGACGCTCGCTGGGTGGTCCCGGTCCCGGCCCCTACACGTGGTGGTCCTGGCGAGGTAAGGGTTTTGACACCGATGGCGGCTGGCGGATCGACTACGTGGCTGTGACCAAGGGTTTGGTGCCCCGGGCGAGATCGGCCACGGTCGGCAAGGCGCCAAGTTATGCCGAGCGTTGGAGTGATCACGCCCCGTTGATTATTGACTTCGCATCGGGTGAATCCGCCGCCTAGAATGACGGCGTGACGTCAACCGAGGCAATGTGGCAGGACACCCCCACTCGGCTCCTGATCGGGGGTGACTGGATAGATACGGCAGAACACCTGCAGGTCATCAATCCGGCTTCCTTGACCCCGCTGGCCACAATCGGCGATGCCAGCGTGACCGACGGCCTACAAGCCGTCGCTGCTGCTCACGAAGCTTTTCCAGCTTGGGCGGCGACCCCTACTCGCCAACGAGCGGAGATATTGCGTCGAGCCTTCGACATCATGACCGTCGAGATTGAAGATTGTGCCCGCATCATCGTTTTGGAGAACGGTAAAGCGTGGTCGGACGCGCTGGGCGAAGCCACCTATGCCGCAGAGTTCTTCCGGTGGTTTGCCGAGGAGGCGGTTCGAGTTGAAGGGGGATTTCGACCCGCTCCCGCCGGCGACAAGATGATCATCACGACCCATCAACCCATGGGCGTCGCCTACATGATCACCCCGTGGAATTTCCCCGCCGCCATGGCCACGCGCAAACTGGCACCGGCCCTGGCCGCCGGATGCACGGCTGTGTTGAAGCCCGCGGCTGAGACACCGCTAACGGCGTTGTGGGTGGCAGATGTGTTGCAGCGTGCGGGTTTGCCCGATGGGGTTGTCAATGTGGTCACGACCTCCGCGTCGGGTCCCGTATCGGCGGCAATCTTGGCCGACCCCCGCGTGGCAACGCTCTCGTTCACCGGATCCACCTATGTGGGCAAGATCTTGCTGGAGCAGACGGCCAAACGAATATTGCCCTCGAGCATGGAGTTGGGCGGAAATGCACCGTTTTTGGTACTCGAAGGTGCCGATGTCGAGCAGGCCGTTGCCGGGGCCATGATTGCGAAAATGCGCAATGGTGGAGCAGCTTGCACTGCAGCCAACCGCTTCTATGTTCATGAGTCACTTGTGGCCTCTTTTACTGATAGCTTCACGGCGGCATTGCGCGGGCTGAAGATCGGCCCAGGTATTGATCGCGGCAATCACCTGGGTGCCATGGTGAGCCTTGCCGAGCGAGACAAGATTGTGGCCCTTGTTGATCAAGCCACCCAAGAAGGAGCTGTAGTCCACGAGGTGTCAAACGCTCCCGACGAGGGTGCGTTTGTGGCCCCGCACGTTGTTACCGATGTCCGCCACGGTTCAGTGCTCACCCGCAATGAAGTATTCGGTCCGGTTGTGCCCATCGTGTCAGTCTCCAGTCAGGCTGAAGCGATCAATATGGCTAATGACACTGAGTACGGATTGATTTCCTACGTGTATGCGGCTGATAAGGGCGCGGGTATTTCAGTAGCCCGACAACTCCAATCGGGCATGGTGGCCGTCAACCGAGGCCTTGCCTCTGACCCTGCGGCGCCCTTTGGTGGCATGAAGGAGTCCGGGCTAGGTCGAGAGGGTGGATTCGCCGGTATTCACGAGTTCTTGCAGACGCAGTACCTCGCTGTGGAACTTTGAGTTCCCAGACCCGTATCCTCTAGATCGTGTCTGACCTATTGGTCAACCTAGGCTTGGTTGTCCTGTTCATCATGATTGGCGGTTTCTTCGCCGCGGCTGAAATCGCACTGGTCACCCTGCGGGAGGGCCAGGTTGACCGATTGGCCGATCGAGGTCGACGCGGGCGAGTCTTGGCGTCTCTATCGCAAGAACCCAATCGATTCCTTGCGGCCGTTCAGGTAGGCGTCACGCTTGCCGGCTTCACCTCGGCCGGATTTGGCGCGGCCCAGATTGCACCGCAGGTTGCACCTTGGTTCGAGTCCTTGGGTTTGTCGCCTGGACTTGCGGCAACATTGGCATTCATTCTGGTGACGGTGTTTATCGCCTACGTTTCGTTGGTTGTCGGCGAGCTCGTGCCTAAACGCCTCGCTCTGCAACGAGCGGAGTCAACCGCCCTGCTCGTGGCGTTGCCCGTTGAGTTCCTCGCTCGAATCTCGCGCCCGTTTATTTGGTTTCTGTCCGTCTCGACAAATGCCCTCGTTCGACTACTCGGTGGAGACCCGCAGACCAATCGGGAGAACATCACCGGCGAGGAACTTCGCGACATGGTCGCCCAGCACGAGGAGTTTTCCGCCGAGGAGCGCGCGCTCATTGACGATGTCTTTGATGCAGGCGAGCGCGAATTGCGTGAGGTGATGTTGCCGCGCACTGAGGTCTCGTTTCTTGATGCAAAGGTGACGGTGGGGGAGGCTGTCGATGTTGTCACTTCAGCTCCTCATTCGCGCTACCCCGTGATTCGAGATTCCGCCGATGATGTCATTGGGTTTGTACATGTTCGTGATCTACTCACCTGGGACGACGACCGACAGGCGATGCCGATCGGAGCGCTTGCCCGTGCGGTTCCGTTCTTCCCCGGCACGAAGACGGTGATTCCCGCCCTCACCGAAATGCGCCGACGCAGTCAGCATCTGGCCATTGTGGTCGACGAATACGGTGGCACGGCTGGCATCGTGACCCTGGAGGACCTGGTCGAAGAACTCGTCGGCGATATTCGCGACGAGTACGACGCAGCGCCCAGCACCTCGGCCGTTGATGGGCTTCTCAATCTGGAGGACTTCGCTGATTACACCGGGCTCGAGCTTCCCGAGGGTCCCTACGAGACGGTGGCCGGTTTTGTGATGTCTCGCCTGGGCACGCTGCCCGGAGTGGGTGCAACCGTCGATGTCAACGGGCACCGTCTCACCGTTGTTGAGTTAGATGGGCGTCGAGTAGCCCGGTTAGCCATCACGCCCCTTGAAGATTCGTCGCTCAGCGGGTCGGATGATGATCAGCCTGAGCACGTGCGGGGCACCCGATCGACAGCGACGGAGTGACTGCGACAATCTCGCCTATGTCTGCGTCTGTGTTGAACATTGATCGATCGGATCGCCCGCGGGTACTGTCTGGAATTCAACCGACGGCTGACTCCTTTCAAATCGGTAACTACCTTGGCGCGATCCGGCGTTGGGTCACTCTCCAAGACACCCACGATGCCTACTACTGCGTGGTCGATCAGCACGCGATAACGGTTGACTATGACCCTGCCGTGCTCCATCGACGCACACTGGTCTCTTTCGCGCAATTGATAGCCAGCGGCCTCGATCCGCAGCGGAGCACGATATTCGTGCAAAGTCAGGTGCCCGAGCACAGTCAACTTTCGTGGGTCTTGCAGTGCATCACGGGTTTTGGTGAGGCCGGGCGGATGACCCAGTTCAAAGACAAGTCCCAGCGTGAGGGGGCCGACCGTTCAACGGTGGGCTTGTTCACCTACCCCGTGTTGCAGGCGGCGGACATTTTGATCTACCAGGCCAACGGTGTTCCCGTGGGTGAAGATCAACGCCAGCACCTAGAACTCACCCGAGATCTGGCCCAACGGTTCAACTCTCGGTTCGGTGAGACCTTCGTTGTGCCCGAGCCGCTGATTGTTCGCGAGACAGCGAAGATCTTGGACCTTGCCGACCCGGGCGCCAAAATGAGTAAGTCGGCTCCGGCGGGTTGCCTATTCCTGCTTGATTCACCCGAGGTGACGCGCAAGAAGATCAAGACTGCGGTGACAGACTCGGGCCGCGAGATAGCTTTCGACCCGGTGGCCAAGCCTGGCGTTTCCAACCTCTTGGCCTTGATTGCCGCCTTCACCCAGCAAACGCCCCAGCAGGTAGCCCAGGGGCTCTCCGGTGGCGGGTACGGCGATCTGAAGGCCGCTGCTCTGGCGGCGGTATTGGAATTTCAGGAACCGTTTCAAGCCCGGGTAAACGATCTGCTGAGTGATCCGGTTGCCCTCATGGACTACATGAGGATGGGAGCTGACCGAGCACGAGGTGCTGCTCAGGACACCCTGCGGAAGGTGTATGAGCGCGTCGGGTTCGTGACCTTGGAGGGACGCTAGTCGCCCGCGGATATTTCAGACAGGGAACGCTCG
Organism: Actinomycetota bacterium; assembly: GCA_017857875.1. Taxonomy (GTDB): domain Bacteria; phylum Actinomycetota; class Actinomycetes; order S36-B12; family S36-B12; genus M55B157. The sequence continues at coordinate 20,166 of JAFMCH010000025.1, read as the reverse complement.
GCGGGGTGATCCGGGTCGGTGCCACCGTCTGGTGTCTCATCCACGGTTCGGGCAGCGTAGTTGCGTCGTGGCCGTGGCTGAGGTGGGCGCATGCTGCGGATCCCGAGGAAGACAGCCAATGCACCGGCGAACATCGCGGCTAGTAGGCCCCAGGCCCAGCCGTTGGAGCCAACCTGGGCGGCGGTCGTGAGGGCCGATGTTGTCTCCACCGCGGGATCGGTTTGCGTTGGGTTATTCGATTCTGAGCCTGATCCGGCCGCCGAGTTATCTGCGGATCCATCAACCGGGTCGACAATGACCTGGCTTTGATCGGGCACCGCATCAACAGCGGGCCTGATCGGATCAACAAGGATGCCAATGGGGGTCACGTTGTTGATATTGGCAAAGCCCCAGTCCAGCAGCGGTGCTGCAGCATCGTAGGTGGGGCCGGCAAAGTTCATCAAGGTGACGACCAAAGCGGTATCGCCACGCTGGGCAGCGCCAATGAAGGTCTTGCCAGCCTCGGTGGTCCAACCGGTCTTCAAACCGATGGCACCCTCGTATGGTGCGCGCCCATCAATGGGATTGAGCAGGGGGTTTTGGTTGGCGATGGTGAAGGTCTCTCGTACGCCACCGGCCGTGGTCGGCATGTAACCGGGGTAATCGGGTACCGAAATGGTGTTGGCGTAACTAAAGAAGTCATCGCGGGTGAGGCCTGCGCGCGCGATGAGTGCCAGATCATAGGCCGAGGACACCTGACCCTCGGCCGGTAGACCTGACGTGGTTTTGGCGATTGTGTCATAGGCCTGCAGGCGATTTGCTTCCTCGTTCATCTGCGCGAGGGTGAGGTCGAAGCCCCCATTGGCCGAGGCCAGTGCCATTGCGGCATCGTTACCGCTTTGCAGGAACAGGCCCTCGAATAATTCAGCGACGGTGTATACCCCGTTTTCGACCAGGCCAACCCGGCTGCCCTCGACGGCAACATCGCTATAGGTGGCGGTGTGCACAGCGGTGGCGTCTAGGCGCGGGATCAGCGTGAGCGCCGTCAGGGTTTTCAGCGTGCTGGCCGGTGGCCGTTCGATATGGGGTCCCTTGGCAGCAAGAATCTCGCCGGTGTTCAAATCAGCAAGGACCCAGGTGGTTGCCCCAATATCTGGCAGGGCTGTGGCTGCTGGGCCAGGGTCAACGATGACACCGGAGCCGGTTAGCTGTGAACCGCCGATGGGCTCAGCGGCCTGGGCGCTAGGCGCGAAAAGCAGTCCCAGAGTGACCCCAGCGGCCGCAATGACCGGAAGCGCTCCCCACCGTCGGATGGGCCGCAAAGCGGGGCGTCGTTGATGTGGTGGCTGCATATCCCAACCAGAATAACCCGTACCTGGCTCAGAAGCCGTGCTCACACGCGACGAAAGATCAGTGCTCGCTTCACTTCCTGGATTGCCTTAGTGACTTCAATGCCGCGAGGGCAGGCCTCAGTGCAGTTGAAGGTGGTGCGACAGCGCCACACACCCTCGCGATCATTGAGAATCTGCAAACGTTCCTCGGCGGCAGCATCGCGGGAATCGAAGATAAATCGATGCGCCGCCACGATGGCAGCTGGGCCGAAGTATTGGCCATCTGTCCAAAAGACCGGACATGAGCTTGTGCAGGCGGCACACAGAATGCACTTGGTCGTGTCGTCGAACCTGGCTCGGTCTTCGGCCGACTGCAGGCGCTCGCGAGTGGGTTCGTGGCCCTCGGGAATGAGAAAGGGCATGACCTCGCGGTATGCGTCGAAGAATGGCTCCATGTCAACGACGAGGTCCTTCTCCAACGGCAAACCTTTGATTGCCTCAACGGTGACTGCCGAGGAGGCGTCGAGATCCTTGATGAGGGTCTTGCAGGCCAATCGATTGCGCCCGTTGATGCGCATGGCGTCGGAGCCACAGATGCCATGCCCGCACGAACGCCGGTAGGTCAAGGTGCCGTCTTGTTCATCTTTGATCTGCGCGAGGGCATCAAGAACGCGATCCGTGGGATACGCCGAGACGACGTACTCCTCCCAGTGTGGATCTTCATCGATTTCGGGGATGAATCGACGGATCTTGAAGGTGACCTCGCTAGCTTCGATCATCAGTACTTGCGCTCCATGGGCTGGTAACGGGTGATGACGACGGGCTTGTAGTCCAGGCGAACACTAGCCTCCCCGTCAGATGCCACATTGCGGTAGGCCATGGTGTGACGCATGAAGTTGACGTCATCGCGCGTCGGGTAATCCTCGCGAGCGTGACCGCCGCGTGACTCCTTGCGCTCCAGCGCGCTGACAACGGTGACCTCGGCCAGATCAAGCAGGAAGCCCAACTCAATGGCCTCAAGGAGGTCGGTGTTGTACCGGGTGCCCTTGTCTTGGATCGAAATGTGCTGGAAGCGCCGCTTGAGCTCAGAAAGGTCGGTGAGCGCTTGCTTGAGCGTGGCCTCGGTGCGATACACCTGGGCGTTCATGTCCATCGTTTCTTGCATCTCGCGGCGGATGGCCCCCAGGCGCTCGCCACCATTTGCCGAACGCAAGCCCTCGACGAGGGCCATGGTCTGACCCTGAGCGTCGGCGGGCAGTTCAACGAAGTCGTGCTCGACTGCGTAATCAGCCGCCGAGATGCCTGCGCGTCGCCCGAAGACGTTGATGTCGAGTAGGGAGTTCGTGCCCAGGCGGTTGGCGCCGTGGACGGAGACGCAGGCACATTCACCCGCCGCGTATAACCCGGGCACGACGGTGTCGTTGTCACTGAGAACGCGGGAATCAATATCGGTGGGGATGCCGCCCATGGCGTAGTGCGCGGTGGGGAAGACGGGTACGAGTTCGGTGACCGGGTCTACCCCAAGGTAGGTGCGGGCAAATTCGGTGATATCGGGCAACTTCGCCTCGATCTGCTCCTTGGGCAGGTGCGTCAGGTCAAGGTAGACATAGTCCTTATTCGGGCCTGCGCCGCGGCCTTCGCGTACCTCGGCCACCATCGCCCGAGCCACCATGTCGCGAGGTGCGAGGTCCTTAATTGTGGGAGCAACGCGTTCCATGAAGCGCTCGCCCGTTGCGTTGCGCAAGATACCGCCTTCACCGCGAGCGCCCTCGGTCAGCAGGACACCGAGGCCGGCGAGGCCCGTGGGATGGAACTGATAGAACTCCATGTCTTCCAGCGGTAAATTACGCCGCCAGATGATGCCCATACCGTCACCGGTGAGCGTATGGGCGTTCGAGGTGGTCTTCCAGACCTTGCCGTAGCCGCCGGTGGCGAAGATGACCGACTTGGCCTGGAAGATATGAATCTCGCCCGTGGCCAATTCATAGGCAACAACGCCGGAGGTGCGGCGCTCGCCATCAATCTCGGTGAGCAGCAAATCGAGCACGTAGAACTCGTTGTAGAACTCCACCCCATCCTTGACGCAGTTTTGATAGAGGGTCTGCAAGATCATGTGACCGGTGCGGTCGGCCGCGTAGCACGCACGACGCACGGCGGCTTCGCCATGGTTACGCGTGTGGCCACCGAAACGACGCTGATCGATGCGGCCCTCGTCTGTGCGGTTGAAGGGCAGCCCCATCCGCTCAAGATCAAGGACCGCGTCGATTGCCTCGCGGCACATCACCTCGGCGGCGTCTTGATCGACGAGGTAATCACCACCCTTGATGGTGTCGAAGGTGTGCCACTCCCAATTGTCTTCTTCAACGTTGGCCAGGGCCGCGCACATGCCACCTTGTGCTGCTCCGGTGTGGGAACGGGTGGGGTACAGCTTGGTCAGCACGGCGGTGCGAGCCCGCTTGGTCGATTCGATAGCAGCGCGCATGCCAGCGCCGCCGGCACCTACGATTACCACGTCATAACGATGAGTCTGCATGGAAAATATGCCCTCTCTGCCCTTGCGGGTCAGCCAATATTGGGGTCGAAGGTGAAGATGACGAGTGTGCCTAACAAGATGATGAAACCAGCAGATACGTAAAGCAGCATCTTCATCCAAAAACGGGTCTGGTCCCGCTCGGCATAGTCATTAATGACGGTGCGTAGTCCGTTGGTGCCGTGCAGCATGGCAAGCCACAGCATGGTGAGGTCCCAGATCTGCCAAAACGGGCTGGCCCAGCGACCGGCAACGAACGCGAAGTTGATGCGCTGTACGCCTCCGTCCAGGATGTTCATGATGAACAAATGTCCTAGGACCAAGAACACCAGGACGATGCCGGAAATTCGCATGAACAGCCATGCGTAGAGTTCGAAGTTGCTTCGCTGGCCGCCGCGCTGGGAGCGCGGGGTGCCCAGCGCGGGGCGGCGAGGACTGCTGATGCTCATGGGGTGCTCCCAAAGACGGCCTCGACGGTGTGCATCATCATGAAGTAGGTACCCGGAACCATGACCAGCAGCCACAGGCCAACGATTCCCCAGAGCATCTGGCGTTGATAGCGCGGTCCGTTGCCCCAGAAGTCGACAGCAATCACGCGGAGCCCGTTGAGGGCGTGATACAAAACGGCACCGACGAGACCAACCTCGAGAAGATTAACCAGCGGTGTCTTATAACTGGCGATAACGATGTCGTAGGCCTCCGGCGAGACACGTACCAGTGCGGTGTCCAAGACATGGACGTAGAGGAAGAAAAAAACAGAGATGCCGGTGATGCGCTGGGCGACCCAGGACCACATGCCTTCGCGCCCTCTATAGAGGGTGCCCACGGGGGCGGTAGCCAAGGTGTCCTCCCAAAATCAATGATGTTTGCCCATCGTAACGATCAAATGCAGATTCGGCCCGTGGGGGCGGGGGACATTTCGCCGCCACGGAGCACACGGCCTACTCTCGCCTCATGACGACTGAGTCCGGATTGCCCTTTCGTGAGCTGTACGGCCCCGCAGATCTTGCCGATTGGGATCCGGATGTCCAACTCGCAGAGCCCGGTGAATACCCCTACACGCGTGGCGTCTACGCGTCGATGTACACCGGCCGGCCCTGGACCATGCGCCAGTATGCGGGATTTGGCACTGCGGCTGAATCGAATGCGCGCTACCGGCATTTGCTAGCAGCAGGCACTACGGGGTTGTCGGTGGCATTTGATCTACCTACTCAGATGGGGTACGACTCTGATCACCCCCTCGCCAAGGGCGAGGTCGGCAAGGTTGGCGTAGCCATTGACTCCATTGAAGACATGCGGGTCCTGTTCGATCAGATTCCTCTCGATGAGGTATCCACCTCGATGACCATCAACGCACCCGCGGCGATTTTGCTACTGCTGTATCAATTGGTAGCCGAGGAACAGGGCATTCGTAGCGATCAACTCAATGGCACTATTCAAAATGATGTGTTGAAGGAATACATCGCTCGCGGGACATACATTTATCCACCGGTAGAATCACTACGTCTTATCACCGATATATTTACTTACTGCCGCAACGAAATTCCTCGATGGAACACTATTTCGATTTCCGGCTATCACATGGCCGAGGCGGGAGCCACGCCCGCGCAGGAAATCGCTTTCACGCTTGCCGACGGTGTCGAGTATGTGCGGGCCGCGGTGGCGTCTGGTCAGGATGTTGACGAGTTCGCGCCCCGCTTGGCCTTCTTTTTTGTGGCCCGAACGACGCTGTTGGAAGAGATCGCGAAGTTTCGTGCGGCCCGGCGGATGTGGGCTCGAATCATGCGCGAAGAGTTCGGCGCGAAGAATCCCAAGTCACTCATGCTGCGCTTTCACACCCAGACCGCTGGCGTGCAACTGACCGCTCAGCAGCCCGAGGTCAACCTGGTGCGGGTAGCGATCCAGGCGCTAGGTGCTGTCCTCGGTGGCACCCAGTCGCTTCACACCAACTCTTTCGATGAAGCCATCGCACTACCTACCGAGAAGGCCGCGCGGCTGGCCCTACGCACGCAGCAGGTGCTGGCCTATGAGTCAGACGTCACCGCCACGGTTGATCCCTTCGCCGGCTCGTATGCCATGGAAACACTCACCGATGAGGTGGAGGCGGCAGCGGTGGCGTTGATGAATCAGGTCGAACAGCTCGGTGGTGCTGTCGCGGCTATTGAGGCGGGCTTTCAGAAATCCGAAATCGAAAACTCTGCCTACCGGATCATCAATGAGATCGATGCCGGCGACCGAATCGTCGTCGGGGTCAATAGGTTCAGCCTCAAGGAGGAGGAGCATTACGAGCCGCTGCGAGTGGATCCGGCTATCGAGGCGGCCCAGGTGGAGCGCCTGACCAGGCTGCGAGCCGGTCGCGATAACTCGGTGGTGGACGCCGCCTTAGCGGCGATCAAATCGGCGGCGAGCGGGGAGGCGAACCTGCTCTACCCCATGAAGGATGCGCTGCAAGCGGGGGCAACTGTCGGCGAGGTGTCCGATGCGTTACGCGAAGTCTGGGGTCAGTACACCCCGACCGATGTGTTCTAGATATGGTCCCGACTAGTTAACTGTCTGTGCCCCAATAGGTCCCCCAATGAACACCAACCTGGAGGTTCGTGTGCGCAAGTCACTAGGCGCCCTCGCCGGTATCGGCGCGGCCGCGCTCGTTCTCGCTGCCTGTGGCAGTACCCCTGATGATGGCGGCGCTACAACGTCGGCAGCGCCATCACCATCGCCCACCGACACCGCGGCACCGTCACCGGTGCTTCCGCCGGTGAAGGCATGCATGATTTCCGATGCCGGTGGCTTCGATGATCGCTCTTTCAACGAGATTGCCTTCTTGGGTCTGGAGGCTGCCAAGGCCGAGTACGGCATCGAGACGCTCGCTCTTGAAAGCGGCTCGGATGCCGACTACCAGCCCAACATCAACCAGGCGATTCAGCAGGACTGCTCCATCGTCATTACGGTGGGCTTCCTAATTGGCGATGCCACTGAGGCAGCCGCTACGGCTAACCCCTCGGTCGACTTTTCGATCGTCGACTACGCCTACGAAGCCCCGCCAGAGAACCTGCAGGGCCTGGTCTACGCAACCGAGCAGTCTTCCTTCGTGGCGGGCTACCTGGCAGCAGGCATGACTGAGACCGGTGCCGTGGGCACCTACGGTGGTATTCCGATTCCTTCGGTCACCGCCTTCATGAGCGGCTTCTACCAGGGTGTGCAGTACTACAACGAAGCCAAGGGCACCGATGTTGAGGTGCTCGGTTGGGATCCCACAGATCCCGAGAAGGGCACCTACGCCGGTGGCTTCGAAGACCAGAACCAGGGCAAGCAGATTGCCAAGAACTTCATCCAGCAGGGTGCGGACATCATTTTCCCGGTCGCCGGTCCGGTTGGCCTTGGCTCTGCTGCTGAAGCTCAGGCCAATGATGGCGTTTCGGTTATTTGGGTCGACACCGACGGCTGCATCAGCGCATCGCAGTACTGCGATGTGTTCTTGACCAGCGTCATGAAGGGAATTGACGCATCCGTCAAGGCCTCGATCGGTGCCGTTGTCGATGGCACCTTCTCCAGCGCGCTGTATGTCGGCACGTTGGCCAATGGTGGCACGAAGATCGCCCCCTACAACGAGTTCGATGGTGCGGTTCCGGCGGAGCTCAAGGCAGAGGTCGAGCAGGTGACCGCCGATATCATCAGCGGCACCATCACCGTGACCCCATAGTTTTTCCTGGGTCAAGGTTTTTCTCCACGCGCCCGGGCCGGAAGCCGCTAGGCTTCCGGCCCGGGCGTTTTGGATTGTGGTCGGCTCGTGGCGGGTAGATGAGTAGACAGGCGGTTGATTGATGCGACTGGAACTTCGGGGCATCACCAAGCGATTTGGTGACCTCGTGGCCAACGACGACATATCCGTGACGTTTGAACCCGGCCAAATTCATGCGCTACTGGGTGAGAATGGCGCCGGTAAGTCCACGCTCATGAATGTCTTGTATGGATTGTTGACACCCGACGCTGGCGAGATTTACGTCGATGGCGAACCGGTCGTTTTCGGTGACCCGGCCGGTGCGATTGAGGCCGGCATCGGGATGGTGCATCAACACTTCATGTTGGTTCCGGTCTTCAGCGTGGCTGAAAACGTGGAGCTGGGAGCCGAAAGCGTGGGCGCATTCGGGTTCTTGAAGGCTCAATCGGCGGCGGATGCTGTTCGTCGCGTATCGAGCGAATATGGACTCGAAGTAGATCCGAACGCGATAGTTGAGGACCTGCCGGTGGGTATTCAACAGCGTGTAGAAATCATCAAGGCGCTCACACGAGAGGCTGAATGCCTCATTTTGGATGAGCCGACGGCAGTGTTGACCCCGCAGGAAACCGATGAGTTGCTCACGATCATTCGTGGCCTACGCGACGCGGGCAAGACCATCGTCATGATCACGCACAAATTACGAGAGGTGCGAGAGGCCGCCGACGTCATCACTGTCATCCGGCGTGGTCGCGTGGTTGCTGAATCAGTATCGCCGCAGACATCGCAGTCACAGCTAGCCGCGCTCATGGTGGGCCGCGATGTCTCGTTAGTAGTCGACAAGCCCGAGGCCGCGGTTGGTGATGAGGTCTTGTCGGTGAGTGAACTATCGGTATACGACGTCACGGGTCGGGCGCTTGTCGATAGCGTCAGTTTCCAGGTGCGAGCAGGTGAGGTTTTGTGTATCGCCGGGGTACAAGGCAACGGTCAGAGCGAACTCGTAGAGGCCCTGGTGGGTTTGCATGAGCGAAGCAGTGGAGCGGTGTCACTCGGGGAGGTTCGCATCGATGGAGCGTCGACCAAGCGCATCCTCGATATGGGTGTCGGTTACGTGCCAGAAGACCGCGAGCATGATGGGCTTGTCGGATCATTTCCCCTGGCCCACAACATGGTCTTGGATTCGATCAATGAGCAGCCGTGGTCTCGATTTGGGCTGATCGACTACGCAAAGATCAATAAACACGGCGCTGACTTGATTGAACAGTTCGATGTGCGAGCTCGCAGCGCAGATGTGTTGGCAGCTACTTTGTCCGGGGGAAATAAACAAAAAGTCGTCCTGGCTCGGGAAATGTCTCGATCTCTGCGCGTGCTGATTGCCTCGCAGCCCACTCGTGGCCTAGACGTGGGGAGCATCGAGTTCGTGCACCGGCAGATCATCGAGGCGCGCCAATCGGGTGTTGCTGTGATTGTGGTGTCCACCGAACTTGACGAGGTGTATGCGTTGGCGGACCGAATTGCGGTCATGTACGCCGGCACAATCGCCGGCATTGTTGATCCTGGCATCTCCAGGGATGACCTAGGCTTGCTCATGGCAGGGGCGGTGGCATCATGAGTGATGAGTTCCCGCCGGACCCTTCAACCGGTTTGTCCGGGAGCAAGACGACTGACACCTTGCATCCACCTGATGAGCTTGCGGGCAGTTTGACGGAGGCGCTGCGGCGTCGTGTACTGACGATGAACCTTGCGGTGACATTGCTGGCTGTCGTTCTCGCCCTTGCGATCGGGGCTGTGCTAATCGCCGTGTCGTCGCCCAGCGTCATCGAAGCTGCCGGATACTTTTTCGCTCGCCCGATGGACACATTCTCAGCCATCTGGAACTCAGTTGCCTCAGCGTATTCGGCGCTGTTCCAAGGCGCACTACTTGATGTTGATGAGTTGCGTGAGGGCAATATCGCTGACGCGTTCTATCCGATTTCAGAAACCCTGACGGTTTCCGCTCCCCTCATCCTGGCGGGTCTTGCCGTAGCGATTCCCTTCCGGGCCGGGCTGTTCAATATCGGTGCGCAAGGACAAATGGCGTTTGCCGCCATCGGTGGAGGTCTCGTCGGCTTCGGTCTCAGCCTCCCAGCCGGACTCCATCTTGTTGCCTCGTTGCTGATGGCCATGATCTTCGGCGCTTTCTGGGCCGGCATCGTTGGTTTCCTGAAAGCCAAAACCGGTGCGCACGAAGTGATTACGACCATCATGCTCAACTACATCGCATTGTTCTTCCTCGGCTGGGTGCTCAATCAAGACTGGTTTCAACGCGAGGGCCGCAACGACCCCATTAGCCCCATATTGAATGAGACGGCGACCTTTCCGCTGCTGTTTGGCGGGGGCCTACGCATTCATCTAGGCATCCTCGTGGCTCTGGGTGCGGTCATCGTGGTCTGGTGGATGTTGACGAAAACCATTACGGGTTTTCGAATTCAAACGGTCGGCGCCAATTCCGCGGCCGCCCGCACAGCGGGTATGAACGTCGGTCGGGTATGGATTATTGCGATGCTGTGGGCCGGAGCCATGGCGGGGCTGGCGGTCAGCATGAACGTCAATGGCACCGACAAGGTTGTGACCGCGGGCATCGTCGGCAACATTGGTTTTGATGCGATCACGGTCGCGCTTCTCGGTCGTGGTTCGCCCTTTGGAGTGCTCGGTGCGGGCCTGTTGATTGGTGGCCTTCGTGCTGGTGGCTTGGCCATGCAGGCATCAACCGGAACGCCCATTGACATCGTGCTGGTTTTGCAGGCACTCATTGTTTTGTTTATTGCCGCACCCGCCCTGGTCCGATCGGTCTTTCGATTACGAGGTAAAACCGCAGAGTCGCTGACGATTGCGAAGGGGTGGGGTTCATGAGCGTGACCACACGACCGGTCCCACAGGTTCGGATCGCCCCGCCGTCATTCAAACGGCCACTCATCATGACACTTGCCTCGCTGGTTCTTGGGTCGATATTCGTCCTGCTGGCCCCTGCAGACCAACAGACCACGTTCGTGTTCAACCTCGGCGACACCTTGGTGGCGCTGCCAGATTGGGTGGTGTCGTCGCGATTAGCCGCTACTGGTTTTGCGTTGGCGGCGCTCGCTTGCTCGGCAATCGCCTGGCCCATCAACACTCGACGTGGCTCGCTGTTTTTCCCCGCCGTTGGCGTCGGCTTCTTCCTCGTGATGTCGTTTCTATCCTGGGTAGGCGCCGATGAGGTGCTTCCGGTCACCGGACTGTTGCAAGGTTCGCTGCTTCTTGCTGTGCCATTGGTATTCGGTGCCATGGCGGGTGTGCTCAGTGAGCGCGCTGGAGTCATCAACATCAATATCGAAGGCCAGCTCCTCGTTGGCGCCTTTCTCGGAGCGGTCGTGGGGTCGCTGCTGGCCAACGCCTATCTTGGTCTGCTTGCTGCCCCAGTAGCGGGTGCGCTCATGGGCCTGTTGCTTGCAGTGTTTGCCACACGCTATTTCGTGGACCAGGTTGTCGTCGGTGTAGTTCTCAACGTCCTCGCGGTGGGGTTGACCGGGTTCTTGTACAGCCGGTTCCTGACCGAAGATGCTGATCTATGGAACAACCCCGAGGTGCTACCCACCATCGCCGTGCCGGTGCTGTCGGAGATTCCGATTCTGGGGCCGATTCTTTTTGACCAAAACGTCATCGTGTACCTGATGTACGTCGTCGTCGTTGCCGTTCAGGTGGCCCTGTTCAAGACCCGTTGGGGGTTACGTCTTCGATCGGTGGGCGAGCATCCCGAAGCGGCCGACTCGGTAGGCATCCGAGTCAACCGCACCAGGTTTCGGGCCGTGGTGCTGGCCGGTGCGGTGGCTGGCTTGGGTGGTGCTTTCTTCACTCTCGGGTCCGTGGGCGCTTTCGGGCGTGAAATGACCGCGGGTAATGGATTCATCGCTCTCGCAGCGGTCATTTTCGGGCGATGGAATCCTATCGGTGCTCTGGCAGCGGCATTACTGTTCGGCTTCGCCGACAACCTACAAAACGTGCTGTCCATTATCGGCTCACCGATCCCCAGTCAGTTCCTACTGATGCTGCCCTATGTCGTGACGATCCTGGCCGTGGTCGGTTTGGTCGGAAAAGTGCGGGCACCGGGAGCAGATGGAATCCCGTTCAAGAAGTCTTAGCCGGTCGGCTGATGAAGGTGAGCTACACATGACGTTAGGTGGATCCGCTGATGTGTCCGTATCGAGCGATGATTGGCAGCGCTTACGCGAGGCGGCTATAACCGCGATGCGCAGCGCTTACGCGCCGTACTCAAGGTTTGCCGTTGGTGCTGCCGGACTGGTCGATGATGGGCGGATCGTGGCTGGCTGCAATGTCGAAAACGCGTCTTACGGCATTGGCCTATGCGCGGAATGCGGTCTCATCTCGCAATTGTCGATAACCGGTGGGGGTCGGCTGGTGGCTGTGGCGTGCGTTGACCAGCATGGCGATGCCTTGATGCCGTGCGGTCGATGTCGGCAATTGCTGTGGGAACACGGCGGAGCTGACTGCCTGCTTGAGACGCCCCTGGGGATTCAAAAACTAGACCAAGTGCTGCCCCAGGCATTTGGCAGCGATGATCTCGTGCATCGCGCGGAGCGACCGGAGATCAAAAAGTGACCGAGCCTTTCACCGCTGTTGACATTATTCGAGCTAAGCGCGACGGTCACACCTTGACTACCGATCAGGTGGCATGGTCAATTGATGCCTATACCCGGGGCGTTATCGCCGAGGAGCAAATGTCGGCCCTGGCAATGGCGGTTTTCTTCCAAGGTATGTCCGTGCGCGAGCTGGACGACTGGACATCTGCAATGGTGCGGTCGGGCGAACGTTTGGATTTCTCTCGAGTGCCGCGCCCCACCGTCGACAAGCATTCGACCGGCGGCGTTGGTGACAAGATCACGCTGCCGTTGGTACCTATTGTGGCGGCATGCGGAGCCGCGGTTCCGCAGTTGTCAGGCCGTGGGTTGGGGCACACCGGTGGCACGCTAGACAAACTCGAGGCCATTCCTGGGTGGAATGCGCGAGTCAGTAATGCCCAGATGATGGCGATGCTGACCGATATTGGCGGAGTCATCTGTGCTGCAGGAGAAAAACTCGCCCCCGCTGATCGAAAGCTCTACGCGTTGCGCGATGTAACCGCGACAGTGGACAGCATTCCGCTGATCGCCTCAAGCATCATGAGTAAGAAGATTGCCGAGGGGACTTCGGCGCTGGTTCTTGATGTCAAGACCGGTTCTGGTGCTTTCATGTCCGAGCCTGATCGCGCACTTGAATTGGCCCGCACGATGGTGTCGCTCGGTGTTGACGCTGGTGTTCGCACTCGAGCGCTAGTAACCGCGATGGATGTGCCCCTTGGCTGCGCCATCGGCAATGCACTTGAGGTGGCAGAGTCGGTTGAGGTACTGGCCGGTGGTGGTCCGGCCGATGTTGTCGAATTGACTTTGTTATTGGCTCGCCACATGTTGGAACTGGTGGGCATCGACACCGACCCGGCTCAGGCGATCAGCAGTGGGGCGGCAATGGACTGCTGGCGTGCCATGATCCGGGCTCAAGGTGGCGACCCATTAGCTGAATTGCCGAAAGCCACGATCGTTGAAGACATCGTGGCCGACTCCGCAGGCGTCATCACCAGGTGCGATGCGCTCATGCTTGGTCGTGCTTCCTGGCGTCTGGGTGCGGGTAGACACCGCAAGGAGGACCCGGTGTCGGATTCGGCCGGAATCGAGGTTTTTGTGAAGCCAGGTGACGATGTGACCACAGGACAGGTGCTCATGCGTCTCCATACTGAGACACCCGGTCTGGTGGCCCATGTTCGAGAGGAATTACGTTCCCCTCGGGTTGGCGAGCCGGCCATTGTCGTGGGGCCGACTGGCTCAAGCCATAATCAACTGCCGCTCATTATCGACGTCGTGGAGGCTTAGCCAATGCCCGAGTTCATCGCAGAGCCCACTCGAGTGCCCGTACCCGGTGGTAAAACGATTGACGAGTACGTTGGTCGTGTTCGGACAAACGATGAGGCCGTGTCGATTGCTGACATGCACGCGCCAGCGGGTTGGTCGGAGCCGGCCCAAACTCCGGATTTCGATGAGTTCACCCTTGTTCTGTCGGGCGAATTGCAGGTGGTGTCGGACGCTGAAACTCTTCACGTGCGTGCCGGACAGGCAGTGATCACACGTCAGGGTGAAAGGGTGCGGTATCACACAACAGAGGGTGCACGCTATATCGCTGTGTGCATGCCAGCCTTTAGCCTGGATCTGGTACACCGAGACCCTGACCCGTTGCCCGAGTGAGGGTTTGGCCGCGTAGGTCGAGTGTGTCAAGGGCTTGAGTCTTGGCCGACTTAATCTCGCCATGCCATGGCCACACGGTGATTGATTCGAGTGTGTTTCGTGACTGCTCCACATCTGCCAGGCTCCGTGCCACCGCAACGAGAACGAGTGCCTCGAGTTCGGCCTTAACCGGTGCGGGTCCGACCTGCAGTCGTGGACTCGCATACGTCACAACGAGTTGAACCTCACGTTCACCAGATTCCACAGCCTTGATCCCCTCCGCATAGGCAGCATCGATGGCTTCGGACGAGGAGTTCTGCTGCCAGGAATTGATGGCCCAAAGGGTTGCGGCCATCACCGCGGCAGTTGCGATGCTGGCCCACAGCAGCCACCTAACGCGACCGCTAGGCGGCTTCGCGCCAGCGTCCAACACATCTGTGGTCCAGGATTCGTGCGCGGCCATGACACAGCAGCGTAGGTGGCGCACAGATAGAGTCACAACATGGAGGTCCCCTCACTCGCAGTAATCCAGCAGGCACCCAAGGTGCTCCTTCACGACCACCTGGATGGCGGTGTTCGACCGTCAACGGTTGCTGAGCTAGCCCAGGAGAACGGATACCTAGACCTACCCCAGACAGATCCGGTAGCCCTAGCGAGTTGGTTTCGCACCGCGGCGGACTCGGGGTCACTCGACCAATACCTGGAGACCTTCCGACATACGGTGGGGGTGATGCAATCGGCTGCGGCACTGCAACGAGTGGCCAGCGAATGCGCCCAAGACCTCGCCGTTGATGGTGTGGTCTACGCGGAGGTCCGGTTCGCGCCGGAGTTGCATGTCGACAGCGGCTTGAACCTCAATGAAGTGGTGGAGGCCGTCCTTGCTGGATTCGCCGAAGGCTCGCAGGTAGCGGCTGCCAGTGGTCATGTTATTCGCGTAGGCACGTTGCTGACGGCTATGAGAACAGCGGCCAAGAGTCGCGAGATCGCCGAACTGGTGGTGCAGTATCAAGATCGTGGAGTGGTTGGTTTCGACATCGCTGGTCGTGAAGCGGGCTATCCGCCGACTCGACACCTCGATGCCTTTGAGTACCTACGCCGCGAGAACGCTCACTTCACCATTCATGCCGGAGAAGCCTTTGGGTTGCCCAGCATCTGGGAGGCGATTCA
This sequence comes from Actinomycetota bacterium, assembly GCA_017857875.1. Lineage (GTDB taxonomy): Bacteria > Actinomycetota > Actinomycetes > S36-B12 > S36-B12 > M55B157. The sequence continues at coordinate 5,157 of JAFMCH010000025.1, read as the reverse complement.
GTGGTGCGGTGCTGATCGACTCGGTCATGGCGTTCGCATCATCGACGACATTCGGATTGACGATGCTGGCCATGCGCACCTGGGTCCATTGGCAGCATACGTGCGTGATCGTCGCATTCCGCTTGAGTTGTGTCCCACTTCGAATGTAATGACAGGAGCTGCGGAATCCATTGCACAGCACCCGATTGGGTTGCTGTCTGACTTGAAGTTCCGTGTCACGATCAACACCGATAACCGATTAATGTCGCACACGACGATGACCCAGGAAATGGCAACAGTGTGCGAGGCATTCGATTGGGGTTTGCCGCAATTGCAGTGGCTGACGGTGAATGCGATGAAGAGTGCGTTCATCCCCTTCGACCAGCGACTTGAGATGATCAACTCGATCATCAAACCGGGCTACGCCACACTTATGTCGGTCTAGCGGCCTTGTGGATGCCACACGGTGGTGGTGTTCATAAATGCGCTGAGGCGCCCGAGTCCAGGGTCTAGCGTCCAGTCGGAGTCACATGGGGGGAGTGCATATTTGATGGTGCCGGCGGCGCCGACAGCCATCTCAGTGGCCAGTGAGTCATCGTCGACTCCGCTGAGGTCGAGCGCGTTGACATCAGCGTGCTCGGCTAACCATGGGCCGACGGTGTGCGGCTGACCGGTGAGGATATTCACCACCCCGGCAGGTAAGTCGGAGGTGGCCAGCACCTCGGCCAGGCTGATGGCAGGCAGTGGTTTTTCCGGTGCCGCGAGACATACGACCGTGTTGCCCGTGACGATGATGGGAGCGATCACGCTCACCAGACCCAGCAAGCTGGAGCGAGCCGGTGCGACCGCGGCAACAACGCCGGTCGGTGTGGGCACGGAGAAATTGAAGTACGGCCCGGAAACCTGATTGCTGGAGCCGAGAACCTGGGTGATCTTGTCGGCCCACCCCGCGTACCAGACCCACCGATCAATAGTGGCGTTGACGACTCCAGTGGCTCTTCGCGCCGAGAGTCCCTCGCATCGAGTGATTTCTGTTTCGAACTGATCTCGGCGGCCTTCGAGCATTTCGGCTATGCGGTAGAGGATTTGCCCGCGGCTATAGGCATCGCGCGCTGCCCATCCGGGCTGGGCTGCCCGAGCGGCGAGCACGGCATCTCGCGCATCCTTCCGGCTGGCCAGGGCGGCATGGGCGAGGAGTTTGCCCTTGCTATCCAGCGCGGGATACGTGCGACCGCTCTCGCTGCGCGGAAAAACACCGTTGATAAATAGCTTGTAGGTCTTGCGAACCTCGACCCGATCATCCATTACCTGACCTCCCGTTGCAGATAGGCACCGAGACCCTGGCGCCCGCCTTCGCGGCCGAAGCCGGATTCCTTAACCCCGCCGAAGGGTGAGGCGGGGTCAAAACGGTTGAAGGTGTTAGCCCAGATAACCCCGGCTTGCAGTCGTTCGGCCATCCAGAGTGTGCGTGAACCCTTCTCACTCCAAATCCCTGCCGACAGGCCGTAGGGGGTGTTGTTGGCTTTGATGACGGCCTCCTCGGGTGTACGGAAGCTGAGCACGCTGAGCACGGGGCCAAAGATTTCCTCCCGCGCGATGCGGTGGGCCTGGGTGACGCCCGTGAAAACGGTGGGCGCGATCCACCAGCCTTTGTCGGGAAGCACACACGGCGCAGTCCATCGCTGTGCTCCCTCCTCATCGCCGGCGGCGATCAGTTCCGCGATACGCGCGTGCTGGGCGGGTGAGTTAATCGCACCGATGTCGGTGTTTTTGTCCATCGGGTCGCCTAGGCGCAACATCGTGAGTCGGGACTTGAGTCGCTCTAGTACGTCGTCAGCTACAGACTCCTGCACAAGCAGACGCGAACCGGCGCAGCACACGTGGCCCTGGTTAAAGTAGATGCCGTTGACGATGCCTTCAATGGCCTCATCCAACGGAGCATCGTCAAACACGATGTTGGCTGCTTTGCCGCCGAGCTCGAGTGTGAGCCCTTTGGTCGTCCCGGCAATGGCGCGCTGAATTTGTCGGCCCACCTCGGTCGAGCCTGTGAACGCGACCTTGTTGACGTCAGGGTGTTCAACAAGTGCGCGACCAGTTGCGCCATCTCCGGTGACGATATTGACGACGCCGGCGGGTAGTTCGGCGTCTTGGCAGATCTGGGCAAACGCGAGGGCGGTAAGCGACGTAGTCTCGGCAGGTTTGAGGACAACCGTGTTGCCTGTTGCTAGTGCCGGCGCGATCTTCCAGGCAAGCATGAGTAGGGGAAAGTTCCACGGAATAATCTGGGCTGCAACACCGTAGGGCCTTGGCGCATCACTGAACCCGGCATGTTCGAGTTTATCGGCCCAGCCCGCGTAGTAGAAGAAATGCGCCGAAACGAGGGGCATGTCAACATCGCGTGATTCACGGATCGGCTTGCCATTGTCGAGGGTTTCCAACACGGCCAATTCGCGTGATCGCTCCGCAATGAGCCGCGCAATCCGGTAAAGGTATTTTGCACGCTCTGCACCGGGCATCTTGGACCAGACTTTGGCGTAGGCGGCTTGCGCGGCTCGGACGGCACGGTCGACATCGTTTGGTCCAGCCTCGCTGACCTCAGCCAGGACTTCTTCGGTGGCGGGATTGATCGTCTTGAATGATGTGCCGTCGGTGGGCTCAACGAACTCACCATCGATGAACAGTCCGTAGTGGGCGTCAATGGTGACAAGGTCGCGTGATTCTGGAGCCGGCGCGTAGTCGAAATTCATGGCAGAACGCTCCTAGTCGATCGTCACGTAGTCGGGGCCGGAATAGTGGCCGGTACTCATGCGTTGGCGTTGCATGAGCAAGTCATTGAGTAGCCCAGATGCGCCGAACCGGAAGAGGTCTGGCGTGAGCCATTCAGGCCCAGCGGTTTCGTTCACCATCACCAAGTATCGAATGGCGTCCTTGGCGGTGCGGATACCCCCTGCTGGCTTCACGCCGATTCGAACTCCGGTGGCCAGGTACCAATCGCGTACCGCTTCGAGCATGACTAGCGTCACCGGAAGTGTCGCGGCCGGGGCGATTTTGCCCGTGGAGGTCTTGATGAAGTCGGCACCGGCCATCATCGCCAGCCACGAAGCCCGTCGTACATTGTCGTAGGTGGCCAATTCACCGGTTTCGAGAATCACTTTCAGGTGAGCGCCTGCGCACACCTGCTTAATGTCGACGATTTCGTTGAAGACCTTGGCGTAGTCACCGGCTAAGAATGCACCCCGATCGATGACCATGTCGATTTCGTCGGCGCCGCGCTGGACGGCGTCTTGAGTGTCAGCTTGCTTGACGGCAAGAGCAGCTCGTCCGGACGGGAACGCGGTTGCCACAGCGGCGACGTGAACTGCATCTCCCACGACTTCGCGGGCGATACCGGCCATGTCGGAGTAGACGCAAACGCACGCGGCTGAAGGAACCGAGATATCGAGGGGATCGGGCCGTAATGCCTTATTAGACAGCGCGCGGACCTTGCCTGGTGTGTCTGCGCCCTCTAGCGTGGTCAAGTCGACCATGGAAATCGCCAGATCGATCGCCCGTCGTTTGGCATCGGCCTTAATTGATCGCGAGGACAGCATGGCCGCTCGCCCATGCGCGCCAACCTCGTCAACTCCGGGCAGGGCGTGCAAGAACTGCCGGAGTGCGGTCGCACCGGTGCGGCCATCCCAGGTCGTCGTCACGGCTTTAGGGTACGGGTGATGGCATCGGCGATTCCGACGGCCAATGAATCCAGCAGTCGGGCGCCCTCGATTCGACGCTCCTGAACGTCGGGCCCGGGTGCGAACTTAACCTGGAGGTATGCCTTGACCTTGGGCTCGGTGCCACTAGGTCGAATGAAGACGGTCGCATGTTCACCCAGCAACAGCCGCACACCTGGGGTGGGCGGGAATTCATCGGTGCCGCTGCCGAGGTTTGTGACCTGTTGAACAAACAGGTTGCCCACCTGTCGCGGTGGGTTCGCACACAGTTGTTCGGCGAGTACTCGAGCGGAGCCAGCATCGTCTACTCGAACCGCTACCTGACGGCTCAGGTGAACGCCATAGTCCCGAGCCAGGTCGTCAAGGACATCGCTGATGCGACGTCCGGCGCTGCGTTCGCGGGCAGCCAATTCGCACACGAGTAATGCTGCGGTCAGGCCATCTTTATCGGCGACGTGGGTCGGATCAACACAGTAGCCAAGCGCTTCCTCGTATCCATACGCGAGATCAGGCACTCTGGTAATCCATTTGAACCCTGTCAGCGTTGTCGCGTATGGCACGTTATGAGCAGTGGCGATGGTACGCAGCATTGAGCCGGACACCAATGACGCGGCAAAAGCCCCCGTGACCTCGGGCTTTCGCTGCAGCAGCCACCACCCGATCAAGGCACCTACTTCATCGCCAGAAAGCGTTCGCCAGCGATCTCCATCGGTGATGGCCACTGCGCATCGATCTCCGTCTGGATCGTGTGCGATCACCACATCAGCTGCTTCGCGGGCTGCTAGGGCGAGGGCTTCATCCATGGCTCCGGATTCCTCGGGGTTAGGAAAGGCAACGGTCGGAAAGTCCGGATCAGGGTCGGCCTGCGTTGGTACTTCAATGGCTGGCCTGAAACCAGCCGCGTCAAGGCACTGGCCGAATATCGCCGTGCTGACACCGTGCAGCGCGGTGTGAACGATGGCGAGTTCACGTGGCGTATTCGGCGTCAGGATAGCCGCGGCCGTCATGATGTAGCGGTCGATAACAGCTTTTGGGAGGTGGCCGATACTGGTTGGGCTGGTGACGGTCGACATGGGTGCTTGAGTTTCCATGAGCCGAGCAATGTCCTCATCCACCGGAGCGATGATCTGGCGGCCATCGCCGAGATAGACCTTGTATCCATTGTCACGGGCAGGGTTATGACTGGCGGTCACCATGACTCCAGCAGCGGCGTCGCGGTCACGAATCGCAAAGGCTAAGACCGGCGTGGGGATGGGGTGCGGCGATACCTCGGCCCGCAGACCCATGGAGATGAACACCGCTGCACTGGCTCTTGCGAACGACGCCGAGCGGTGTCGACCGTCGAACCCGATCACCACCAGTGGCGGTGGGTGGGACGCGCCGGTGGGTAGTTTTTCCAGCAGGTACGTGGCCAGAGCGGTTGCTGCCCGACACACGGTCTTGGTGTTCATGCCCCCGGGTCCCGGGC
>JAFMCH010000093.1 GCA_017857875.1 Actinomycetota bacterium | reverse complement strand
ACGTTCAGGTTGCCGACGCACCCGATCGAGCCGCTGGGAAAGGCGCGTACGACGATTCCATGCGATCAACTTCCAATACACGTCGCTGCGCAACTTGGTCTTGGGCCACAGCCGCCGAATGAGTGGGCGCTGGGTGCCGAATGCTCGTGAACACCAGAACCAATCGGTGTCCCAACGCCACAGGTAATCCTTGATGGTCAGTATGTCTTCGCGACGTTCTTGGATCGAGCGGTAGTACACCTGCATGCCGGTGTAGTCGCTCGCAGCCAGGCCCTGTCGATCGCTGGTCATCTGACCGAGCGTGAGGTACTGCTCTTGGGCGCTAAAGACTGTGCCATCGCAGTAATCAACTGGTTGCCCGTCCCACTCTCGCGAGTCAGTGATGGTGGCAATCGCACGAGTCATGTCTTCAGCAGAGTCAAAACGTATGTGCCGCAAGCACACATAGGGCTGGACCGGTTCCAATTCAATCGTGAGACGCAGCGCGTAACCAAGGCTGCCGTAGGAATTGGGAAAGGCATAGAACAAGTCCCGATGCGGATCATCGTCAGCCCCCGTGACGGTGATGATTTCCCCGTCGCCGGTGAGGATGTCCATCGCTAAGACCGATTCGTGGGGGAGACCGCTTCTGAAGCTGGCGCTTTCAATACCGAGTCCGCTGACCGCTCCACCGAGGGTGATGGTCTTCAGTTGAGGAACGCACAAAGGTGTCAGGCCATAGGCCAATGTGGCATCGACGAGGTGCTCATAGGTAGTCATGCCCTGCACCTCAGCGGTGCGGTTGATGGGATCGACTGTCAAAACACCATCGAACGCTGACACGTCGAGGCCACCTGAGGCAGAAGTTCGCGGGCGAAACAGGTTGGACGTTGCTTTGGCGAGTCGAACCGGCGCCCCCTCGGGTAAGGCCTTGAGTTGTTGCTGTAAATGCTCGACTCGTTGCGAATACTGCCGCAGCCAGGGAGCGTCAACGTTGTGTGCGACTTCACCATGCCTCAACATGCGCCTCACGGTACCGATGCGCCAGGATGGATGGGTGACCCAGGAGGTAATGACTGTCGGCGGTGATGCGCCCGATCGTGGCTTTCGGCGTGAGCCTTCGCTGGGCGTGTGGGTCGCGGTGGGGCTCGTGGCTGCCGCAGTCTTGTCGATCGTCGCCATTGCCACCATGGTGGAGTGGACCGCTCGCACCGTAGAGGCCGATCAACTACTCGTTGGGGTGAGCAACTCTGAGGCGGTCATGAAAGCAGCTCAGGGTGACTTTGCCGAAATTTTCGCGCAGTTAGACGATGAAACGCTGACCGAAGGTCAACGTGCGGAGCTGGTGGCCGATTTGTCGGTTATTTCGCAGGCGGCGGAGATTGCGATCGCTGAGGCGGGTGAGCGTGTCGCTGCGGTGACGATTTGGCCCTGGCACACCAGGTTGGTGGATGCACAGAAGGCTTACCTCGCCCATAACAACGCCTGGGTGGACTACATGTCCGCTGCAAGTGAGGACCCGGCTGAACTAGTGCGGCCGCAGGAGGCCGTCAATGACACCTTTGTTGCCGCGCGTGACCCCCTGTGGCGCATGATTCCGCGTTTCGATCCGCTTGATCTTCGCGCCGAGGTGGTGGCGATTTACGCCGACGACGAACCAAATGGTTCTTCAGGAGGTGGCGGTGTTCCCGCCTGAGTTCCGCCCATGCTGAGGGCGCTGCTGCTGTTCCTCATCCAGGTCAGCCTGATCGTTGTCGTTGCTCGTTTTCTGCTCTACAAGCCGGCAAAGGGAATTGCTCATCGGCTCCGACTCAATGAGCGAGCGTCCGGCCAGATTCTGGGCTATTTGACTAGCGCACCGGAATTCGTGACCACGATTTTTGTGGCCCTCAACGGATTTATGGCCGCTGTGGCTTACAACATTCTCAGTAGCAACGTCATCAACGTTTTCTTGGCTTTCATGGCCGCGGCCGTGTACGGCAAGTGGCGTGAGTTGTTGTCTCGCGCGCTGTGGCGTGAGCAGTTGCTGATCGCAGCGAGCATCGCTGTGCCCATCGTGGTCCTCGCAACCGGTCAAGTGGAGGCAGCCTGGACAATTCCGGCATTTCTGTTGGGGTATGTGGGCTATCTGCTGGTGATTCGCAAAATCTCGACAGACTCTGCGGTTCCATTCGAGACCGACGAGATCGTGCACATGCAGGTCGATTCGCGCTTAAGTACGCGGTGGTACATCACTTTGAATGCCGGCATCATCGTGGTGGCGTTGGGCGGTCTGTACTTCCTGGGGGACGCGCTGGGTACAACCGTGCGTGAACTGGGCACAACTTTCGGGGTTCCAGAGATCTTGTTGGGTGTCTTGATCGGTGTGGTCACGAGCCTGCCCGAACTGACCACTTTCTTCGCCAGTTACGGCTGGCATCGAGCCCAGGGATCGACTCGCGCGACCGAAGAGGTGAGCCATAATCTATTGGCCTCCAACGCATCCAATCTGCTTTTGGTGCAAACAGTCGGTGTCTTGATATTCCTGCTGTTCGCCGTGGGTTAGTTCACGTTAGTGCTGAATGATCCGCTCAGGTGCACTGTAGATATTGAGTCCACCTCCGCGCGTGAATCCGACGAGTGTCATGTTGGCTGCGCGAGCGAGGTCGACCGCCATCGTCGTGGGGGCTGATACCGCGCAGAGAAGTGAAACACCGGCGATCACTGCCTTGTGCACGATTTCAGCTGCTGCGCGACCGCTCACCTGCATGGCATAACCGTGTAATGGTGTGAGTTCGTGTGTACGAGCCCAGCCCAGCACTTTGTCGACCGCGTTGTGTCGCCCAACGTCCTCGCGCACACATACGATCTCGTCGTTTGGTGCGAATAATGCCGCAGCATGCAGGCCTCCGCTGGTGGCGAAATGGGCCTGGGCAGACAGCATGCGTGGCGTGAAGGCAAGTACGGATTCAAGGTCGAATTCACTGCCGGTCGGTATCGCTTCACCGCGCGCCAAGGTCAGGGCAATGAGGTCATCACCGCACAGTCCGCATGCACTTGAGGTCGCGTGGAGGCGAGGCGTGACTTGGGGTTTGGTGCGGGTCGTGACGTGGATAGAGCGCCGCGTGTATGGATCACCGTCGGCATCGGTTTCGCAATCAAAGCACTCGCGGACCCGCTCGGTGTCGGTGACCGATTCGATGATTCCTTCGGAGGCGAGCCATCCGATTGCCAGCTCTATGTCATGGCCGGGCGTGCGCATCGTGGTCGACACTCGCTTGCCGTCAACCACGATCTCCAGGGCCTCCTCGACCGCAATGTCATCGGGACCCGCTGAACGTCGACCGTCACGTATCTTGATGATGCGACGACGGTCGGTGGCAGACATTCCTCCACCGTAGGCGGTCGGCCTACGATGAGCGAGTGACACCACCCGATCGACGATCTGCATCGAAACGACCAGCGGCGACCAGCGCTGGTCGCGGGCGCGCTCAGTCCGTGGCCGCGGGTGTCACCGGGGTGCGTGCAGCGCTGGCACTTGCCTGGCAGCAGATGGGTGCGGCACGTTCACTTCGCGCTTTGCGGCTGGTCAATCAGGCCGATGGATTCGATTGTCCAAGTTGCGCGTGGCCAGACCCCGACAAGCGCCATCATGCGGAATTTTGCGAAAACGGAGCCAAAGCCGTTGCCTGGGAGGCGACGCAGGAGACGGTAGGGGAGAGTTTCTTCGCCCAGCACTCAATCGAGAATCTGCGTCTCCAGTCCGGGCACTGGTTGGAATCCCAAGGACGCCTGGCCGAGCCGATGCATCGGGCGGTAGGTGGCACGCACTACCGCCCCATCAGCTGGGTTGAAGCCTTCAGTCTTGTTGCCCAACGGTTGCGTGAGCTTGCCTCGCCAGATGACGCTGTTTTCTACACGAGCGGCCGTGCCAGCAACGAAGCGGCGTTTTTATATCAACTACTTGCGCGGGCTCTTGGCACCAATAACCTGCCCGACTGCTCAAACATGTGTCACGAATCCAGCGGCGTAGCCATGACTCAGACCATCGGTATTGGCAAGGGCACGGTGTCACTTGCCGACATCAGCGATCATGCCGATCTCGTAATCATCATGGGGCAGAATCCGGGCACCAATCACCCCCGCATGCTCACCGCATTGGAGTCGTTGAAGCGTCGCGGCGGTCGCGTCGTTGCCATCAATCCGTTGCCTGAGGCCGGGCTCAAGCGATTCAAGAACCCACAACGTGCTCGCGGGGTGATCGGCAACGGCACTGAACTCACAGACCTTTTTTTGCCCATACGTGTTAACGGTGACCTCGCGCTGCTCCTTGAGTTGAATCGGCGCCTAGTTCAGCGGGGGGCAGTAGACGTCGAGTTCGTTGATGAGTACACGGAGGGGTTGAGCGCGGCGAAGCGGCATTGGCAAGCGGTTAGCGCTGATGTGGTGGGCGACGCGACCGGTCTGAGTGACGAGCAGATTGAGTTGTTCGTTGACGAGGTGGTAGGCGCCGAGCGCGTCATTGTGTGCTGGGCGATGGGACTCACGCAACACCGAAACTCCGTACCAACGATTCGCGAGATCATCAATTTCTTATTGCTGCGCGGGAACTTCGGCGTGCCAGGTGCCGGAGCGTGCCCTGTGCGTGGTCACAGCAACGTGCAAGGCGATCGCACGATGGGCATATGTGAACGCCCGGGAGAAGAGTTTTTGGCTTCGCTTGATATGCGGTTTGGTATTAGTTCACCACGAGAACCCGGGTTTGACGTGGTCGAAACAATCGAGGCGATGCAGGCGGGCAGGGTGAGATTTTTCATGGCGCTCGGCGGCAACTTCGCGGCCGCTACACCGGACACCGCGCTGACCGAGGAAGTCTTGGCCAAAGTTGACCTCGCTGTGCATGTGGCGACGAAACTCAATAGATCGCACGTCGTTGCCGGGGTGGAGTCACTCATTTTGCCCAGCCTTGGTCGTAGTGATCGTGACGATCAAGCATCAGGTCGACAGTTCGTGACCGTCGAAGACTCGATGAGCGTTGTTCATCGATCAACCGGGGGGCTCAAGCCGCCAAGCGATCTGGTTCGTAGCGAACCAGACATCATCGCCAGTATTGGAGCTCTGGCATGCCCTGACACTCAGATCAACTGGGCTGAGATGGCTAGTGATTACAACGTGATTCGCGACCACATCGAGATGGTCGTGCCAGGGTTTCGCGAATTTAATGATCGTGTTCGTGAATCCAATGGTTTCGTGTTGCCTAATCCACCGCGCGATGACCGAGACTTTCCGACCGAGTCTGGATTTGCTCAGTTCACCGTCAATGAATTGCAACCGTTGGTCGTTCCATCAGGGCATCTATTGCTACAAACCATGAGATCCCATGACCAGTTCAACACCACGGTTTACGGTATGGATGATCGATATCGCGGCGTTCGCGGTACTCGAGAGGTCGTTTTTGTGAATCCGGACGACCTCGATGAGATGAATTTTCGAGATGGCGAACGAGTTGACGTGGTGAGCGTGGCTGATGATGGCGAACGCCGTATGTCGGGTGTTGTCGCGGTGGCGTACCCGACTCCGCGGGGTTGTGCTGCTGCCTACTTCCCTGAGGCGAATGTGTTGGTGCCCTTGCAGTCCACCGCTTTAGAGAGCAATACACCCACGTCTAAGTCGGTCATCGTGCGATTGGAGGCGGCTCCGCTCATTCGCGCGAAGTGACCTTCACGAGTTCACAACGTGTGGATAAAGTTGTTGTGTTGCAATAGGTTTTCTGTGTGTCGGGGGT
>JAFMCH010000092.1 GCA_017857875.1 Actinomycetota bacterium | reverse complement strand
CGTCGCCCACGAATCCAACTGCTCGCGCACACACTTGTCCCACTCATCCTCGACCGGCCACCACGGCTCGGCTAGGCCCAGGGTCGGCTGGCCGCGAGGTGGCGGTTTGCGGTTGTCGGCGTCGTAATTCCACTGACCGCCGACCGGCTCGTCTCCATCCATCAAGACGCCAGTGCGGCGACGAACGTGGCGATAGAAGTCCTCCATAAGCAACCGCTTGCGCTTGCGTGTGCTCGCCCAATCATCGAAGTCACGCTCGCTGGTGACAAAGCCACGCGCGGGCAGAACATCGACCCCCAGTTCAACGCAGAGACGTCGAGCCCCGTACGACGTGGGCGCACACACCGACACTTGCTCCGGCGATACTCCCGCCTGCTCGCAATACTCACTGAAACCCGCCCGGAACGTATCAGCGTGAATGAGCGAGCAGCGCTCACCAAGTTCCGCCGCGCGGTGGTAGACAGCACTGAGAATCAGATGCACCTTGGCCCGGTGATACCTGCGCCGAGCGAAACTGTTTTCGGCAACGATGATCAAGACATGGTCGTTGGCATCGAGATCATCGGTGAAGTGCGGGCCAAGCTGGTCGGCGAAAAGCCAGCGTGTGGTCACACAAATCTCACGCCTGCGTTGGTGGCAATTGCGATGGACGCAGGGCTTCAACCAGGTGCGCCATCGGCCCACTCAGTTCCGTGGGCAGCATCCAGATCTTGTTCGACTCTCCCGCCGCGATCTCTGGCAGTGACTGGATGTACTGATACGCCAATACGCGGGAATCTGGATCGGCATTGCGGATGGCTTCCACCACCTTCAAGATCGCCTCGGATTCACCCTCGGCATTCAGTACCGCCGCGCGAGCAGAACCCTCGGCGCGCAGGATCGCAGCTGAGCGAGCACCTTCGGCCATCAAGATGGCGGACTGCTTTTCGCCTTCGGCGGTCAAGATCGCAGCACGCTTATCTCGCTCTGCCCGCATCTGCTTTTCCATCGACTGTTGAACACTCTGGGGCGGATCAATCGCCTTGAGTTCCACCCGATTTACCCGGATTCCCCAACGACCCGTCGCATCATCGAGCACCCCACGCAGGGCAGCGTTGATGCTGTCGCGTGAGGTGAGCGTTTTTTCCAGATCCATCGACCCGATCACGTTGCGCAGTGTGGTCACGGTGAGTTGCTCAATGGCCATCATGAAATTGGCGACCTCGTAACTGACCGCTTTCGGGTCGGTCACCTGGAAATAGATGACCGAGTCGATGCCCACAACAAGGTTGTCCTCAGTGATGACCGGCTGCGGTGGGAAGGAGATGACCTGTTCGCGAAGATCGATGCGCGGCTTCACCCGGTCCACGAACGGGATGATGATGGCGATACCAGCATTCAAGGTCCGTTGATAGCGCCCAAAGCGTTCCACGATCGTTGCGTGAGCCTGGGGAACGATCTTAATGGATGCAGACAACACCATGATGATCAGCACGGCGATGACGACCGCGACAATGATGGCTTCCATGGGACTCCTCTTTCGTCGATCGTTGATGTGCGCGCAGCGCGCCGAACTAGGCAACCAGGGCGGTTGCCCCGGAGATCTCCAAAACATGAACGGTGGATCCGGCGGCATACGTGCTTTGCGAGTCATAGGCCTTGGCCGACCAGGTTTCACCGGCCAGTTTGATCCGGCCATCAAGACCCGTGACCGTTTCCAACACGACCGCCTCGGTGCCCACGAGCGCGGCCACCCCAGACTTGGTGCTTCCTATCGACTGCATGTGCCGACGTGCCACCGGACGCACGCCAAGAAGCGAGCCTGCCGATACACCCGCGAAGGCGATGATCGCCAGGAGCAGGCTGCCGGTGGCGCCGGCAACGACCGCACCCGCGGCAGCCCCGGCTGCAAGCATCAAGAACACCAGCGTGCCACCGGTGACAATCTCAATGACGCCGAGCAGGCCCGCGATAACGGCCCACCAGACCCACGGTTCCATACTGCAGTCTAAGCCGAACCAGCCGATCGCGCTGCACGCGCCGACCAGCGTCCATCGACGGTCGATACCACCAGTGGTAGGCCATAAACCTGTTCGAGCACGCTGGCTGTCAGTACGTCACCGATCGGGCCCTGCGCCACGACTCGGCCATCTGCCATGACCAATGCATGGGTGGTTCCTGGAGGAATCTCCTCAACATGGTGGGTCACCAAGACAACCGCCGAACCAAGGGGATCGGTCATCATGTTGCTTAAGGTTGAAAGCAATTGCTCGCGGCCACCGAGGTCCAGGCCTGCGGCGGGTTCGTCGAGCAACATCAACTCAGGGTCTGTCATGAGGGCTCGGGCAATTTGAGACCGCTTGCGTTCTCCCTCCGACAAGGTGCCGTAGGTGCGCGCGGCGAAACGATCCAGCCCAAGCGAACCAAGGATCCTTCGGGCCCGAACGAGGTCTTCCTCAGCGTAGACCTCCTGGCCCCGCCCCGATACCGCCCAGGATGCCGTCACCACGAGGTTTTCCACCGTCTCGGTCGGTGGAATCGAGTCGGCGAAGCCCGCACCCACCAGACCGATGCGCGGACGCAGCTCGAATACGTTGGTGAGACCTAAATATTCGTCTAGCACAACGGCGACGCCGAGGGTCGGGTGCATGAGGGCTGCCGCCAGTCGAAGGAGAGTGGACTTACCCGCCCCGTTGGGACCGATAATCACCCAGCGTTCGTTCTCGCGTACCACCCAGTCGACGTTCTTGAGTAACCACGACTGACCACGGCGCACGGACACGTCGGCGAAGTGAATAACTTCAGCCACGCGCACCTCCGGGGACAAGGGCCCTGCGGCCGATTTGCTCATGCACGGTAACCACCTGGAGGTAGTTGTGTTGCCCGATAGTGGAGCCTACCTACCCCCTCGGGATACGGTGCGGGGGTGTTCGCGTCCCCCGCTGCTGACGTCGGCGCTTCGTACCTGACGCTCCTGCGCACCACGCAGGCAATCGCCTGGATGAGCGCGGTGGCGTCGCAGGACGTGAGCCCCGATGAAGGAGCGCGAGCCATTGTGGCGGCCTGCGCGGGCCCAAGTTCGCACCCTGGTGGCGTCACTGTGGGCGGCGCGTCACTCACCTGGCCGGACTTTTTAACGCGCTTTGTGGCCGAGACTGACCCTGTGTGCCAACTGCGGATCCCCCGAACCGGTGATTCCCGCGGACTCACCGGTCATTGGCTTGATTATGCATTGACCGCAGGTTGTCTGATCGCTCTGCGCGGACCATTCAGTGCGATTCTCGTCGCCCCCTCGAGGTCCTCGTCCAGCCAATGGCACCTAGACGACAACAGACCACATGACCTGATGAGCACGGGAGACTTGCCTGTTGAGTCTGCTGACCAGGCCGACCGTGGGCTCAAACGCGCCGTGCTGGTGGCTGCCGAGAATCTTGACGTGATCGACCTACATCCGAGTGACCCGCAGGCACGGGCTGGTATCGAGCAGGTGCGCAATCAATTCACACACATCGAATGGCCCGCGAACTTGACGATGGCCGATGGGCTTGGTCGAATTCCCATCGACCTGGCCCTACGTGGCGTGACCATGATGGCCGCGGTGACCCACGCGTTGTCGCACACATTAACCAACGATGGACCCGCAATATCCGCTCACGAGTCGACCGTTCGTGCCCGCACCCTGCTCGATCTCGATCTGGCCGCCCGCAGGTGCGTCGAAGCAGCATTCACCCGTGAGTCGCTCAGGAATCCACCGGCGGTGTCCTAGTCTTGGGCGTCGTGGACGCACCCGGCACCCTTTTAGTCATCCTGTCGGGTCGTGATCGGCCCGGCGTGACCGCGCAACTGTTTGCCGCGTTGAGCGAAAATGCGACGACCGTGTTGGACATCGAGCAACTCGTCGTACGTGGACGGTTGATTCTGGCGGTCTTACTGGGCGTGGATTCGAATCGAGCCGGTGACGTGCGCGTGACCGTTCACCGCGTGGCCACGTCATTGGGCATGGAGGTCGAGACGGTGCCCGGCGCCCATTCCACGCCTACGACGACGGATTCTCGTGTGGTGATCACCGTGCTCGGCGCGCCACTACGCCCGCAAGCGGTAGCCGCCATCGCAGAGGTCATCGCCGAGCAGGGTGGCAACATCGATCGGATTCGACGCATCGCGGAATATCCGGTGACCGCGATCATCTTTGAAGGGTCCGGCGCGCAGGAATCGTCGCTACGCCGGGCATTGACTCCACGCGCAGCAGAACTCGGGGTTGATGTCGCGGTGCAGCAATCGGGAATCACGCGCCGTGGCCAACGTCTCATCGTGATGGATGTTGATTCCACACTGATTCAAGATGAGGTCATCGACCTGCTGGCCGGCCACGCCGGCCGAGGGGCCGAGGTCGCTGCAATCACCGAATCCGCCATGCGGGGTGATATTGATTTCGCAGAGTCACTGCGCCAACGCGTCAGCACACTGGCCGGTCTACCTGAATCCGTCATTTCGCAGGTGCAACAAGAGATCAAGCTCACTTCAGGGGCTCGCACGTTAGTCCGTACGCTGAAATTCCTCGGATTCCACGTGTGTTTGGTCTCAGGCGGATTTCGTCAGGTCATCGAACCACTGGCAAAGGAGTTAGGGGTTGATCGCGTGCGCGCCAACGAACTTCAGGTGCGCGATGGTCGACTCACCGGCACCTGCATCGGTCCGCTCGTTGATCGTCAAGGCAAACGTCAAGCACTCGTTACCTTTGCCGAAGAGTTCGGGGTGCCATTAGAGCAGTGTGTGGCCGTTGGCGATGGAGCTAATGATCTAGACATGCTGGCCGCGGCTGGCCTCGGAGTGGCTTTCAATGCCAAGCCCGCTGTGCGCGAGGCAGCACACACCTCCATTACGAAGCCGTATTTGGATTCCATCTTGTTTCTACTCGGCATAACCCGCGCTGAGGTAGAACAGGCCGATCGTGCGCAAGGCCTGGAATCGCCTCGGATCCCGATTGAGGGCCCATCACTCTAAGGCCGGCATTTATGCAGCGCCGTCAGCGATACGTGGGCGGTTGACACTCGCGTAATGTGCGCCCACGGTGCATCGATGGCAAACACCGCAGCGGTGCTCGTGGCGAACTTATCGACAGACTCCACACCTTCCATGGCATCGGCGATCGAACGTATACCCGCCAGGTAACACACCAGATCCTCAAGGCCCGGGTTGTGCCCGATGAGTAGCCCTGTGGCCACTTCGCGCGGCCACCGTTCGACGAGGCCTAATAATTGATCCGCGGTTGCTTCGTAAATATCAGAATTGATGTCAACCGAATCGGGAGCGTGGGGCAGTTGAGCCGCTACCTTCTCCCAGGTCGATACCGTTCGCACCGCGGGCGAAACAGCCACAAGGTTGGGTACACCACAATTGCGTGCGATCCAATCCCCCGCAGCCGCTGCGTCATTTCGGCCACGGTCATTGAGAGGTCGCTGCTCGTCGGGCACCCCCGCAGGCCATGCCGACTTCGCGTGGCGCAGCACAATCAGCCGACCCGCCACTACCCGTGTCACGCTCCCTGTGAATGCGCGCCACCATCAACGTGCACGATCTCACCGGTGGTCGCCGGAAACCAGTCAGAAAACAGTGCAATACATGCGCGAGCGGTGGGCTCGGGATCGTCGAGGTCCCATCCCAAGGGCGCGCGATTGACCCACACCTGTTCGAAGTCTTCAAACCCAGGGATGTTCTTCGCCGCGATGGTGCGCAGTGGTCCGGCCGCTACGAGGTTCACGCGGATGCCGTCTGG
>JAFMCH010000091.1 GCA_017857875.1 Actinomycetota bacterium | reverse complement strand
AGATGGCATGAGCGTGGGTGCAGCGATCTTGGACGAGTTGGCCCAGGCTGGCGTAGAAGTCGTGTTTGGCTTGCCCGGGGTGCACAACCTGCCGCTGTGGTCAGCCCATCAAGCACACCATCCCCGGATCATCGGGGTACGCCATGAACAGGCGGCCGTCTATGCCGCCGACGGTTACGCCCGGGCAACGGGGCGTTTAGGTGTGGCGATCACGACCACCGGCCCAGGAGCTGCCAACGCGGTTGCGGCTTTTGGCGAAGCGGCCAACTGCGGATCACCAGTGTTGTTGATTTCCAGTGATGTGTCAGTCGGACTTCGCGCGACCGGTCCAGGCGAGGCGGGCGCTCCTCGTGGAATTCTCCATGAGATGAATGATCAAGCTCAACTCTTCGCCGCGTTCGCCGATCACGGGGTTATTGTGACCACCGCCCGTACGCCCCAGGCAGCAATCAACGCCGTGCGCGAGGCAATCACTGCAGGTGATGCGACTCCCACTGGACCAAGGTATGTGGGTATCGCCGCTGATGTGTTAGCGATGGACAGCGCGAGAATGAAATCTGTTGCAGCACCGTCACTAAGCCTTGAGACTGATCCGGCGACTGTGCTGATCCTGGCTGATCTCATCGCGGGCAGCAAGCGAGTCGTGTTGTGGGCGGGTGGTGGAGTTGTGCAATGCGGTACCGAGGGTGAGCGATTGGTGGGGGAGTTGTCAGATGAGCTCGCTGCACCAATTGTGACCACCTACGCCGCTCGTGGATTGCTGGCCGAGCATCCGCTGATCGTGACGGCGCCGGTCCACGAACCGGAGGTCGCTGATCTCATTGCCGGGGCGGATCTGCTTCTCATGATCGGCTCTGATGCCGATGGCATGAATACGCGTAACTGGCAAATGCCTTTGCCTGCCGCGGTGGCGGCCATCGGCCTTGGTTCGGCACTTGAGCGCACCTTTGACTTTGATCTGCTGATTCAGGCCAACCTCGTAGGGGTGCTGAGGCAGTTGCGTGAAATCACGCGATCGCGCAACTACGCCGCACGTGAGCCGTGGGCAGATATGGGTGTTAGCGAAGTGGTTCGCGATCGGCTACGTGCCGACGAGCGCACCGTAACTGCCATGGCGTTGGTGGATGCAATGCAGCAATGGCCTGATGAAGGGGTGATCGTGTGTGACATGGCAGTTGCGGGCTATTGGGTGGGTGGTTACGCCATCCAGCCGCGCGGTCGACGCCTGCAATATCCCGTGGGCTGGGGCACGCTGGGGTATGCGCTGCCCGCGGCGATTGGTCCGGCCGCGGTAGGTATTCCGACGTTAGCCGTGTGTGGCGATGGTGGGCCGTTGTTTGCCCTCGGTGAATTGGCGACCATCGCCCAAGAGCGCTTACCGGTCACCCTCTTGATTGTCGACGACGGCGGTTACGGGATGCTGCGTTTTGATCAACAGGTATTCGGTCATCCGGAGCGAGGCGTTGATTTGCTGACGCCCAATTGGGCACCACTCGCCCAGGCTTTCGGCATCGCCCATGTCGAGGTGGGCGCGGATGAGGTAGCTGACGTTCTAGCTGTCACAGCCAAAAGTCCACGCATGATTGTGCTGCGAGAAACTCTTTTCCCCCCGCGCACTACTAGCCCACGATGGCGTGAATGAGTGCCCTAGATGGTGCGTAGCATCGGAAACAGGGGATGGTCCATCGGGGCACCGACCGGGATTTCTCCTTCGAGGTCATCGAATTGCGGCGAGGTTACCCAAGTGCGCGGAGCGTGAACCATGTCGTCGCCGAGAAACCGCAAAGAGAACGCCCGTCGGCGTTGAGTACCTGGAACCCCATATGAGTGATGCAGGGTCAGCATGTGGAAAAACACACCATCGCCGGGGTTTAGTGACCACGAGCGGATGTCAAAATTTTCACGGTCACTCTCGATTGCAGGCATTTCGGTGAGCGAACCCTCAGGAAACCACTTGGCTTCGTTGTCCATAAATGTGCGCGGCATAAGCCAACCCCATGTGTGGGAACCGGCGATGAACTCCAATGTGGACTCGGCCTTCACAGGGTCGACCGGCGCCCATAGCGAGCAATTGTTGAAGCCGTCGACGTTGTAATACGGTTGATCTTGATGCCAAGGGGTTTCCTGTGCGGTTCCGGGCTCTTTGACGAGCATATGGTCGTGGTAAAACCTGACGCTTGAACCCATCAGATCTGCCGCGGCATCGGCGGCCCGCGAGTTGATCATGACGTCCTCGTACTCCGCAATACGCTGCCAGTTGCAGAAATCCTCAACAAAGCGTCCCGGATCATCGGGCTTGCTGGCTACCTTGAAGCGACCACTGGGGTTGGCCAGATTTAGCTCGATGCCTCGTTCGATTGTCGTCACTTCTTCGGTGGAAAACAAACCACGGACGACCACAACCCCGTCACGATGAAAGTCCGCGATCTGGTCGGAGGTCAGAATTCGACCGATGTCTGATGAACTCACGAATCCTCCTTGAGGGCTTTCTAGTGGTGGTAGTGAATCTCGTTGAGATCTGGCAGCGGCTGGGTGAGTTGGTTAAGCCAGCTCACTGATTTGTTCATATCGGCGAGCATGTCGTCCATCATGTCGATGGTGACTCCGTTTCGCACCACGACCCGCATTACCCATTGCTCAGCCAGATTGTCGGGTAGCGGATAGGCCGGCACAAGCCAACCAGCAGCTCGCAGCAGTCGAGATAATTCAGGAAGGGTCCAGACCACCGGTTTGGCCAATTTCCAGGCGACGACGGGAATATCGCTGCCGTCGGCAATGACTTCGAAGGCATCCATGGCGGCTAGGCCGGCTGCTAAGTGCTTGGCCGCATTCATGCTGGCCTGCTGCACCAGGGTGTAGCCCTCGCGCCCGAGGCGTAAGAAGTTGAAGTACTGCAAAAGCACCTGAGCGCCTGGTCGCGAGAAGTTCAACGCGAAGGTGGGCATGCTGCCACCGAGGTAGGAGACTTTGAAGATCAGATCTTCAGGAAGATATTCCGTCGACCGCCACACTACCCAGCCGACGCCCGGATAGACCAAACCGTACTTGTGTCCGGATGCGGAAATCGAGTGCACGCGTTCGAGTCGAAAATCCCAGACGATGTCTGGCTGCAGGAAGGGTGCAATAAACGCCCCGGACGCACCATCAACATGCACGGGAATGTCGAGCCCTGTTGTTGCTTCAATCTGATCGAGGGCCTGGCAAATCTCCTGGACCGGCTCGTACACACCGGTATAGGTGACACCCATGATGGCGACAACGCCGATGGTGTTTTCATCAACCATGTCGGCCAGTTGCGACCCGTGCAGGCAGGGAAACTCTTCGCTGATGGGCACGAGACGCATCTCGACATCCCAGTAATTGCAAAACTTCTCCCACACCACTTGCACTGCGGAACTCATCACCATATTGGGCTTGGAGGTGTCTTTGCCGGCCTGCTTGCGTGCTTGTTGCCAGCGGCGCTTCATTGCGAGCCCACCCAGCATGCAAGCTTCTGAAGAACCCACGGTGGAGGTGCCAATGACGTTATCCACATTTGGTGCATTCCATAGATCGCCGAGCAATTGCCAGCAGCGCTGCTCGATCTCTGCGGTCTTGGGGTACTCGTCTTTGTCGATCATGTTCTTGTCGTACGTCTCGGCATATAGCCGATTGGCCGCATCGTCCATCCAGGTAGTGACGAACGTCGCGAAGTTCAGCCGGGCATTTCCGTCGAGCATGACCTCGTCATGGATCAATTGATATGCCGTGTCCGGCAACATGGGGAGTTCAGGAAACTTCGTGGTGGGCAACTCGACTCGTTCGCCACCACGGGCAAACATCGGGTTGACTGCGAGGGGTTGGTCAAGGGGATCATCGGAAGAGATCATGGTGCTCCTGAAGTCGACGGCGATTTCCGCTCAAACGTAGTCGGTTGCGGTCGAGAAGGCGAACACGTGGCGTAGGTTTGGCATGTGGGCGACATTGATGTGGACGTAGTCATTGACGCTGGAGCCGAGCATGCCGAAGGCCCGATCTGGGATGAGTCGACCAGCAAACTGTGGTGGGTGGATATCACCGGCTGTCGCGTCCATTGCTTTGATCCCGTCATGAGCAGTGATGACTCGTGGCGTGTTGACGGTCAGCCCGGTGGTGTTTTGCTTGAGGCCCAAGGTCGACCCGTGGTCGCCATGCCCGATGGGCTGGCGGTGCTGGACACCGTAAACGGGTCTACACACATGCAGGCGCCGATCGAGTCGCACCTCCCGGGCAACCGACTCAATGACCTAGCGGCCGACAGTCAAGGTCGCGTGTGGGTCGGATCAATGGCATATGACCGCTCTCCAGATGCTGGCAGCCTCTATCGGGTGTTCGGTCATGACGTTGATCGGGTCGTGTCGTCACTGACCATCAGCAATGGTCCTGCGATTGATGAAAACGGCGGTCGGATGTATCTCGCTGACACTGCTCGAATGACGGTGGATGTCTTCGACTTTGACGTAACCACCGGCGAGTTGGCATCTGCGCGGAAATTCATAGATCTGGTCGCAGAAGGCCTGTGGCCTGATGGCATGAGCATTGACGATGAGGGCGGTCTGTGGCTGGCGTTGGGTAAGGCGAGCGCTGTGCGGCGATACCGACCTGATGGGGTAGTTGACGCCGTAGTGGAACTGCCGGTCACCAACCCCACGTCTGTCGCGTTTGGTGGTGTTAATGGCGGTGACCTCTACATCACGACTTCGCGTTTTGACATCACGCCGCAGCAGCGAATGGAGCAGCATTTGGCGGGTGCTGTTTTCCGGTGCCGACCAGGGATTTCGGGGAGTCCATCCCCTCGCATTGGAGTGATCGAGGAGATGTGAAACCACAATTCATGCAGTCTGAGGTCAATCAGATTGTGCGAGCCACACCACCACAGGTGACCTGGGGTATCACTGTGAGGAGTGATGCCGAGACCGTAGTGTCGGTGAACGCGGATTCAGTTCTTCACACGGCGAGCGTGGGCAAAGTCTTCGTGCTGGCTGCCGTCGCTGAGGGCATCGAATCTGGCCGCATACATAGGCACGAGATCAAAGTTGTCGATGAAGCTGACCGAGTTGCAGATTCAGGCCTATGGCAGTTCATGCCCGAGCAGACTCTTAGCATCGAGTCACTTGCCGTGCTGGTGGGTGCGGTGAGCGATAATCTCGCCACCAACACGCTGATTCGCCATCTGGGACTTGGTGTCGTGCAACGGCTATCTGCTGATTACGGGGTGCCGGAATCGCTGATGCTTGATCGCATTCGAGACGCACGCAGTGAGCTGCACCCTGCTGCACCCTCACAGGGACGCAGCATTGACCTGGCCGGAGTCATGTGTGCTATCGCTCGAGGTGCCTTCATCAGTTCTATCGTTTCCAGAGAGGTTGCGCATTGGCTGTCGCTGAATACTGATTTGTCGATGGTGGCGTCTGCTTTCGATCTCGATCCGCTCGCCCACGCAGACGGACCGGGTGGAGAGAGGTTCTTCAACAAGACGGGAACGGATCGCAGAGTGCGCGCCGATGCTGGGTTCTACGAAGTGGGGCATCGGAAATACGCATACGCGGTGATCGCACAGTGGGATGACGAGAGTGTGGCCGCAAGCGCAGTAATGGACGCGATGAGAAAGATTGGCGCAGTCATCTGCGCGGCGGTGGTGGGTGACTGATCCAGTGTTTGTTTTTGTGTTGGTTGGTGAATTGTAGGCCTTGGTTGGCGTTGCCTTCGATGTGCCAGTGGTCGTGGTGGATGAGCTGGTGGTGGTAGTAGCACAGGCCGGTGAGGTTGGTCATGGTCGTGTGACCGCCGTGGGAGGCGAAAATGATGTGGTGGACCTCGTCGATGCGTTGATGACAGTGGGGGAACCGGCAGTGGG
>JAFMCH010000024.1 GCA_017857875.1 Actinomycetota bacterium | reverse complement strand
AGAGCCCGCGCCGCGATAGGCCCAACATGTCGGATCGACAACGCGACAAGCACCCGCCACAGCGGCTGCTTTTTCGCTAACTCCAGTTGTGCCAGAAACCCTTTGGCGTTGTCACCAAGGACACGTGCGCTCGGGTCAGCCGGATCAACCCGGGTGAAATACGAACAACTCAGCAGATCGTCCGCGGTCAGACTGAACAAGTCTCCTTCGTCGTGCACGAGGCCGCAATCAAGGAGGGCCTGCGCGGACTTTGCACCGAGCCCTTCGATATCCATGGCTCCTCGACTGCCCACGTGAAAAATCCGCTCGCGCAACTGTGCGGGGCATCCTTGAGCATTAGGGCAGCGCAAATCCACATCACCCTCACGCTGTTGGCCAAGTCGCGTACCGCATTCGGGACATCGCGTGGGCATGACGAAGGTGCGCTCTGAGCCGTCGCGGTCTTCCACAACCGGGCCCAGAACCTCGGGAATGACGTCTCCAGCCTTGCGCAGGAAGACCATGTCCCCTATCAACACCCCCTTGCGCATTACCTCGGTCGCGTTATGGAGCGTGGCCATCGACACGGTCGAACCAGCAACGCGTTTGGGTTCCAAAACCGCAAAGGGAGTCACCCGCCCGGTCCGCCCGACGCTCACCTCAATGTCAAGTAATCGCGTTCGCACGACCTCGGGCGGATACTTGTAGGCAATTGCCCATCTAGGAGCACGAGCCGTTGACCCTAATTGTTGTTGCAATCCAAGGTCATCGACCTTGATGACGACTCCATCTATCTCATGATCAACAGCATGGCGATTCTCGCCGAAATATCTGATGTACTCCCTCGCACCCACCAAACCTGACACAACCTGGGTGCGATCGCTCACGGGCAGTCCCAACCGAGCCAGCGCGCCATAAGCCTCACTCTGCCGGGTCAGGGAGAGCCCGGTGTGGACACCAATGCCATGAACCACCAGACGCAAAGCGCTCAGCCTCAGTTTGGCAAAGGACAGTTCGGCCCGAAGCCGTTCGACGCGAGCCATATCGCGGGGCGAATCGGTTGAACGAGATTCCACTGCAGCTAGGTCCTGTTCGCGCCGGTCCACGCGTTGACGCAGGGTACCCGCAGCTGCATTGCGGGGATTGGCGAAAGGAGATCCGCCCGCAGCCAACTGCTCAGCATTTATCTGCTCGAAAGCGACCAGCGGAAAATACACCTCGCCACGAACCTCAATGATGTCAATCGGCTCATCGGTGATGAGCTGCGTAGGAATGGCCGGAATCATGCGTGCGTTGTGAGTGACGTCTTCGCCAACTCGACCATCGCCGCGCGTGGCAACCGTTCGCAGTTGACCGTGCGCATACACCATATCGACGGCCAAGCCATCAACCTTCAACTCACATAGCAATGGCATGCCCTCGTTACCATCACGCGTCACTCGATGCCACCAGGCTTCAAGTTCAGACTCATCAAAAGCATTGTCCAGGCTCAGCATCCGTTCTAAGTGCGTCACCGGGTCAAACATCTCGCTCTGATAGCCGCCGACCGTTTGCGTGGGGGATTCCCCAGAGATCAACTCCGGAAACGCCTGCTCCAACTGGCGCAACTGCACGAAAGCCAGGTCGTATTCGTCATCGGAAATCGTGGGCCGGTCATGTTGGTAGTACCGCGTGCGGGCCTGTGTGATCAGGTCTACCAGATCCGCCCAGCGCTGTCGTTCATGATTGGGCACGGTCACTGGTCGCGACTCCCTCCGGATGAACCACCATCACCGGCGGTTTCATCACGCAATAGTCGCCCGGCGTGGCGCAATGCCGCAAGGGTCTGGCGAACAGCCACCTCAGATTGACTGGCCAATCCGCATGCTGGTGTCAGTACCACCTGGGGTCCGACGGTTCCGGTATCAAAACCCCATTGCTGTATTAGACGTTGAATGTTGCGAGCGACCGCTGTCGCAGTGGAAGAGGGCTGATCGCCGGTGACGACTGGGATCGACACGGGAGCCTTCGTGTCAATGGCGCCCAGGAACAAGGTCCCACCTGAGTCGAGCGTCTGGGCCAAATCATCATGCATCGCCGGGTGGGCCTGACCGAGGTCTACTGCCACCGCATCAGCGCCACTGGCCCGAGCCAGCGCCACCGGTGCGTTCGGGGCACAACAATGAACTACGACCGACGCATCGTGATCGTGGATCGCGGAAACGAGCGCTTCCAACTGGGCTTGTACTCGAGGCGCATCGATGGCTCGGTAGGTGGCTAACCCGCTAGCTGTGCGAATGCGAGCTGCGATGACCGCGGGCAGTAGAGGTTCGTCAATCTGCACCCACACCTTCGCGTCCGGAAGCCGACGTTTGATGTCGGCCATGTGCGTCAACACTGCATCAACCAGCACCTGACCCAAATCCGCGCAAAACGCATGATCGCGTAAGGCCCGCTCGCCGTTACGCATGTCAATGGAGGCGGCCATGGTCCATGCCCCGCACACTTGGAGTTTTACGTGATTGGCGCCAAAAAAATGATGCTGGGCAGAATCGCAGTCTTCACCGAGCCACGATTGAGCCCGGCGCATCACGCGACCGGGCTGGTCGCATAGTCGCCATCCCGACGGAGTTGTTTCGATGGCGAAAGCGCTGGATATCTGGCACAGCAGACCCGCTGTTCGACCGATCATGTCAGCCCCGGGGCCGCGTCCGGGTAACTCAGCGATGTGCGGAAGGTCGGGAAGTTCACCTGAGATTATGCGCGTTTGCTCATCGACCTCAACTCCGGGCATCGACCCAATACCCGTTGCCGCATAAGCCATTATGCGGCAGTATGTTCGATCGTAGCGGAACCGATAACGCGGCTTCCGTCGTACATCACGACCGCCTGCCCCGTGGCAACGCCACGGATTGTCTCGTGTAGGTCTACGTGCAAATCCCCATTCACCACATATGCGGTGGCCGGCACCGGATCGCCATGTGCACGCACCTGAGCCTGCCCGGAAAACTCGCCGTCCGGCGCCGTTCCACACCACCGCAGATTGCGTCCGCGTAGATGCCGAATACCGAGCAGTTCCGCCGCACCCACCAACACCGTGTTGTTACTAATGTCGGTATCAACCACGTATCGACGCTCACCCGGTGCGGGCTGCGTCGTGAGGTTGAGTCCTCGACGCTGACCAACTGTGTACGAATACGCCCCTTGATGGGTTCCGATCTTCGCGCCGCTGTCGGCATCCACGATGTCGCCGGGTCGCTCGCCGAGCTTGTCGTGCAGCCACGCGGTCGTATCACCGTCAGGGATGAAGCAAATATCGTGACTGTCGGGTTTATCCGCGACTAATAAGCCTCTGGCGCGGGCCTCTTCTCGCACCTGCGACTTAAGAGTGTCCCCTAACGGAAAGAGCGCGGATGACAATTGCGGTGGCGTCAGCACACCTAGCACGTAGGACTGATCCTTGTCGGGATCGACAGCTCGGTGTAACTGAGGACCTGCGGACGATTGCGTGACCTGGGCATAGTGCCCGGTGCACACGGCATCGAAGCCCAATGCCCACGCCCGCTCCAGGACGGCCGCGAACTTGATTTTCTCATTGCAACGCAGGCAAGGGTTTGGCGTGTTTCCGCGCTCATATTCCGCGATGAAGTCCCCCATAACGTCGCGCTCGAACTCCTCGTGCATGTCCCACACGTAGTAGGGAATGCCCAGAACATCGGCGACTCGACGCGCATCGCGTGCATCATCGGGCGAGCAACAGCCGCGTGATCCAGCGTGATGGCCAACCTTGGCTAGCGCCAGATGAACTCCGACCACCTCATGACCGTCATCAACCGCTCGAGCGGCAGCCACCGCCGAATCAACGCCGCCCGATAACGCAGCAATGACGCGCTTGGTCACGACCGCATCGCTATCCGCGGGCTACCCGCTCTGCGGGCGCGCTCGACAGCCGCTGGTAAGGCCGCCACCAAGGCATCGACATCAGCTTCGGTTGAGTTGCGGCCCAATGAAAAACGTAAGGTGCCACGCGCTGCGCCGCCATCAACGCCCATGGCCAGAAGTACATGTGACGGTTCGGGCACGCCTGACGTGCACGCTGAGCCGGTTGAACATTCGATGCCGGCTGCGTCTAGCAGCATCAACAACGCATCACCTTCACAGTCGGCGAAACTGATCGCAACGTTTCCAGGGAGCCGCTGTGTGGCATCAATACCCGGATCACCCTGCAACACAGCGCCTTGAATTGTCGCGCAGACCCGGTCGACCAGTGATAGACGCAATGTAATGAGGCGCTCACGCAGATGCGCCTGTTCGGCGACCGCAAGGTCAAGCGCCACCGCGAACGCCGACACCGAGGCCGCATCGAGCGTGCCGGAACGCAAATCACGTTCCTGCCCACCACCATGCAAGAGCGGATCGATACGGGCATCGCGATCCACGATCAACGCTCCCACGCCCACCGGACCTCCGAGCTTGTGTCCACTCACGGTCGCTGCGGTCAGTCCGGGAATGCCCATATTGACCGGGAGCATCCCGATTGCCTGAACTGCATCGGTATGGAAGGGAACTCCTACGGCTTCGCAGCGAGCCGCTATCTCAGCGACCGGCTGCACGGTTCCGATTTCGTTATTCGCCCACATCACTGTGCAGAGCGCATTGTCTGAATCGGCCAGTAAGCGGGTGAGGTCGTCTACGTCCACACGACCCCACTCATCAACGGCCGGTTCATGAATCACAAATCCCTGTGCCTTGGCTAACCAGTCGGTTGGATCAAGCACGGCATGATGCTCAATCGGCGACCGAATAATGGTTCGGCCACCCTGGGCCGCCCACGCTAGCCCCTTGACGGCCAGATTATTCGCCTCGGTACCTCCAGCTGTAAAGACCACCTCACTGGGTCTCACCTGCAGAGACTGAGCGATCTGCTCGCGCGCTTCCTCGACAATACGGCGCGCGCGGCGCCCTCCCGCATGGAGTGAGGACGGGTTGCCTCGCACCTGGCTTGCATCTAGCCATGCCTGCTGGGCCTCCGGCCTCATGGGCGTGGTGGCAGCGTGGTCCAGGTAGACGCGAGGAGCGTTCACAGAGGTGATCGTAACGAGTGGCACACGAGACGCGGTGAGGCGCCAGTCAGGCCTTCCGCTTTTCAATCTCCTCGGTCAATTGCGGGACCACTGAAAAAAGGTCGCCGACCACTCCGAAATCCGCAAGTTCGAAGATCGGTGCTTCGGGATCCTTGTTCACGACCACGACGGTCTTCGACGTCTGCATTCCCGCTCGGTGCTGAATGGCTCCGCTGATCCCATTAGCGATGTAGAGCTGCGGTGACACGGTCTTGCCGGTCTGGCCAACCTGGAATTGGTGCGGGTACCAACCAGCGTCGGTCGCGGCCCGCGAAGCGCCCACGGCAGCACCCAGGCTGTCAGCAAGAGCCTCAATGACGCCGAATCCCTCGGCTCCGTTCACACCACGGCCACCGCTGACGACGATTGCCGCCTCAGCAAGTTCTGGTCGCCCACCTTTTTGAGCCACGGTGCGACCGGTGACCTTTGCACCCTTAGCGGCGTCCGACACCGTTGCCGCGACATCGACGCGAGTGCCGGCACCCGGCTTCACCTGAGGTGCAGTCGAGTTCGGTCGAACCGTGATAATCGGCGTGCCGGTGGTGACAGCAGAGGAGACGATCGTGGATCCACCGAAAACGCTTTGGGTAGCGGTGAAGTCCGCAGCCACTGCAACCGCGTCAGTGATGACTCCCGAAGTCGTCTTGATTGCCAGCCGACCAGCGATCTCTTTCCCCTCGGCGGTGGAAGCGATCAAGATCGCCCCCGGCGTCACGTCGGCCATGATCGCCGCGATCGTCTCGGCCTTCGGTGCCACGACATAATCTGCGAGTTCACCAGAGTCACTGACATAGATCTTGTCTGCGCCGTATTCGGTTAGCGTTGCGGCAGCGGTATCGGAGTAGCCCGGGCCCAGCCAAACCGCAGATGGACTGCCCAGGGATGCGGCCAGGGTGAGCAGCTCAAGGGTTACCTTCTTGACCGTGCCGTCGTTTTGTTCGACAACGACGAGGATTTCTGACATTGGGCTATCCACATCCTTTATTCGATCGGGCGTTCAGGGTCGGGTTCGGTACGGGATCAGACAAATTTCTGTTCAGTCAGGAACTGCACGATCTGCTCGCCGCCAGTGCCTTCGTCGCTGACGACCGTGCCTGCTGCCTTCGGGGGTCGTGACGCGAATGCGCTCACGACCGTCCACGAAGCGCTCGAACCCAACTTGGCCGCGTCTAGACCAGCATCAGCGGTAGACAGGGTTTCAACCGGCTTCTTTTTCGCGGCCATAATGCCCTTGAAGGACGGGTACCGGGGCTCGTTGATCTTCTCGACCACACTCACCACGGCGGGCAGGCTCGCCTCGACATCGTCGTATCCGTATTCGGTTTGGCGCTCGATCTTCACCAGGGTGCCATCGACTTCAACCTTCTGAGCGAAGGTCACCTGGGGTACTCCCAGACGCTCGGCAACCATCGCCGGAACCACGCTCATTCGAGCATCAGTTGACTCCGAACCGAAAATCACAAGATCGAAACTACGGGCGGCGAGGACCTCAGCAAGCGCATAAGAGGTGGCGAGGGCATCCGAGCCATGCAGGGAGTCGTCGACAAGGTGGACGCCGGCGTCTGCACCCATACTCAAGGCTTTGCGGACGGTCTCAGCAGCCCGCTCGGGGCCCATAGTGACCACGGTGACCTCGCCACCGTGCGCCTCGATCAAGCGAAGTGCTTCCTCCACCGCGTACTCGTCAAGTTCGTTCATGACACCGTCAGCGGCCTCACGGTCCAGGGTCGAATCATCGGCGCGCAACTTCTTTTCGGCCCACGTATCCGGCACCTGCTTGACACACACTGCGATCTTCACGCGGTTCTCCCTAGCTTGGGTCCTAATCGGCTCTTGACAATCTCGTGGTCTGTCAGAAGACATGCTAGACCGATCTGCTTAACCCGCACTCCCAAGGCAGCACCCGAAGACCGCTCCGGACCGATGCCACCCGACGGTAATGTCCGATTGTCTGTGGATAAAGTTGTTGTGCGGCAGCATGTTTAGTGGGTGTGGGGGGTTGTGCTTGTCGGTGGCTTGACGTATACTCGTACACATGTTCGATAACGGGGGAAGTGCGGGTGCCAGTGTCACCGATGGCGTGAATGTCCAGGATGGTGTGAAAGCGCTGGTCGCTGCGATGGATGCTTTGGCGCGAATCGATACCGCTGATCTGCCCGGTGCTGGTGTGGGTGAGGTGGTGGTTGCGTTCGGGGCGCAGTTGCGTCGGGGTGAGGCGTTGCAGGCCCGGTGAGCTGACCGGTTTTGTGTGTCTGGTGCGTGGGGTGTGTCCCCACGCCGCCCTCACCGCCGCATCCGCGCAACGCCTCGCGTGTGACGGGGTCATTTCGCCGTTGATCATCAACACCACCGGGCAGATCATCGCCACCTTGCCGAATGTCCGTGCCGTGCCCGCCCATATCCGTAAACCCATATCCGTAAAGCTGTCATCTCCCGCGACGTGCACTGCCGGTTCCCTCACTGTCGGCAACGCATCGACGAGGTCCACCACATCATTTACGCCTCCCACGGCGGTGACACCACGATGCCCAACCTCGCCGGCCTGTGTTACTACCACCACCGGCTCATCCACCACGACCACTGGACCATGCACGGCGACGCCAACACCCAACTCACCTTCCACCAACGCTTCCACCACAAACACTGGACCACCCACCCACCACCACAACGCACATAACTGCTCATGACGATTGGCCGTTAATCGCGATTCGCCTAGTCCTAAGGTCGACCTATGCATCCTTTGACCGCAACCGGTGAACGCACGGTCCCTGGGGCACGACACGAGGAGTACTGGTTTGCCCGTCACGATGTGGCATATCGCTGGATCGCTGAGCATTTCCTGCACTCCAACGCAACGAACTTTCGCCAGCCGATGTCCGTTGTTGACGCGGGATCGGGCGAGGGCTGGGGTCCGTCCCTTTTGGCGAATACCGGGCCGCACCTGGTGACCTGCCTGGAATACGACGCGGCTACCGCGGATCACTGCTCAACTACATACCCGTCATTGCGCACGATCCGCTGCAATCTCGCTCACCTTCCGCTGCGCCCACGCAGCGTTGACCTCTTGGTGAGCCTGCAGGTTATTGAGCACCTGTGGTCCTTACCGCAATTTCTCATCGACTGCGCCGCAGTGCTCGCCACCGACGGGCAGGCCATCTTCACGACGCCAAACCGACCGGTGTTTTCACCCGGCCTTCAACGAGGTCAAGCGCCCACCAACCCCTTTCATGTCGAAGAGTTTGACGCCGACCAACTCCACGACCTGCTTGACCATGCTGGGTTCACCGATATTGCAATTGGCGGAATCACGCACGGGCCTCGACTGACTTCCTGGGAAGCCACCAACGGATCGATCATCGAGCAACTCATTGCCCTGGCTTCGGCGCAACCGACTGCTGCGCCAATTCACGACACCCCCACCGCGCTCGAAGATTTTCTGCCGACCATTACCGCCGCGGACTTTGTCCTGTGCACCGACAATTCCATGCCGACCGAAGCCCCGTGGCAAGACCTCGTCGCCACAGCGCGTGCGCCGCGGTGACGACCCGAGCGGGCCAACGGGCGTCCGCGCCAATATCCGGCCCTGAGATCGGCACGTTTTGCCTTGTGCTGCACAGCCACCTGCCGTGGGTCGCCCACCACGGTACGTGGCCGGTCGGTGAAGAGTGGCTGCATCAAGCATGGGCGGACTCCTACGCACGGGTATTCGACATAGCCACCCGACTGAGCGACGAGGGCCGCCACAATCTGTTCACCCTCGGCCTCACTCCGGTGCTCGCAGCCGCACTCGATGATCCGTATTGCCTGGCCGAACATCACCGATGGCTGGCCGACCGGCAGTGGCAAGCCATCGGATTGTTGAACCACAGCGGTATCGAATACCGCAAAGCAGCCGAACGTGAGATCGCCCACGCGCACCGGTCGCTCGCCCTGTTCGAAAAGTCTTGGCAACACGGTGCATCACCGCTACTGCGCCACCTACTCGATGCAGACGCGATCGAATTGCTCGGCGGACCACTCACCCACACCTTCACGCCCTACATACCCGAAAAACTTGCCACGCCCTCGCTCATGACCGGCCTTGACGATATGCAGCTGCGGTTGGGCGCACGACCAACAGGGATCTGGCTGCCCGAATGCGCTTACGTCCCAGATCTGGATGTGAGCCTGAGCCGCGCGAATGTCGGTCATCTCATGCTGGAAGGACCCACCCTGCAGGCAGTTGGCGCCAACACCTCGGCGGCCTGGCAACTAGGCGACACCGATGTTCGAGTCGTCGGACGAGATCTGCCCATCACGTACCGCGTGTGGTCGCCCAAGAGTGGCTACCCCGGAAACCGTTGGTATCGGGACTTTCACGCGTTTGAACGAAATTCCGGCCTCAGGCTATATCGGGTCACCGGGCGTCAAGTGTCCGCCGAACAAAAAAATCCCTACAACGAGTCCAGGGCACTGGCCCAAGTAGAGCGCGATGCCCAAGATTTCGTGTCCCGCGTGC
This sequence comes from Actinomycetota bacterium, assembly GCA_017857875.1. Lineage (GTDB taxonomy): Bacteria > Actinomycetota > Actinomycetes > S36-B12 > S36-B12 > M55B157. The sequence continues at coordinate 19,877 of JAFMCH010000024.1, read as the reverse complement.
GACAGCGCCTGCTTGACATCAGCCGGAACAACGATGGCACTCCCGGCATTGTTGTCGCAGCTTTCGACACCGAACTGTTCGGGCACTGGTGGCACGAGGGACCGATCTGGCTGGAACAGGTGCTGCGACTGCTGCCTACCGCTGGCATTCGAGTCAGCACCATCAACGACGCAATTACCCGACACGGCGTGACAGGCACCGTTCGACCTGAAGCCGGCTCGTGGGGTTCTGGCAAGGACTTTCGGGTGTGGTCTGGAGAAGCCACGACTGAATTGCGCGCGCAATACGACTCGACCACGAAACAGGTAATGCACCTGCTCGCCGAGCAGCGCATCGGTCAAGGCATCAAGACACGCAATCTTTTGTCGGATCAGTTGATCACCTCACTCCTGCTGGCCCTGAGCAGCGATTGGGTATTCCTCATCGAGAAAGCCGGCGCCGCCCAGTACGCCAGCGAACGGGCTGCGGCTCATCTAGCCGACGTACGCCAACTCATCGACGCCTTATCAGCCGGCAGGGGCGACGACAGCGACTGGGTGCGGATCGCGCAACGGGACGGTATCTGGGGACACCTCGATGCACGACGTTTCGGCTGATACAGCGAAACAGAGCGATCAACTCGACCTCGTATGCTGTCGCAAATGCGTGTGTGCCACTTTTCTTGGGAGTATCCCCCGGTGGTATTCGGCGGCCTTGGTCGTCATGTGCACGCCGTCGCCGAGGCCCAAGCTAACCTCGGCCTTGACGTCACCGTGGTGTCCCTGCGTGCAGATCCGCGAGTCGACGGCACCTCCACGGGTTACCGGAGCCTGCCGGAGGCCCGGGAACGAATCAATGGAGTGGATGTCATTCGCGTTGAACCAGCAGCAATCTCTGGAGGTTTGACACCGAGCAACCTCTTGCTCTTTGTCGCGTCAATGCAAGAAGCCATGTTCGCCGTCGCAGACGAGTTGTTTTGTACGAACAACATCAACATCATCCACGGCCACGACTGGCTCGTTGGTGCAACCGTCACATCCGTCGCCGCACAAGCGGGCGTTCCACTCGTATGCACCGTTCACGCAACGGAAATGGGTCGTCATCAAGGATGGCTGCCCACGGCAACGTCAACCCGTATCCACGAAGACGAGATTCGGCTCGTCTCTGCAGCCAACGAGGTGATCGTGTGCTCGCAGCACATGCGCGATGAGGTCGTGGGAAATCTGTCCGGTGATGCAGATCACATTCGAGTGATTGCTAACGGGATTCACGTGGAGCAGTGGCCAAGTGCGCCGCTTACTCCGCCAGAGGATAAACCGGTTCTGGTCTACTGCGGCCGCCTCGAATACGAAAAGGGAGTCCAGTACCTGATCGCCGCACTGCCTGCACTCCAACGCACCTACCCGGGGCTGTCGCTTGTCGTGGCCGGCAAGGGTGATTATCGCAACGCGCTGGAGCGCATCACCGCCGAACACGGTCTCAGTGACGTAGTCACCTTCACCGGATGGCTCCCCGAAGCGGAACTGCAGATGCTCATGAAGCAGGCCAGCGCAGCAGTCGTGCCAAGCCTGTACGAACCATTCGGAGTGGTCGCACTCGAAGCCGCAGCCACGGGAGTTCCACTTGTGGTGGCAAACACCGGAGGTCTTGCGGAGTTTGTCAAAGAAGGGGTCACTGGTCGCATCTTCGAACCGGCCGATCCGGCGAGCCTTGCTCAGGCGATCGACCGAAGTCTGAGTGATCCCCATGCGTCAGCCCGGATGAGTCGAGCAGCGTTCGCCTCTGTCGTTCACGACCACAACTGGGCACGCATTGCACATGCCACGACCGAGGTTTACCACGACGCCGCCAAACGCTGACCTAATCCGATGGTCGTTCCTGCTGATTATTGATGATCGAATCTGCGGCCCGCTGAGTTTTCCTAGCGATGTCAGCGACGTCAATTCTTTGTTGCGCGGCTGCGTCGAATTGTTCACGCCGATCCTTGATTACCACCGCCGGAATGCCGCCCATGACGGCGAAGTCAGGCACATTCCCGCGGACAACCGCATGGGCGGCAAGCACGCTCCCACGTCCTATGTTTGTGCCACGTAGGACCGTGACCTTCGCACCGATCCACACATCGGGGCCGATGCGCACCGGCGACTTTATGATGCCCTGGTCCTTGATTGGTGTGTGAATGTCGTCGGTGACGTGGTCAAAATCACAGATATAAACCCAGTCCGCAACGATCGTGCCCTCACCGAATTCAATGTCGAGGTATCCATTGACGGTGTTATCACGGCCGAAAACACATTTATCGCCCACGCGCATGGTCCCTTCGTGGCAGCGCAACCGGTTCTCATCACCTAGGTGCACCCAGCGTCCAATAATCAAACGGCCATAACCGCGGCGCGCATGCACCTCCACGCGCTTGCCCAGGAACACAAAACCCTCAGTGATGATGTGTGGAGACCTCAGGCGCAACATAAAGAAGCGCCAATACCGGATCAGATACCAGGGACTCCAGGCGCGATTCCGCCACACCCACCGAAGGGAAGACCAGGTCAGAAACCGGGCCTGTCGGGGGTCGCGTCGAGGGCTCAGGGTTTCACTCCAGTAATGCACACGTTGTAAAACAATTCGTCGGGAACAATGCGCTCCATCACCGTCTCGTCGAGCCAGGTGAGGCGCTGCCATGTGCGATAGGCGAAGTTCGCCCACGGCCAACCAAGAACGCCAGGCTTAACCGCCGCTTCGAAGGTGCGTACCGGCCAGCCAAACCACGAAGCGGTAAGTTCCTCGGTCACGGTTGTCACGTCGACTGCGCCGGCACGCAGGGCGGTTCTGGCGAGGGTGTCAGGGTCGAAGGTGTGAATGTCAACTAAAGACTCCAACGCCGCTGCCTGAGATGAAGCCTGCAACTCAACCGGCGGCTTAGCCCAGCGGTCACGAAACATCTCCCACTGCGTGACACGCGTTGTCGTCCACCAGGTCAAGCGCGAGAGCGCCCGTGCCACAACGTCACCTCGCGCGGTGGGTTCACCACAGAAAACGAAACGACCGCCTGGTCTAAGAACGCGCAATGCCTCACGCAGCGCCTGTTCAACATCAGGAATGTGGTGCAGCACAGCGTGCCCAATGACTAGGTCACACTGATTGTCTTCGCTTGGTAGCCGTTCGGCATCAGCCACGCGGCCTTCCACATCGAGTCCGAGTTCAAGGCCCTGCCGGGTTGCTACGGCCACCATTCCAGGAGAAATATCCGTCAGCACGCACGAATCAATAATTCCGGCCTGCATCAGGTTTAGGGCAAAGAAGCCGGTTCCGCAGCCAATCTCCATCGCAGAGGTGTAGGGAGATTGCGTCTGACCGGCTACGCGCGTGAAACGCCCGGCAGCATAGGAAATACATCGGTCATCGAAAGAGATACTCCACTTATCGTCATATGACTCAGATTCCCAGTCGTGGTAAAGCACATTGGCAAGTTTTGGGTCTGTGCGTGCCAGTTCAAAGTCGGTGGTACTCATCTGTTGACTCATCGACCCGTGAACTCCGCTTTACCGGGGCCGTGCTCAATGAAAGACGACATGCCTATGGTTCGATCGTCCGTGCCAAATAGCGAAGCGAAATGCACGCGTTCGATTTCCAATCCCGAATCCAGATCAACCATGCCGCCTCGATCAATGGCCTGCTTGGCTGCCCGCATCGCGATCGGTGCACCATTTGCCAGTTGCTGAGCCAGCGCACATGCCTCGGTATACACGTCATCGGGTGGTACCACGCGATCCACCAAGCCGATCGCTAGTGCTTCATCAGCCCCAACGAACCGGCCTGTGTAGATCAGATCCTTCGCCCGCGAGGGGCCAACAAGGCGGGGTAGACGCTGGGTGCCACCCGCGCCAGGAATGATGCCAAGCAGGATCTCTGGCTGTCCCAGCTTTGCGTTATCGCCGGCAACACGCAGATCGGCACACAGCGCGAGTTCGCAACCGCCGCCCAGCGCATAACCCGTGATCGCCGCGATTGTTGGCTTTGGGATCCTCTCGACGGCCGTAAATGCCGCCTGAAGGCGCGTTGATCTAGTCAGCGCATCAGGCAGCGACCAGTCGACCATCTCCTTGACATCCGCACCGGCCGCGAACACTTTCGGACCGCCATAGATGACCACGGCACGAACATCGGCACGTACCGATGCCTCGTCGGCCGCCGTTTGAATCTCCTGCTGCATCTGCACCGAAAGTGCATTCATGGGTGGGCGTTGTAGCACAATAGTGGCGACTCCATCAGCCACATCCAGTCGCACAAACTCCGCAGACATCGGCTTGTCCTTTCGTTAAGGCCAACCCCAATCGCGCAGCCGGCCGTGTGTCGCGTGCAACATGTGAGCCTAACGGCACGCGCTCGGGCGACACCTGACTGTAGCGTTCCACCTGTGCCCGACTCACCAGCCACAAGTCCGCCAGATCCGCCCGCCATCAACGGCCCCGGTCATTGGGACCCATTGGGTGTTACCTGGGGCTTTCAAGGCAGCAACGTCGCGCTGTGGGCACCTGGAGCCGAAGCAGTGCACCTCGTCGTATGCGACTCATCGGGGCAACAGTCCGAACTGACATTGCCCGAGAAGACCCTCGGGGTCTTTCACGGACTGGTAAGCAACCTCAACCCAGGTGACACCTACGGATTCCGAGTGATTGGACCGTGGGAGCCGCACCATGGCCAGCGATTCAACCCCGCCAAACTCCTCACTGATCCCTATGCACGGGCCATCACCGGCACTGTCACCCTGGATCCCGCTATCTTCGGCTCCACCCAAGAGTCCGACGTCATAAGGCAAGGCGAGGATTCAGCTCCGTTCGTACCTCGCAGCGTGGTCATCGCCAGTGACTTTGACTGGGGAGATGATCGCCCGCTTGAGGTGCCCTGGACCGATACGGTGATCTACGAAACGCATGTACGGGGCCTCACGATGAAGCATCCCGAGGTTCCCGAGCACCTGCGCGGCACTTTCGCCGGCGTGGCACATCCGGCGGTTATCGATCACCTCGTCAAGCTTGGCGTAACCACCGTAGAACTGATGCCCGTTCACCACTTCACAAACGAAGTGCACTTGATGGAGACAGGGCTGGACAATTACTGGGGCTACAACACGTTGGGCTATTTCGCTCCCCATGCGGCCTACTGTGCCGCGGGGTCGCACGGTGAACAGGTCGTCGAGTTCAAACAGATGGTCAAGACTCTGCATGCGGCAGGCCTCGAGGTCATATTGGATGTTGTCTACAACCACACGGCCGAGGAGGGAGTGAACGGGCCCACCTACAACTTTCGTGGCATAGACAACGCGCAGTACTACCGACTTCAAGACGGACGCAACTACGTCGACTACACCGGATGCGGCAACACACTTAATGTGTCGACTCCCCATGTCCTGCAAATGGTCATGGACTCACTGCGCTATTGGGTGACCGACATGCACGTGGATGGTTTTCGCTTCGATCTCGCATCGGCGCTGGCTCGGTCATTTCATGACGTCGACATGCTCGGCACCTTCATGACGACCATTCAACAAGATCCCGTCTTGCGCCGCGTCAAACTCATCGCCGAACCGTGGGATGTCGGTCCGGGGGGTTATCAGGTCGGTGAGTTTCCGGCCATGTGGCGTGAGTGGAATGGCAAGTATCGCGACTGCCTGCGTGATTACTGGCGCGGTTCGTCCGGCGTGAACGAATTGGGGTGGCGACTGTCTGGATCTGCAGACCTCTACGGCAGCGAGGGACGCTCACCCTTCGCGTCGGTTAACTTCATCACCGCTCATGACGGATTTCCACTGCGTGACCTGGTTACATACGAACACAAGCACAATGAGGCGAATCTGGAAGAAAATCGCGATGGCACCGATGACAACAGGTCTCGAAATTACGGTGTCGAAGGTGAGACAACCGATCCGGAGATCAATCGAGTTCGACACCGACAACTGCGCAACATGCTAACCAGCCTCCTTCTGTCCACTGGCGTACCCATGATTCTCGGCGGTGATGAATTTGGTCGGACGCAGCAGGGCAACAACAATGCCTACTGCCAAGACAACGACATCAGTTGGTATGACTGGGCTTGGGAGCCATGGCAGCGTGACCTGGTTGATTTCACGCGCACTTTGCTGACCGTACGACGCCACCATCGTGCCTTCCGCCAACGATTTTTCTTCCAGGGCGTCCCTCGACAGGCCGGCGAAGCGCCCGACCTGGGTTGGTTGTCACCGGCTGGACAACCACTGACCGAAGCGGAGTGGAATGACCCCTCCACTCGAACAATCGGCATGTATCTCTCCGGAGACCTGCACCCGCTGACAGGTGCGATTGCCGTAGAACCCGCAGAGCCCGCAGATGATTCCTTCCTGCTCATCATGCACTCAGGCGACGATCATCAGGCGTTCAATCTGCCTGGCGAACCCTATGGCGATCAATACCGGCGGCTATTCGACACCCATGATGACCAGGTGACGCAAGCGTCATGGACCGACGTTGCCGGAGCCACGATCATGCTCGCCCCGCGCAGTTGCATCCTGCTCAAGGTGACTACCGAAGATCACCATTGATCGGGGAGGTGACCTCGGGAGGCAGCGCAACCAATCCCATATCGGCTGTCGATGAAAGCCCAACGTGACGCGGCACGATGCGAACCGTGTAGCCCACCGGGCCCGTGCGGTCAAGGGTCAAAGCACCCTCGAAGCGCCAACGACCATCCACATAACCTTCAGCCACCTCCAGGACATCGGTGCAGACCTCTGAGATGTCGTCTACGCCATTGACTCGACCCGAAATCGCCTGCACTTCAACATCTTGCGGCCTCAACTTCGCCAAATGAACATACGCTCTTATCGGCACGGGTGAACCCAACGACGGCCCCTCGTCCGCGAAGGAGACATCGACATGTTCAACAGCTACCTCGGGCCATTGTTCGCGCACCTGGGCCTTCCAGAAGGTCATCTCGCGGCCGAAAGAGAAGTCATCCTCTGCACAGCGGCGCGCGGCATTTGACGCTGGAATATAGAGCCGATCAACATATTCACGCACCATTCGACTAGCCAGCACCTTGGGGCCTAGGGTCCGCAATGTATGACGGACAAGGTGAATCCAGCGACGCGGCAGACCGGCATCGTCGCGCCCGTAGAAAGTGGGTGCGACGCTATTCTCGATGAGGTCATAGAGCGCGGCTGCCTCGAGATCATCACGACGATCCTCATCAAGTACGCCATCGGCAGTTGGAATCGCCCAACCATTCTCACCGTCAAACCATTCATCCCACCAGCCGTCCATGATCGACAGGTTCAGAGCGCCGTTTAGCGCTGCCTTCATACCTGACGTGCCGCTCGCCTCAAGAGGTCGAATCGGATTGTTGAGCCACACATCGCAACCGGGGTACAACAGTGTCGCCATGCTTATGTCGTAGTTGGGCAGGAACACGATGCGGTGGCGCACCAGCGGATCATCAGCGAAGGCCACCAGTTGTTGAATCAATCGCTTGCCACCGTCATCAGCGGGGTGCGATTTCCCCGCGACGACGATTTGAATCGGATGCTCAGGGTGAAGTAACAGTTCACGAAGGCGATCGGGGTCTCGCAGCATGAGGGTCAATCGCTTATAGGACGGCACACGGCGGGCGAATCCGATGGTGAGCACATCTGGGTCCAGGACGGAGTCAACCCAACCCAACTCAGCATCGGTCGCACCACGCTGTAGCCAACTCTTGCGCAGCCGGTCGCGTGCGTCGGCGACTAGATTTTCCCGCAAGGTGCGCTTAGTTGACCAAATCGCGTCATCTTGAATATCGCCGATGGCATCCCACCCTTGTCCTTCTTCGGTCAAAGCAGGACCGATCTTTTCCTCCGCGAGTTGCCAGACCTCGGGTGCCACCCAGGTCGGGGCATGCACACCGTTGGTGATCGAAATGATGGGAACCTCATCGGTGTCAAAGTCAGGCCATAATCCGTTGAACATCGACCGGCTTACCCCGCCGTGGAGCAAACTGACGCCGTTGGCACGTTGCGATAACCGCAAGCCCATGACAGCCATATTGAACACATCGAGATCTCCACCGACAAATGTTTCTGCGCCCAGGGCCTCAATACGCTCAAGAGGCACACCAGCGGCGGCGTTGTCACCACCGAAGTACCGCCGGATGAGTGACATATCGAATCGGTCAATGCCTGCAGGAACCGGAGTATGAGTAGTGAAAACTGTGCCGGCGCGGACAATCTCGAAAGCCTCATCGAAGCTCAGGTCAGCTGAGCCCTGCACGAGTTCGCGAATGCGCTCAAGGCCCAAGAATCCTGCATGTCCTTCGTTCGAGTGAAACACCTCCGGTGCGGGCACACCCGACACCGCGCAGTAGGCACGAATGGCTCGTACGCCACCGACTCCCAAGAGCAATTCCTGGCGTAAGCGATGCTCATTCCCGCCACCATAGAGACGATCAGTGACGTCCCTTTCAGCATGATCATTGGTGGCAACGTCTGAATCCAGTAGCAGCAGCGGCACTCGGCCGACCGAAGCCACCCAGATTCGAAAGTCGAGGCTTCGCCCATCTGGCAAACCAACGCTGCCATAGACCGCTTCACCTTCGTTGTCGCGCAGTAATCGAAGAGGCATGGCATCCGGGTCAAGCACCGGATAGGTCTCGCGTTGCCATCCATCAGCGGCAAGTTGCTGCCGGAAGTAGCCAGACCGATAGAAAAGCCCGACACCAATGATGGGAACACCCAGATCAGATGCAGATTTCAAATGATCACCCGCCAGGATTCCCAAACCCCCGGAGTACTGGGGCAACGCGGCGGCGACGCCGAATTCGGGGGAAAAATACGCAATGCTCGCCGGCCCGTGACCTCGCGATTGTTGATACCAGTGATCTCGGGTGAGGTAATCATGAAGATCACCTCGGCAATGGGACACCCACTGAACAAATCCGTCGTCAGCGGCTAACTCAGCGAATCGTTCAGCCGAGACCTCGCCCAGGAGGCGGATCGGATCAGCATTCACCTCGGCCCATAACCGTGGCTCGATGGATGCAAAAAGATCGCGGGTCGGTAGGTGCCAAGACCAGCGCAAATTATGGGCGAGTTCGGTGAGGCCCTCCAGCGCCTCGGGCAGCACGGTGCGGACATTGAATCGGCGAATAGCTCTCACGGGTGCGACGCTACTCCGCGCTCGGGCAGGATGAACTCCCACCTCATTAATCTCATCGCCTCCAACGGCGATTGTGGTTGCTAGGGTGTGGTCTTGTGGCGGTGCGGCGAAGGGGTAGGGCAACGCAGGCAGTTCCCACAGTCCTGTCGGGCCGCATTCCCATCATGGATGTCTCGCCCGTCGTCGAATCAGGCCGGCGACCAGCCAAGGCGGTTGTCGGTGAGGTCATTCCGATCTTCGCCACATGTTTTAAGGAGGGACATGACCAACTTGGCGTCAGCGCCGTTTTGCTCGATCCTGACGGCGCGGAGCATTCACGAGCGGCCCTACGCCCGGTTGGACAGGGGCTTGACCGATGGACAGGAGAACTGCAACCTGACGCACTCGGCGACTGGACTTTTGCCATTGAAGCCTGGGTAGACACCTGGGCCACTTGGCAGCACCGCGCTGCGATCAAAATCCCCGACGAACTCGACGCCGAGCTCGAACTGGCCGAGGGCGCGCTGATCTGCGAACGGGCCGCAAAATCCCTCCCCCGCGGATCAACTCTGCAGCGCAAGCAACTACGAAGCTTGAGTCAACTCCTGCGGGACGCCTCGATTCCCGCCCACGAGCGCCTGGCCGCGACCCACGAGAACCCCGCGAGCGAGATCTTCAATGTGAACCCACTGAAGGACCTCCTGACACGTAGTGACCCGTGGCCACTTCGAGTCGAACGCCGTCGTGCCCTGGTTGGCTCGTGGTACGAACTATTTCCTCGCAGTGAGGGTGCCACTCTCACTCCACCGAGGTCAGGCACCTTCACCACCGCTCGACACCGGCTCGATGCCGTGGCAGACATGGGCTTTGATGTTGTCTACCTCCCGCCGATTCACCCCATCGGTCGAGCGTTTCGAAAGGGTAGAAACAACTCCACCACACCGATGCCCGATGACCCCGGGTCGCCTTGGGCGATCGGTGCACCAGATGGTGGCCACGACGCCATCCATGCAGATCTCGGTGACTTCCACGACTTTGCCGCCTTCGTGCAGCGCGCGCGTGCACTCAAGCTGGAAATCGCCTTGGACTTCGCACTCCAGGTCGCGCCCGATCACCCATGGGTCACCACGCACCCCGAATGGTTCACAACGCGTGCTGACGGCACGATCGCCTACGCAGAAAACCCACCCAAGAAGTATCAGGACATCTATCCGCTCAATTTCGATAATGATCCGGAGGGGCTGTATGCCGAAGTTCTTCGCCTTGTTACCTTCTGGATGTCACGCGGAGTAAAGATTTTTCGGGTTGACAACCCACATACCAAGCCCCTGTGGGTCTGGGAACGACTCCTCGCCGACGTGCGCGGGATCGACCGGGAGGTTCTTTTTCTCGCTGAGGCCTTTACGCGGCCCCCAATGATGCGCGCGCTTGGCGAAATCGGCTTCCAGCAAAGTTACACATACTTCACCTGGCGAAATGATCGCGAGGGCCTCGAGCAGTACTTCACCGAACTCGCCGGCCCTGCTGCCGCGTACATGCGACCCAATCTTTTCGTCAACACCCCCGATATCTTGACCGAGTATCTGCAGTTCGGCGGTCGGCCGGCATTTGCCATTCGAGCCACTTTGGCCGCCACCTTGTCACCGACCTGGGGCGTCTACGCCGGCTTTGAACTATTCGAGGCAACGGCGGTGAGGCCGGGCAGCGAGGAGTACCTCAACTCAGAGAAATACGAGTACCGGCCACGTGACTGGGATAGCGAGCCCAATTTGTCCGGCTACATCACCACGCTCAATCGACTTCGGCGCGAGCATGTGGCTCTACAAGACCTTCGCAGTCTGCGATTTCACCACTCCGACAACGACAACGTCATCGCCTACTCCAAGAAAGTGGGTCCTGACATCGTGCTTGTCGTGTGCACCCTCGATCCGCACTACACCCAGGAATCGACAATCTGGTGGGACATGCCCACTATTGGTCTTGACTGGCTCGACACCTTCAGCGCCACTGATCAACTCACGAACGAGACATGGACCTGGAGTCAATCAACCTACGTGCGCTTCGAGCCCAATGAGCGCATCGCGCATATTGCCACAGTGAAACTCTCATCATGACGTCTGCAATATCGATCAATACTGCCGAACTTGACGATCTGGTTGATGGAAAACACTCCCAGCCACACGCAATTCTTGGACCCCATCCCCACGACGGAAGTGTCACGATCCGCGTGTTGCGGCCCATGGCTGAATCCGTCACCGTTATCGCAGACGGCAATTCGATTCCACTCCTCCATGAGCATCGCGGAGTGTGGGTCGGAATTATTGCGGGTAAGGAGGTTCCTGACTACCGGCTATCCGTGACGTATGCGGGTGAAGCTATACCCGCAGATGACCCTTACCGCTTTTTGCCGTCACTGGGCGATATCGACCTTCATCTGATTGGCGAGGGCCTGCACGAGCAGATGTGGCAGGTTCTCGGGGCCCATACTCATGTCTTTGACAGCAGTGCCGGAGCTGTGCACGGAGTTTCGTTTGCGGTGTGGGCGCCCAACGCCCACGGCGTGCGCGTCGTCGGTAGTTTCAATCACTGGGACGCACAAGCCCACCCCATGCGGAGTCTCGGGTCCTCTGGCATCTGGGAACTATTTGTGCCCGATATTGGCGACGGCACCGTCTATAAATTTGCGGTCCTCGGCGCCGATGGCATCTGGCGAGAGAAAGCCGATCCGTGCGCATTTGCAACCGAGCTTCCCCCGGCCACCGGCTCCATCGTATTTACCCCGCACTATGTGTGGACTGATGAGGAATGGATGACCGCGCGCGAGCACCGTGACGTCTTGAGTTCGCCGATGTCGATCTACGAGGTGCACCTTGGCTCGTGGCGGGCCGGGCTCGACTACCGCGCCCTCGCTGACGAGCTCACCACCTACCTGTTACAGATGGGTTTCACCCACGTCGAATTCATGCCAGTCGCCGAACATCCATTCGGCGGGTCCTGGGGATACCAGGTGACTTCCTATTTTGCCCCGACCTCACGTTTCGGTTCGCCCGATGACCTTCGCTACCTCATCGATACCCTGCATCAGGCTGGCATCGGTGTGCTCATCGATTGGGTACCAGCGCATTTCCCCAAGGACGAATGGGCGCTGGCTCGGTTCGACGGGACCGCCTTGTATGAGCACCCTGATCCACAGCGCGGTGAGCACCCGGATTGGGGCACCCTCGTCTTCAATTTCGGACGTAGCGAGGTCCGTAACTTCCTTGTTGCTAATGCCCTGTTTTGGCTCGAGGAGTTTCACGTTGACGGACTCCGAGTTGATGCGGTAGCGAGCATGCTCTATCTGGACTACTCCCGCGAACCCGATCAATGGACTCCAAACGAATACGGTGGCAGGGAGAATTTGCAGGCTGTTGAGTTTCTTCAACAAATGAATGCGACCGCATATCGACGTGTTCCTGGCATCGTCACAATCGCTGAGGAATCAACATCATGGCCGGGAGTCACGCGTCCGACATACCTGGGAGGCCTCGGCTTCGGGCTGAAATGGGATATGGGGTGGATGCACGACTCGCTGGATTATGTAAGTCGAGAACCCATCTTTCGCCAGTTTCACCACCACGAACTGACCTTCGCGATGATGTACGCCTACAGCGAACACTTCGTCCTGCCGATCTCCCACGACGAGGTCGTTCACGGCAAAGGATCGCTGATCAACAAGATGGCCGGTGATCGTTGGCAACAGTTAGCCACGATGCGGGCCTACTGTGCATTCATGTGGGCCCATCCGGGCAAAAAACTCCTGTTCATGGGCAGTGAGTTCGCCCAGTCAGCGGAGTGGAACGCAGATAAGGGCCTTGATTGGTGGCTGCTTGACCACGCCGAGCACCGGGGCGTAGCGCAGGTGGTGGCCGACATAAACGCGGTCTATGCCCACACCCCACCGCTGTGGCAGCGCGATGCTGATCCCGGAGGTTTCGCCTGGATCGACGCCAATGACGCATCGAATAACGCCTACAGCTGGCTTCGTTACGATCACGATGGTGGCGCGCTGGCCTGCGTGGTCAACATGTCCGCCGTTCCGTTATATAACTATCGCCTGGGACTGCCACACACGGGATATTGGCGTGAGGTGCTCAACACCGACGCCCACGTCTATGGGGGTTCGGGTGTGGGCAACATGGGCGGCATTGGTGCTGACGGGCCGAGCTGGCATGGGCTGGCTACCTCTGCTGACATTGTTGTCCCGCCCCTGGGGGCGATCTGGCTGATCTACGAAGGCACCCCGAACCCTGAGATGAACTAGGTCGCCCACCACCAGCGACCCGCTAAAACAGTGCGTTCGCCAACGCAACGCGCGCGGGTGGGACGGCCTCATCATCACCGGCGATCGCGAACAAATCAAGCAACCTCAAGCGTAAACGCTCCCGATCATCACCGAAGTTCACGCGAATCGCGTCAATGATGACGCCAAAGGCCCGATCCCAGGCACCAGCAACGGCCGCCGCGTCAGCATCGGTAAGCACACCATCAATAGTCGTGGCGTTCTGCACATCAGTTTGTGACTCGACACGTAATTGCAGTGCGCACAGCGCCACGCCTGCCACCGCATCGGCGTTCATCGGTTCGGCACTGACGATGGCTTCATAGGCCGCTTGTGCCGCGGCCCAGTCTCCATCTTCAATAGCGGCGTAGGCAGCTGCGTAGCGAGGATCAACAACCTCTTCGATCTCCTCAGGCTCACCCGCTGGTTCGTCTGGCGACACCTCAACGCGGCCGGTAATGCCCGCCTGCGCCGCGAGCTTGAGGACCTCATCAATGTACTGGCGCACCTGAGGTTCAGGCAGCGCGCCTTGGAACAACGGCGCCGGTTGACCGCCCAAAACAACAAAAATACTGGGGATGGATTGCACCTGAAACGCGCCGGCGATGGCCTGCTCGGCGTCTACATCAACCTTGGCTAACACGAAGCGGCCGCCGTACTCCACCGCGAGGTTCTCCAAGATAGGCGACAACGTCTTGCATGGGCCACACCAACTTGCCCAGAGGTCAACAATGACGGGCAATCGCTGACTGAGTTCGATGACATCAGATTGAAAACTGGCTTCGGTCACATCGATGACAACCTTGGCGGCACCCGGGTGTCCAGCGCCCGCCGAAGCCGGTGCGCCTGCCGGCTTACTCGCGAAGGTCGACAGGTCGACTGCGCCACGTAGGGGCAGATTAGGAGGAGTCGTCACAGGCGTATCCTGCCACGCACCAAGGGCCGCGGTGGATGATGCCCTCAGGTGATCTGGTCTAGCAGAAGATCCGTAGCCGAATACGGGTCCTTGGTTCCGGCCGCGACTTCGGCGGCCAGGGTCGCCAGCAGCCCAGGCGCAACGTCGCGCACGCGTTGGCGCACGCGCGCAATCGCCAAGGCGGTGATTTCCTCAGCGGCTCGACGCTCTCGGCGCTGCTGAAGATGACCATCAGCGAGCAGCCAAGCCTGATGAGCATCAATGGCCGCAAGCAGGTCCCCCACGTCGGCCTTACTCGCCACCGACTTCACAACACTCGGCTCCCAGGCGTAGGGATCATGCTCAGCCAGGCTGATCATGTGTCGCACCTCGCGCACGGTGTTATCGGCTCCGTCGCGATCGGCCTTATTGACGCAGAATATGTCGCCGACCTCCAAGATTCCGGCCTTAGCCGCCTGAATCCCATCGCCCATACCCGGGGCGAGCAGCACGACCGTCGTATCTGCGGTGCCGGCCACCTCAACCTCTGACTGGCCCACGCCGACCGTCTCGATCAGCACGACCGTGCAGCCGGCAGCCGCGAGCACCCGCACCGCCTGCGGCGTCGTGGCGGCGAGTCCGCCGAGGTGGCCTCGCGAGGCCATGGACCGGATGAAAACTCCATCGTCGGTGGCGTGTTCTTGCATACGTACGCGATCGCCAAGAAGTGCACCGCCAGAAAACGGGGAGGTGGGATCTACCGCGATAACCCCCACGCGAGTCCCACGGGCCCGATAAGCACTGATCAACGCCGAGGTAGTCGTCGATTTGCCCACGCCCGGCGCACCGGTGAGTCCGATCACCTGCGCAAGACCTGTCGTAGCGGCCAGCCGCTCCATCACGTAGGGAACCGATGGCGAACCGTCTTCGATCCACGAGATCAGTCGGGCAACCGCTCGCGCCTCGCCACGCTGGGCACGCGCGATCCACTCATCCCGATCAGACTCCGCGCCCATCAGAAGGTCCTACGGATTCACGCGTAGCACCAAGGCATCGCCCTGGCCACCGCCACCGCAAAGTGCTGCAACACCGAGTCCGCCACCTCGACGCTGCAACTCCAGAGCCAAGTGCAACACAATGCGAGCCCCGGACATGCCCACCGGGTGCCCCAAGGCAATCGCACCCCCGTTGACATTGACGATGTCTTCGCTGACGCCCAACGCCCGGGTAGATGCCAGGCCCACAGCCGCGAACGCTTCGTTGATCTCCAGCAGATCAATATCCGCCACGTCGATGCCTTCCTTCGCACATGCCGCGCGAATGGCGTTTGCCGGCTGCTCATGCAGTGATGCATCCGGACCAGCAACAACTCCGTGGGCGCCGATCTCGGCGAGCCACACAAGGCCTAGTTCTTCGGCCTTGACCTTGCTCATCACGACCACTGCGGCTGCACCGTCAGAAATCTGTGAAGCTGAACCCGCGGTGATGGTGCCGTCCTTGGCAAATGCAGGCCGCAATCGACCCAGGCTGTCAGTCGTGGTGTCAGGTCGAATGCCTTCATCGGTCCTGAACTCGATCGGATCACCTTTGCGTTGCGGGATGTTAACCGGAGCGATTTCGGCCTCGAAGATGCCGTTCTTGGTCGCCGCAGCTGCTCGCTGATGGGAGCGGGCCGCGAATGCATCTTGATCCTCACGGGTGAAGTCGTAGCGGGAGTTAAAACCCTCGGTCGCCTCCCCCATCGCACAGCCATCAAATGTGCACGTCAACGCGTCAAAGGCCATGGAGTCGGTCATGCGCCAATCGCCGTACTTGACGCCCTCGCGCGAACCCATCAGCAGGTGCGGCGCATTAGTCATGGACTCCATGCCACCGGCGACAACAACCTCGAACTCGCCGGCCCGAATCAGCTGATCAGCTAATGCGATCGCGTCGATACCGGATAGGCACACCTTGTTGATGGTGAGCGCCGGAACACTCATCGGAATCCCAGCCTTGACCGCCGCCGGACGCGCTGGATTCTGACCGGCACCGGCTTGGAGAACCTGGCCCATGATCACATAATCCACCTGGTCGGGACGCACGCCCGAGCGCTCGAGCGCCGAAGCGATGGCCACGCCACCAAGGTCTGCGGCACTGAGCCCGGATAAGGATCCCAACAAGCGACCCATCGGAGTGCGTGCTCCCGCGACGATGACCGAACTTGACGTGGTTGACATGCCGCAAAGCCTAGCCAGCCGGTGGCGCAACCGCCCAATACGGGCCTCGTTGCGTAGGCTCAGCAGCGGATAGATCAATCGCCATTCGGCACCCACGCCACCTGGAGGGCACATGAGCCACCATGATCCGGACGGATTGTTCACCCGAATCGATCACGTGGGCATCGCCGTGGCCGATTTAGACGATGCCATCGCGTTCTATCGCGATTCTTTCGGCATGCGATTGGCCCACGAGGAGGTCAATGAAGACCAAGGCGTACGCGAAGCCATGATGTCGGTCGGAGACTCGGGTTCGTATATTCAACTGCTCGCACCGTTGCGCCCGGACTCCCCCATCGGCAAATTCCTCGATCGATCCGGACCAGGCATCCAGCAAATGGCCTATGGAGTCGACGACATCCACGTCGTATCAACTCGCTTGCGAGCCGCCGGTCTTCGCTTGCTTTATGACGAGCCGAAAATCGGAACGGCCGGGTCTTTGATTAACTTCATTCACCCAAAGGATGCTGGCGGTGTCCTCGTCGAAATCGTGCAATCCGCGCCCACGTCATCTGCGCACTAACCAAGCGAGCCCTAACCAAGCGAGCCCTAACCAAGCGAGCCCTAACCAAGTAGGTACACATGGACAACGTCGATCAGGGCACAATTTTACTCATTGCCGCGATCGTTCTCGGGGCCCTGTTCGTGTTCGCGCTTTTTCGCCGCCTCGTCAAGATGGCGATCATCGTGATGCTGCTCGCCGTCGTGTTGGTCGGGCTGTATGTGGCGCGGGCACAGGACCTCATCACCTGGTAGCAGTCATTCAATAGGCCCCGCACTCAAAGTCTCCCCAGGTTTTGGCACCTAGGGACTAGCCGAACCTAGCGTGGGAGCACTAAACTCACGTAGTGAACGATCGTTAACCACGGTATTCGTTAACAACGCTATTCATCGCCGCTGACACCCCTGGAGGAGACCTATGTCCCCAACCTCGTCGCTCTACACGGCCGTCACCGAAGCTACGCCGGAGGAGATTGCTGCCCTGCCGCTGCCTGAGTCCTACCGAGCCGCGACCGTCCACAAGGCTGATGAGCAGATGTTTGCCGATGAGGCCACGCAAGACAAGGACCCGCGAAAGTCCATCCACATCGACGAGGTACCCCTTCCCGAATTGGGGCCGGGTGAAGCGCTCATCGCTGTGATGGCTTCGAGCATCAACTACAACACCGTCTGGACCTCGATCTTTGAACCGGTGTCAACGTTTGGCTTCCTGGAGCGCTACGGCCGGACCAATGACTTGGCCAGTCGCCACGATTTGCCCTACCACATCATCGGTTCAGATGCCGCCGGCGTAGTGCTGCGAGTGGGCGCCGGGGTTAATGCCTGGAAACCCGGCGATGAGGTTGTGGCGCACTGCTTATCGGTCGAACTGGAAAGTCCTCTCGGCCACGACGACACCATGATGGATCCAGAACAGCGCATCTGGGGCTTTGAAACGAATTTTGGTGGGCTAGCCGAAATCGCACTCGTGAAGTCCAATCAGCTACTCCCCAAGCCAGCCCATCTGACATGGGAAGAGGCTGCCGCACCAGGTTTGGTCAACTCCACCGCTTATCGCCAACTTGTCTCCCATCATGGCGGTGGCATGAAACAGGGCGATGTCGTGTTGATCTGGGGGGCCTCCGGTGGCCTAGGTTCCTACGCCACTCAGTACGCCCTCAACGGCGGGGCCATCCCGGTGTGTGTGGTGTCAAGTGAGGAAAAAGCGAATCTCTGTCGGGCCATGGGAGCCGAGTTCATCATCGACAGACGAGCTGAGGACTTTCGATTCTGGAAAGACGACACCACGCAGGACCCCAAGGAATGGCAGCGTTTCGGTCGGCGCATTCGCGAACTTACCGGCGGTGACGACATCGACATCGTCTTTGAGCATCCCGGCCGTGAGACCTTCGGCGCAAGCGTCTACGTCACCCGCAAGGGCGGCAAGATCGTGACCTGCGCGTCGACATCGGGCTTTATGCATGAGTACGACAACCGGTACCTATGGATGAACCTCAAGAGCATCATCGGCTCACACTTTGCCAACTACCGCGAGGCCTATGAAGCAAATCGGCTCATCAATCGAGGAATGATTCACCCCACCTTGTCCAAGACTTTCGACCTCGCCGACACCGGTGCTGCCACCTTGGAAGTTCATCACAATCGTCACCAGGGCAAGGTCGGGGTGCTGTGCTTGGCTCCCGAGGCGGGTCTAGGCGTGCGCAACCTCGAAAAACGCGAGCGCTTGCTTCCTGCCATCACGCGTTTCGCCGGCACCTAATCTGCCCTCACGGCTTACGATAGGGCGGAACCACAACAGGTGGTCCACCGTCTGACCTCGAACGAGGGCGCCCTGGGGCCTGGTTCGAACGGCCAAACCGTAAGCGATGAGGGAGTGTGAGTGGCGACCAAGCATGCGGCCGCACGCACGCCCTGGCACCTTGATGGTGGGCGCCCAGCGGGCGAAATGGGGTACCTACCCGGCCTCGACGGCCTGCGCGCCCTCGCTGTCCTGGGCGTCATGTTCTACCACGCTGACATGCCATGGATGCCGGGTGGATTTCTCGGGGTCGACGTGTTCTTCGTGCTCTCCGGGTTTTTGATCACCTCACTGCTGCTAGAGGAATTCAATCGATCCGGGCGCATCAACTTCAAGCGCTTTTATATTCGCCGCGGACGCCGACTGCTGCCGGCCCTCTTGCTTATGCTCGCCGTCGTCGGCGCCATGGCTGCATTCGTGTATCGCGATGCCGCCCCAGCTTTCCGCACCGATGCCATCGCCTCACTTTTCTATGTAAACAACTGGTGGTACAT
The DNA here is from genome assembly GCA_017857875.1 of Actinomycetota bacterium. Classification (GTDB taxonomy): domain Bacteria; phylum Actinomycetota; class Actinomycetes; order S36-B12; family S36-B12; genus M55B157. Next base: position 491 of record JAFMCH010000024.1, on the reverse strand, counting down.
CGCCGCCGATCAGTCGTACTTCGAGTTCATTGGTCGACCACCGCTGCTCAAGCATCTGTGGTCACTGGCCATCGAGGAACAGTTCTACCTCATCTGGCCACTGATCACTTTGGTGCTGCTGAAGTTCGGCAAGCGTCGTGCCGTGTTGTTCACCGCACTATTTGGCGCCATCGCATCCACCGTGTGGATGGGCATCCTGGCCGTATCCAACGGCTACCCAGATCTTGCCGATCCCAGCCGCGCATACTTTGGCACTGATTCACACATCATGGGCCTCCTGTTGGGTGCAGCTCTGGCCACCGTGTGGCGACCCGGTCGCCTGTCCACCAAACTCGCCCCGGGTGCACAGGCGATGATCATGACCATCGGTGTCGCTGCCCTCGCGGGCGTCTTGTGGGTCTTCTTCCAGGTGGGCGAGTTCTCCAGCGCTCTGTACCGCGGTGGCTTCTTGGCCTTCGCCGCCCTCGTGTGCGTCCTCCTAGCCGCTGCGA
>JAFMCH010000090.1 GCA_017857875.1 Actinomycetota bacterium | reverse complement strand
GAGGGGGCAACCCCACGGCATTCGACCGGGTACTCGCCACCAGGTTCGGCCTGCAGGCCATTGACGCCATCAAGGATGGGGATTCGGGGGTCATGGTTGCTCTACGCGGAACCGACATCGTGCGTGTTCCGCTCGCGGATGCCACCACGGAGCTTAAAACCGTGCCGGTGGAGCGTTACCGTGAGGCAAGTGTGTTCTTCGGTTAGGGGGCCAGACGCGGGCAGGTACCCTACGGGTGTGTCTGAATTTTCGTGGCCGGATCTACCCGCCACTCAACAACCGGTGTGGCCTGATGAGGCGGCCCTACAGCGGGCCGTAGCAGAACTGCAGGTGTTACCGCCACTGGTATTCGCCGGCGAGTGTGACACCTTGACCGAGCAACTAGGCAAAGCCGTGGTGGGTGAGGCATTCGTGCTGACCGGCGGTGACTGCGCCGAAACATTCGCCGCCAACACTGCTGACTCCATTCGTGCTCGCCTCAAGACGGTCCTGCAGATGTCGGTCATCTTGACCTACGCAGCCTCGGTGCCCGTGGTGAAAGTGGGTCGCGTCGCCGGCCAGTACTTCAAGCCGCGGAGTAAGGCCACCGAGACCCGCGACGGTGTGGAGCTTCCGTCCTATCTTGGTGATGCGGTGAATGCCCTTGCCTTTGATGAGGTGGCAAGACGCCCCGATCCGCAGCGACTGGTCAAGGCGTATCACGCATCGGGCGCGGCTCTTAATCTCATCCGGGCTTTTACCCAGGGCGGATACGCCGACCTCAACCAGGTGCACGCCTGGAACACCGACTTTGTCCGCGATTCACCTGCGGGTCAACGCTATGAGCGCATCGCCACCGATATCGATCGGGCGTTGCGGTTCGTTCGGGCGAGTGGAGCTGAGCCGGATGAGTTTCAGCGTGTCGACTTCTACGCGGCTCATGAAGCACTCAGCCTGGTCTATGAGCGAGCGCTCACTCGAATCGATTCGCGTACCGGTGCGCCCTATGACGTGTCAGGTCACTTCCTGTGGGTAGGTGAGCGCACTCGTGGGATCAACGGAGCGCACATCGATTTCGCCGCCACCGTTCGAAATCCGGTTGGGGTCAAGGTGGGTCCAACCGCGGCACCCGATGAGATTCTTGAGGTGGTGGAGCGACTCAACCCCCAACGTGTTCCCGGTCGAGTCTCGTTGATTACTCGCATGGGAGCCCAACAGGTTAACGACGCCCTGCCCAGCATTATTCAAAAGATTGATGCGAGTGGTCATCCAGTTGTCTGGGTATGTGATCCGATGCACGGCAACACCTATGAAGCGCAATCGGGCCACAAGACACGGTCATTTGATGACGTCATCGGTGAGGTGCGTGGCTTCTTTGCGGTTCATCGTCGATTGGGCACGATTCCCGGCGGCATTCACGTGGAACTGACCGGGGACGATGTCACCGAGTGTGTCGGCGGGACGGCCGGGGTGTCGGCGGATAATCTTGCCCACCGCTATGAAACAGCCTGCGATCCGCGCCTCAATCGAGAACAGTCATTGGAGTTGGCATTCCTCGTTGCTGACATGCTGCTCGAGCGCTAAATAATCGTAATCGTCACTGTTGATCCGGCTGGCACCATCGTGCCGGCATTGGGATCTTGATTGATGACCCGATTAAGCGGGGTAAATGGCCCTTCTTGCACGTTGGCCACAAGCCCGAGGCCCTCAATGATGGCAACGGCTTCCTCGCGGAAGAGGTCGATGAGGTACGGCACTTCAACCGGTGGAGGGCCTAGCGACACCAGTAGCGTCACCGTGCCGCCGACCTCAACTTTTTCACCGGTCGCCGGCGATGTGGATATCACTGACCCGGTTGAAATGGACGCTGAATAGTCCTCGGTCACATCAACATTCAGGCCTGCTGCTTGGAGGGACTCGGTCGCCTCCGCGGCACTGATACCCGTGAAGTCGGCAATCACCACCGGCTTGGGACCCTTGGATGTAATGAGCGTTACCGGGGTATCTGCCTTGATTTCGGTGCCTGCCGCCGGATCGGTCCGTACGACCGAGCCGATTGGAATTTTGGCGTTCCAGATGTCTCGAGTTTCTCCGACGGCGAGATTGACCGAGGTGAGTGCTGCCTGGGCCTCTGCGGTTGTGAGTCCCGCGAGTTCCGGTACCTCGAATCTTTGCGGTCCCAATGAGACCACCGCGCCAATTTCGCTTTGCGCGCGAACGTTATCGCCGGGGGCAGGGTCGGTTGAAATAATCAAACCGATCGCCACGGTTTCGCTGAAGACTTCGTCGGCGACGACCAGGGCAAGATCGCTGTTATTGGCGACCGCCTGCGCCGCAGTAACATCAAGGCCCACTACTCCCGGAACCACGACGGTTCTACCGGGTCCCCATGAAAGGAACCAACCGGCATAAGACGCCGCGCCGAGAGCAAGGAGCAGTGTGACGATGCCCACGACAATCGGCCAACGTTTGCGGCGGCGTCTGACGGGAGCAGCACCGATGGGGGGCGCCGGTGGCTGAGCGCGATCGGCGGCTTCGGTGAGTGCTTCGACCACGAGGGTTTCTCGTATGTCGTCGCCGGAGGATCGCGTTGACGCGAGCGGTTGTGGGGCAGGTAAACCGCGACGAACCTGGCGGACGTCTTCAATGAAATCGGCGGCATCTTCGTACCGGGCGGCGGGGTCGCGCCTGGTCGCGCGCATGACCAGGTCATCGACCGCCGGGCTGATGCCCGACACGCGCTGCGAGGGCAGGGGAACATCCGCGTTAACGTGTTGATACGCCACGTTGATGGGGCTGTCGCCGCCGAAGGGCACCGCGCCGGTGAGCATTTCAAATAGGCAAATACCTGCTCCGTAGACATCGGAACGAGCATCACTCGTACCAGCTTCAACGTGTTCGGGAGACAGGTAGGCGACCGTGCCCATCAGCAGGCCCTGCGTGGCGGTCATGGATGTCAGCGCGCGAGCGAGACCAAAATCGGCCACCTTGACGCGTCCGTCATTGGAAATGAGGATGTTTTCCGGCTTGATATCTCGATGAATGAACCCGGCGGTGTGCGCAGCTTCGAGGGCTTGCAAGACCGGCTCAATGATCGTCAGCGCCTGCTCGGGGGTGAGATGACCATGATCGCGGAGCACGTCGCGAAGTGTCCGGCCGGACACGTATTCCATCACCAGGTAGGGCAGGTCGTCCCCGCTGACGGTGCCTTGATCGTGGACGAGGACGACATTGGGGTGGGATAACTGAGCGGCGGCTTTGGCTTCACGGCCGAACCTAGTGACGAAATCATCATCCTCGGCCAGGCCGGCGTGCATGATCTTGATCGCCACCGTCCGGTCGAGCCGGTTATCGATGGCCTGATAGACGGTCGCCATTCCGCCTCGGGAAATTCGCGCGACAATCTGGTATCGGTTGTCAAGGACCCGCCCGATCAGGGCATCTGGCCCTGCTTCGGGCTGCGCGGTCGTCCCCATGCTCATGAGTCTAGGTGCGGGAGTGCGAAATCAGGCGAAGGCGCGGGCTCCTGGTGCACGTTGCCGTGGCACCCGCCAGACTGAGGGGGTGTCAGCGCGAGTAGATACATCTATGACCCCGGCCGAGATCGAGCACTATCTGGCCGAGGCGTCCACCATGATCTTGACGACTATCGGGCCCGATGGTGTGCCCGACCCGGTGGGGATGTGGTTTGTTCTGCGGGATGGCGATATCTGGATGCGTACCTACGGGGCGTCACAAAAGGCGGTCAATATTGCCCGCGACCCACGGGTGGCGGTTTTGGTTGAGTCGGGTGAGAGTTACGCCGAATTACGTGGCGTGCAGCTGACCGGTGTGATGGAGCCAGTGACAGATGAGGACATCATTTGCGACATCGCAGTGCAGCTTCTGGTTAAGTACGAAGGCCTAGCACTTGAGTACGTCGAGGCCGCCCGCGAGGCGTATCGATCCAAGGCACCCAAGCAGGTAGCACTTCGACTGCGGCCGGAACGGACCGTGTCGTGGGACCACCGCAAACTCATTCCGTCATCGTGAGTTGTCGATATGCATAATTTCCTCGCGAGTCAGGACGCGCAATGAAACTGGCCTATCTGGGTGTGCTGGTGTTTATCCTGCTGGCCAGCGGATGGCTTGAGGTGGTTTTGCGGACGAGGGTGTATACGCGCTGGCGTCGTTTGGTTCTGACCCTGACCGTGCCCGTCGCAGTATTTGTGGTGTGGGACATCTACGCCATCGGTGCCGATCACTGGGGATTCAGTGATCAATACACCACCGGAATTCTCTTGGGGGTGCTGCCGCTGGAAGAACTGCTGTTTTTCATCGTGGTTCCGATTGCGGCGATCTTGAGCGTTGAGGCCGTGCGCTCGGTGAAGGGTTGGCCACTGGGTGATGAAGTTCTCCCTGACCTGCCACCGGATGCACATCCCGACTTGCACATCGGGCCGTTGCGATGACCTATACGCAACTAGCCCTGGTCGGAGTCGCAGCCGTCGTACTTCTTGACCTATTGGTGGTCCGGACGAGGCTGTTGACACGCAAGGCTTTTTGGGTTCCCTATGCAATCATCGTTTTCTTCCAACTCGTCACGAATGGTGTCTTGACCGGCTTCCGGATTGTCACTTACAACGGTGACATGATCGTGGGCGATTCAACGCCCATTGATGGACCGCCACCGTTCCTTGGTGAGGGTCGCATAGCCTTTGCGCCGATGGAGGATCTGCTGTTCGGCTTCGCCCTTGTGTTGCTGAGCATCATGATGTGGGTGGTGTGGGGGCGAAGAGGTGTGCAACGAACCCCCATGGCCGGTCCACCCCTATGGCGCGACCGCGCACGAGACGCACAATAACCAGGCTTCGAGCAGTCGCTATGCGACGCGGCGGGCACGAACGGCGCGGATCCATGCTGGCCCAGCCACCGCCAACCGTCGGGTCATGGGCACCCGTGCTCGCTGGCTGAACACGTCGTAGTCGTTTGCTGCTACTTCATCAACGATGCCGCAGTACAACACGCGAGCTGCCTCAATGCACGGCTGTGAATCTGGATGAAGCAATGCAATACCCGCACGCGACTGTTCTTCAAGTGCGCGCACGCGGGCAATCTGTGCGGCGAAAGCGGCCTTGATTTGCGGCGTTGCGACGCGAGACTCGAGCATTTGTCGGTCGACGCCGTGCTCGGCGAGTTCGGCCAGGGGCAGATACACGCGCCCTCGATCGAGGTCTTCGCCCACATCCCGAACAAAATTGGCTAATTGAAACGCGATGCCGAGATCTTTTGCGTATTCATAGGCCTCCGGCGCTCGTGGCTGCAGGATAGGCACCATCTGGAGGCCGATCACCGCAGCAGACCCGTACACATATTCGTACAGGTCCTCATACGTTTCATACTCGGCGACGGTCAGGTCCATGCGCATTGAATGCAGGAACGCCTCGAAGTGTTCGATCGGTATTTCCCAGGTGCGCACGGTGTCCACCACCGCATGGCACACCGGATCATTAGAGCGTCCGCGCTGGACGTCCCGAAGGAAGGCATCTCCCCACGAGCCCAGCCAGTCGGCTTTTTGCTGATCGGTCAGGGTTGAGGAAAGATCGTCGACGATCTCATCGGCGTACCGAGCGAACCCATAGAGGGCGTGCACGAATGGCCGTTTCGCCGGCGGAAGTAGCAGCGTGGCCAAGTAGTACGTCTTGCCATGAGCGGCGTTGAGTTGACGACAGCGCTCATAGGAATCGCGAAGGGTGGGCGCCAGAATTCCCGCGGCGTCTAACTCGCGTGCGCTCATGGCCGCCCATCTTGCCAGGCGGCGTGTTGAATCAGTCGCCCGGCGCGATCTTGTTCAGCCGGAGTCATCGGCATTAGGGCCGATGTTGCGCCCGTGCCCAGGAGTAATTGACGTTCGCGGCTGCTGAGTATCAGCACGAGCCCCACTATGGCGAAGGCTGCGATGATTCCGATGCCATCGGTGAGTTCGAACAGATTATCGGCGGTGGCTAGGGACTCGGCCATGCCGTGGACGGTGAA
>JAFMCH010000023.1 GCA_017857875.1 Actinomycetota bacterium | reverse complement strand
TGACCGTTGAGGCGCCCAACTACCACGGCCGCGGCTGACCAGGAGGTCGACGTTGTCCAGCATCGTGATCGGTCGAGGCAAGCGCGCGCGCACGGCCTATTCATTTGACGATATTACTGTTGCGCCGAGCAGGCGCACACGCAACCCTGATGAAGTCTCCACCGAATGGCGTATCGACGCCTATCGTTTTGCAACACCGATTCTCGCCGCACCAATGGACTCGGTGGTCTCACCGCGTAGTGCTGCGGAGTTAAGCCGACTCGGGGCCTTAGCGGTGTTGAATCTTGAAGGATTGTGGACCAGGTATGCCGACCCTGAGCCGGTCCTTGAGCAGATTCGTCGGCTGCCTGCCGAAGATGTGGTGACCGGGCTGCAGCGCGCATACGCAACCGCACCTGTCGACGTTGATCTCATTGGTCAGCGGGTAGGGGAGTTGCGGGAAACGGGTGGGACTGTGGCCGTGGCTGTATCGCCGCAGCACGCCGCTGAACTTTCCCCGTACGCCTTGGCTGCAGGTATTGAACTGCTGGTCATCCGCGGCACAACGGTCTCGGCTGAACACGTATCAACCTCCGGCGAGCCACTCAATCTCAAGACGTTCATCTACGACCTCGACGTGCCCGTCATCGTGGGTGGATGCTCGACCTATCAAGCCGCTTTGCACTTGATGCGCACTGGAGCGGCGGGTGTGCTGGTTGGATTCGGTGGTGGGGCGGCGCACACGACATTTGATGTCTTGGGCATTCGTGTCCCGATGGCTACGGCCGTGGCCGAGGTCGCTGAGGCCCGTCGTGACTATCTTGATGAATCGGGTGGCAGGTACGTGCACGTCATCGCTGACGGGTCGGTGGGTTCGAGCGGCGCACTGGTCAAGGCGCTTGCCTGCGGGGCCGATGCGGTCATGATCGGGTCCGTTTTTGCTCGTGCCACCGATTCACCCGGCCAGGGAGTTCACTGGGGCGCCGAAGCATGGCATGCCTCGCTGCCACGCGGTGAGCGCAAGGAATTGGGCACTGTGGGCACGTTGGCCCAGATCATGCACGGGCCTTCACACACCGCTGATGGCTCAGCAAACCTGGTGGGTGCGCTGCGTAAGGCGATGGCCACGACCGGCTACAGCGAGTTGAAAGAGTTTCAACGCATCGAGGTCATAACCTCCCCGTCGTAGCTTGATGCGACGGCCCGGGTGTCGAGCGCAGGTGGGGCGGTTCGTCATAGATTGGGGTCGTGAACGCTGTGGGCGGAGCCAAGCGCGGTGACAGCGCGCTGAACAACCAGCAGCGCGACCGTGCCCTCGACCTGATGCGCGCCACCGATCCAGAACATCCGCTCGACGTGTTGGTTATCGGGGGCGGCGTAGTGGGGTGTGGTGCGGCTCTTGATGCTGCCGCCAGGGGTCTATCGGTCGGCCTGGTTGAGATGCAGGACCTGGCCGAGGGGACTTCGTCCCGATCATCCCGATTGGCTCATGGCGGATTGCGTTACCTAGAACAGCGGGAGTTCTCCCTCGTTCATGAGGCCCTCACCGAACGTGGCCTATTGCTGGATCGCCTTGCCCCGCACCTGGTTCGGCCGGTCCCTTTTTTGTTCCCGGTGGCTAAACAATGGCAGCGCCCGTATGTAGCCTCTGGTATTCGACTGTACGACCTGCTGAGTCGCGTCGGTGCATATGGCGGCTCGATGCCACGACCCAAGAGTCTCAATCGTGAACAAGCCAAAGAGTTAGCCCCCGATCTAAATTCAGATGAAATCGCCGGCGCCGTGCGATTCCATGACGCACAAATAGATGACGCGAGGCACACCGTCGCTCTCGCTCGAACAGCCGTTTCCTATGGTGCGCAAGTTGTAACGCGAGCGCGCATGGTTTCGCTCATCCGCGACGGCGATCGTGTCGTGGGGGCCCGCATCCAGGTTGAGGGGCCGGAGGCTGCCGGTGCTGGCAGCAATACCGTCTCGTTTGCGGTGTACGCCCGATGCGTCATCGGGGCCGTTGGCGTGTGGACAGATCAGCTCATCCACATGGACAATTCCGAGGCCGCGAGCAAGGTTCAACAAAGCAAAGGTGTGCACCTGGTTGTTCCGGCCGAATCGATTCGGTCCACGACCGCGATCATCGCGCGCACCGCAGCAAGCGTCTTATTTCTCCTTCCATGGGGGCGCTTCTGGTTGATTGGTACGACCGATACGCCGTGGGGAGCCGATGCGGGCGAAGGAGGAGATCCAGCAGACCCCGAAGCAACGGATGCCGACATTGATTACCTCATCGAGCAGGCCAACCGTTGGTTGGCTCGCCCGATCCGGCGATCCGATGTGGTGGCGACTTATGCCGGCCTGAGGCCGCTGCTAGCCGCCGGAAATGAGGCGGATGAGACCACAGCTTTGTCCAGGGAGCACTCCGTTTTCCGGCCTAGTCCCGGACTTGTGCTGATCGCGGGTGGCAAGTACACGACCTACCGGGTGATGGCGAAGGATGTCGTTGATGCGGCACTTGAAGATCTTGTGAACGACCCATCGTCAGACACCGCCCGGCAATTTGGTCCATCGACCACCGAGGACATTCCGCTCAACGGAGCCGACGAGTATGCACGGCTGTGGGCAACGCGACCTGCACTCGCCGCCGAGGTGGGCTTGCCCGTCGGCGTCGTCGAAGGGCTCCTTCGCCGACATGGCGACCGGATTGTCGAGGTGCTCGACGTCATTGCCGCTGATCCCACGGCAGCCCACCCGCTCATCCCGGATGCGCCCTACCTCAAGGCGGAAGTCGCCGCGGCAGTCAAATTTGCCGGCGCCAGGACTATCGATGATGTCCTGACGCGTCGCCTGCGGGTGACTCTTGAGGTTGCTGATGAGGGGCGTGGCGCGGCAATCGCAGCGGTTCCCATCATCGCTCCGCTTCTTGGTTGGTCTCCACTTGCGGCAGAACAACAATTGGCTGACTTTGATAGTCGCAGCCGGTCATGAGTTACCCCACCCTGCTTGACCTGGGCTGGCAACCGCAGTCGGCTGACGAGTTGGCTGGGGAATTTGGTGTGCGATACGGGTCTACAGGGCGAGACATCATCGCTCCGTTCACTGGAACAACACTCTATGGCCTTCGCGAATCCTGCCTTGACGATGTTGATGCAGCAGTGGCACAGGCGCGCGTTGCTCAAGTGATGTGGGAACGACAGTCGGTGCCTGATCGCATCGCACTCTTGTTGCGATTTCACGATTTGCTTCTGGCGCAACGCGATGAGGTCTTAGACCTTATCCAGTTTGAGACCGGCAAGGCGCGATGCGATGCGCTAGAGGAGGTTCTCGATGTATGCGTGGTGATTCAGCACTATGCCCGCACCGCTGGGCAGCTTCTGCGTGATCGGCGTCACCGGGGTGCTGTGCCGGTCCTAACCGCCGTGCGCGAGGTGCGTCACGCCGTCGGCGTCGTCGGCGTCATTGCACCGTGGAACTACCCATTGAGTCTGGCGGCGAGCGATGCCGTGGCGGCGTTGATCGCCGGTAATGCGGTCATTGTCAAGCCTGATGTGCAGACCTCGCTCACAGCCGCGTGGGTGCGCCGACTCCTACGTCAGGCCGGTCTTGATGCCGATCTCTACCAGGTGGTGACCGGAGATGGAGCAAGTACCGGCGCTGCGCTGATCGATCGAGTCGACTACGTGATGTTTACCGGCTCTACCAATATCGGACGGATTGTGGCCGCTCGCTGTGGCGAGAGGCTGATCGGCTGCACCATGGAATTGGGTGGCAAGAACGCGCTGATTGTTCGGGCAGACGCCTCGATAGAGAGGTCGGCCCGGATCGCGAGCCAATCGATGGTGGCTAACGCCGGTCAACTGTGTATTTCGATGGAACGAATGTACGTCGCTGAGAGCATCGCGGATGCCTTCGTCAGTGCGCTAGTCGATCGCCTGGAAAATCTGGTGGTTGGGAACTCGCCAGGATGGGGGAGTGACCTGGGGCCGCTGATCAGTGCCGAGCACTATCAGCGGGTGGCGGAGCACGTGGATCAAGCACGCGCTGCTGGTGCGCGGGTACTCACCGGTGGGTATGGGGATGTCCACCGTGGACCATTCGCCTACGCCCCCACGCTGCTGGCAGAGGTGACCGACGACATGACAGTCTGCGCCGCAGAGACTTTCGGCCCGGTTGCCTCCGTCTACCCCGTGGTCAACGACGATGAGGCGATCGCGCGCGCCAATGACACTGGCTATGGGTTGAACGCGTCCATCCTCACCGCTGACACCAGGATGGGGCGCGTTCTCGCGCGACAACTTCACACTGGATCGGTGAATATCAATGATGGGTACGCGGCTGCCTGGGGCTCGGTTTCGGCACCATTAGGTGGGCGCGGCGCATCGGGCATCGGCGTTCGCCACGGTTCGGCCGGACTGTTGAGTTACACCGAGCCGCAGACCATCGCCACGCAGCGCCTGTGGGGCTTTAGCGCGCCCGCTCACATATCCGATCGAATCTGGGGCCATTTACTCGCGCGATCGACCCAGATCATGCGACCCTGGACACCTCGACGCGGGAGGCAACGATGAACGGCTATGACTACGACGTGCTCATTGTGGGTTCAGGCTTTGGTGGCTCGGTAGCAGCTTTGCGCTTGGTTGAAAAGGGATATCGCGTCGGTGTGCTTGAGGCTGGGCGCCGATTTGATGAGTCCAATTACCCCAAGACATCCTGGCGGCTGAAGTCCTTTCTATGGGCACCCAAACTGGGGTGCACCGGCCTTCAGCGCATCCACATGCTCAAGGACGTGGTGGTCTTGGCCGGGGCCGGCGTAGGTGGGGGATCTTTGGTGTACGCCAACACCCTGTACGTTCCCCCCAAACGTTTTTTTGACGATCCGCAATGGGCGTCCATCACTAACTGGGCGCATGAACTTGCTCCTTTCTATGACCAGGCGGCCCGCATGCTTGGCGCGCAGGACAACCCGACCATGACTCCTAGTGACCTGGTGATGAAGTCGATTGCCGATGACATGGGGGTAGGTCACACCTTTCGGATGACCCCGGTCGGCGTCTACTTCGGCCAGGGGCCCGGCATTGAGTCTGATGACCCCTATTTCGGAGGCGTCGGCCCTCGCCGAAGTGGTTGCATCGAGTGCGGTGAATGCATGACAGGTTGTCGGCACAACGCAAAGAACACACTGCCCAAAAATTACCTCGGGTTGGCCGAGCAAGCAGGTGCCGTGGTGCACCCGCTGACCACCGTCTCGGCTATCACGCCACGAGAGGGAGGTGGCTACGTCGTCAACACCACGCGCACGGGCTCCTGGTCGAAGAAAGGCCGCTCCTTCAGCGCTGAGCATGTGATCGTTGCGGCCGGCACCTACAACACCCAGAAGCTTTTGCACCGTATGCGCGACGACGGTCGACTGCCTCATCTGTCACGCACGCTGGGTCGCCTGTCACGCACCAACTCCGAGTCGATTCTGGGGGCGGTGTCGCGGTCCAAAGATGCTGACTACACGCGCGGCGTGGCGATCACGTCGAGTTTCTATCCAGACGAAAACACTCACGTTGAGCCGGTTCGGTACGGCAAAGGGTCCAATTCGATGGGGTTACTCCAGTCGGTGCTGACCGTGCCGCAACCAGGTGAGCCGCGATGGCGCACCTGGACAAAAGAGTTGTGGCGTCAGCGCAGGGAAGCCCGCGCACTGCTCAATGTGCGTCATTGGAGCGAACGGGCCGTGATATCGCTCGTGATGCAGCCGGTGGACAACTCTCTGACTCTCACCGGCAAACGCGGGCGTTTCGGGCGCTGGCGGTTAACGACTAAGCAAGACGAATCCAATCCGGCACCCACCTATATCCCGGCATCGGCTGATGTGGTGCACCGCATCGCGGAGAAAATCGACGGAGTTGCGGGTAGCAACGCCTTCGACAATCTAGATGCGGTGCTCACCGCTCACTTTGTCGGCGGATGCGCAATTGGAGCGGATGCCGATACCGGTGTCGTGGACGCCTATCACCGAGCCTTTGGGCACCCCGGACTGCATATCGTCGATGGCTCAGCGATCACTGCCAACCTTGGGGTCAACCCGTCGTTGACGATCACCGCTCAAGCCGAACGCGCCATGGCGCTGTGGCCAAATAAGGGTGAAGAAGATGTACGCCCAACCCTGGGTTCGACCTATCGCCAGGTCACTCCGATCGCGCCGAAGAACCCGGTGGTGCCCGAGCACGCACCGGCAGCCCTTCGCCTCTATGTGATCAATTCCTAACCTCGGCCACGCTCAGGGCTAGATCCCCGCAGCCTTGGCGACCGCCCGCTCGGTCATGACGCGGGCAAGATGCTCCCGGTAGTCAGCCGCCGCGTGCAGGTCGCTCGTGGCGCGTGTGCCGTCTGTTGCCGATTGGGCCGCTGCGGCAACCGATTCGGCCGTAGCTGCCGCGTTGGTGAGCGCCTGTTCGACCGAGCTGGCACGAACAGGGCCGGGGCCCATGTTCGTCAAGCCCACCCGCGCCTGGTTGATCGTGCCGTTGTTGCGCTGCACCGCAGCGGCGACGCCCACAATGGCCCAGCCTTGAGCGGTGCGCTGGAACTTCTCATAGTGGTATCCCCAGCCGGGTCCGAGTTTGGGAACTCGAATCGACACGAGAATCTCATCCTCGGCCATTGACGTGGTGAAGTAGTCGGTGAAGAGCTCAGCCGCCGGAATATCCCTCGACCCTTGCGGGCCGACGACGGTCATCACCGCATCCAGGGCTAGGGCTACGGCCGGCAGATCTCCGGCCGGATCTGCGTGCGCCAAGGCACCACCCAACGTGCCACGGTGTCTGATGGCTGGATCGGCCACCGTCGCTGTTGCCATGGCAAGAAGCGGCGTGTGTTCGTTGATGAGTGGGTTGTTCATGACCTCGTGGTGGGTTGTGCCAGCTCCGATGACCACAGAGTCTCCGGCGTCGGTAATGCCTTGCATTTCCGTGACTCGACTGCAGTCGATGACCACGGTGGGAGCGGCCATGCGTAGGCGCAGCACCGGCATCAGCGACTGCCCACCGGCCAGTACTTTTGCATCCTCACCACCAGCAACCAATGCCGCAACGGCATCGGCCACGCTGGTGGCACGAACGTAATCGAAAGACACCGGAATCATGCTGTAGCCGCCTTTGCTTCTTGGATGGTCCGCCACACGCGCTGTGGTGAGGCGGGCATCTCAACATCATTGACCCCCATCGGACGCAGGGCATCAACGATGGCGTTGATGATCGCCGGGGTTGACGCGATCGCTCCCGCCTCGCCCACGCCCTTTGTGCCCAAGGGGTTGGTGGTGGAGGGGGTTTCGGTGGTGGAGGTAGTGAACGACGGAAGATCAGCCGCGCTCGGCACGAGGTAGTCGGCGAGGCTGGCGGTAAGTAGGTTGCCATCCTCGTCGTACTCGACCCCCTCATACATCGCCTGTGCGATGCCTTGAGCCAGACCGCCGTGGACCTGACCTTCCACGATCATGGGATTCACCTGAACGCCGACATCGTCCACGCACACGTAGGTGCGAAGTGTTGTCTTTCCGGTTTCGGTATCAACCTCAACCGCGGCTAGGTGAGTGCCGTGCGGATAGGAAAAGTCCTGCGGGTCGACGGTGGATTCCGCCTGCAGTGTGGGCTCCACTCCGTCGGGCAAGTTGTGGGCGCTGAAGGCTTCAAAAGCCACAGCCGCGAGAGGCTGTGCTTTCTCCGCGTCGCCCTTAACTCGGAAAGCGCCACCGGCGTACTCCAGGTCATCAATCGAACACTCGAGTTGATGTGCGGCAATAACGCGCGCCTTCTCGATGAGCCGCTCGGCCGCCTTTTTGATGGCCTGGCCACCAACGGCGAGCGAGCGGGAGCCGTAGGTATCCATGCCGTAGGGCGCTCGGCCGGTGTCGGAGTGCACCACCTCGATGTCATCGACATCAATTCCCAGGATGTCAGCAGCGATCTGGCTCCACGCGGTCTCGTGCCCTTGACCATGTGGTGAGGTTCCGGTGATGAGCTCCACCTTGCCGGTGGGGAGCATCCGAATCGTGCAGTGTTCCCAGCCGCCGGCGACGTATTTCAGCGCACCCAACGTGCGTGAGGGCGCCAAGCCACACATTTCGGTGAAGGTTGAGATACCAATGCCCAGTTGTACCGGATCACCAGAGGCTCGTCGCCGCTCCTGTTCGGCACGCAAGCCTGCGTAATCGAACATGTCGATCGCCTTCGCAGTGGCTGCCTCGTAGTTGCCGGTGTCATAGACAAGGCCTGCGATCGTGGCGTAAGGGAAGTCCTCATGGTTGATCCAGTTCTTCTTGCGCAACTCCATGGGATCCATGTTCAACTCGGCTGCCAATTCGTCCATGATGCGCTCGATCGCGAAGGTGGACTCAGGCCGACCGGCGCCACGATAGGCATCCGTCGGCGTCTTATTCGTAAAGACACCGACGCAGTTGAAGTCATAGGCATCCATCTTGTAAATGCCCGGGTACATGAACATACCCAGGAGAGGAGTGCCCGGCGTAATGATCTGCAGGTAGGCACCCATGTCGGCAAGCAGGTTGACTTTCATACCTAGGAGCTTGCCGTCCTTGGTGGCGGCGATTTCAATATCTTGCACCTGGCCGCGACCGTGGTGGGTGGCCACCATGTTTTCGCTGCGTGTCTCGGTCCATTTTACCGGTCGGCCGAGGTGTCGAGCGATCTGCACGGCGAGAATTTCCTCGCGGTATATCTGCAGTTTGCCACCGAATCCGCCACCGACATCGGGAGCAATGATGCGCAGGGAGTTTTCGGGTAGACCGGTGACGAGAGCCAGCAGCACGCGCAGAATGTGCGGAATCTGGGTAGCCGACCACACCGTCATTTCATTGCTCACACCCATGGGTGAGGCCACAACGGCGCGCGGCTCCATGAAAGCGGGGATGAGTCGCTGGTTGATGAACCGTCGCTTGACGACGACATCGGCTTTAGCTTTGGCCTCGTCGTAGGGGATCCCGGTACCCGGCAGGTGATAGGTGTAGCACTCATTGGTGCCTGGGGAGTCTGCAGCGTCGTGGACCAAGGTGGCGCCGGGCTCGAGTGCAGCCTCGAGGTCAATCACGGCCGGGAGGGCCTCGTAGTCGATTTCGATGGCCTCAAGTGCGTCGAAGGCGGCGTTGCGATCGGTCGCTAGGACTACCGCGACGCAGTCCCCGACGTGGCGAACCTTGTCGATGGCCAGGGCCGGGAAAGCAGGGGCCTGCATCTCATCGGTCACCGGCCACACACACGGCACGGCACCGTTGAGATCGCCGAGCTCCTTAGCGCTGAACGCAGCAACGACGTGGGGTTCTGACAGTGCGGGGGTGACGTCGAGGTGGGTAATGTGCGCGTGTGCCATGGGGCTGCGCAAAATGGCCATGTGCAACATGCCGGGCAACTGAATGTTGTCGGTCCAGTTGGTTTGGCCATGCAGCAGGCGCGCGTCTTCTTTGCGGCGAAGTGGACGACCCATGGGTGACTGGGTCGTGAGCGAATCAGGCAGCGTATCGGTCATCGGGCTCCCCCTGACATGAGATCGGATGCGTACTGAACGGACTTAACGATGTTGTGATAACCGGTGCAGCGGCACAGGTTTCCTTCGAGGCCTTCACGAATCTCGGCTTCGGTTGGCGTGGGGTTCTCACCCAGCAGGTCGACAGTGGCAAGCACCATGCCCGGCGTACAGTAACCGCACTGGAGGCCATGGCACTCTTTGAAGGCAGTCTGCACGGGGTGCCAGTTATCTTCGCCCTCGGCGAGGCCCTGAATGGTCGTAATGGATTGGCCGTCTGCTTGCACGGCCAACACACTGCAGGACTTCACGCTCTGTCCGTCAAGCAGCACCGTGCAGGCGCCGCAGCTTGATGTGTCGCACCCGACGACCGTGCCAACGCGGCCGATGTCTTCTCGTAACCAGTGCACGAGCAGGGTGCGAGGTTCGACCTCGCTGTCGTATGTGGTCCCGTCGACGGTGACGGAGATGGGAATGTGACTCATGGCTCTCCCGTAATAGTGATGGATATCACAACCTGATGCTCAGACGTTAGGGCACATCAGCCGATTTCGCATGGGTTTGAAGGTGCTCACCGAACCCAGGGGCCTGACTGCAAATGTAGGACGGTAGGTGACTTCTGGAACGCAGTTGCGATAGTTTTCCCAGCGCCCCGTAGTTCGTCTTCCGCAACGAAAGGTCGACCGATATGTCTTCTGTACCTCCACCCCCGCCGCCCCCGCCCAACCTCCCACCCCCACCGCCGGGCATGTCAGGCGGTCAACCCATGGGTGCGGCCCCACAAAACGGCATGGGTGTGGCATCGCTTGTCCTCGCCCTATTGGGCATCATCGGATGCCTGCCGCTGATCGGTGGCATCTTGGGCATCGTGTTTGGCCGGATCGGTATGCGCAACGCCGAGCAGGGCTTAGCCACCAACGGTGGCGTCGCCAAGGCCGGGTACATCATCGGCATCATCGCAGTGGTCTTGAGCGTTATTGGAATCATCTTCGCGATCATCTCCTCGATCGCGTCGGCCTAGCTCGCCACTCCCGGAGGGACTCGTCTCCTCGCGGTGGGGACTAGGCTCCCAGCATGCTGGCGTCTGGTACCCACCGCGAGGTGGTCTTGGTCGTGGACTACGGGGCCCAATACGCGCAACTGATTGCTCGCCGGGTCCGTGAGGCCCGGGTCTATTCGGAGATCATCCCGCACACGACATCGGTGGCCGACATCATCGCTCGCCGGCCTGCGGCCGTAATTTTGTCGGGTGGGCCGGCCAGTGTGTACACAACTGATGCGCCGCGCCTTGACGCTGACCTGTGTTCGGCCGGCATCCCGGTTTTTGGCATCTGCTACGGATTCCAGGCGATGGCTGCTGCCCTTGGTGGCACCGTGACGCAGACAGGTGCTCGAGAGTATGGGCGTACCGCACTGACCGTGACCGAGCCCGATTGCGCGCTGTTGTGGGATGTGCCCGCGGAACTCTCGGTCTGGATGTCCCATGGAGACTCGGTCACCCAGGCGCCGCCGGGATTCACCGTAACCGCCTCTAGCGCAGGGGCTCCGGTCGCTGCGTTTGAAGACCGACAGCGGCAGTTGGCCGGCGTGCAGTTTCATCCGGAGGTCGTGCATTCGCAGTTCGGCCAAAGGATTCTCGAACGCTTCTTGTACGACATTGCAGGAATCGAGCCCACCTGGACGATGGCGGGGGTCATCGATGAACAGGTTGCTGCCATTCGAGCACAGGTTGGCGATGGCTTGGCGATCTGCGGTCTGTCTGGAGGAGTGGACTCAGCCGTGGCAGCAGCGCTGGTGCAGCGGGCGATCGGCAAGCAACTCACCTGCGTGTTCGTCGATCACGGCTTGCTTCGCGAAGGCGAGGCGGAGCAGGTAGAGCGCGATTTCGTGGCTGCTACTGATGTCCGGCTCGTGGTCGTTGACGCTGCCGACAGATTCCTTGCGGCATTAGCGGGAGTGACTGACCCGGAGGCCAAGCGAAAAATCATCGGTCGTGAGTTTATCCGGGTGTTCGAGCAGGCAGCTCGAGACATCGTGGTGGAGGCTGGCTCAAGCGGCGCCAGTGTTGAATTCTTAGTGCAGGGCACGCTGTATCCCGATGTTGTGGAGTCCGGTGGAGGATCGGGTACCGCGAATATCAAGAGCCACCACAACGTCGGCGGCCTGCCAGATGACTTGGATTTCGACCTGGTCGAACCGCTGCGAACGCTGTTCAAGGACGAGGTGCGCCACGTGGGCGTCGAACTCGGGGTGCCAGCCGAGATCGTGTGGCGTCATCCCTTTCCCGGGCCAGGCCTGGGCATTAGAATCGTCGGAGCCGTTGACGCACACCGGTTGAGCATTCTTCGGGCTGCCGATGCCATCGCACGTGCCGAGCTCACCGCCGCCGGTGTGGACCGTGAGGTGTGGCAGTGCCCGGTGGTGCTCCTAGCGGAGGTGCGATCGGTTGGCGTGCAGGGTGATGGCCGCACCTACGGGCATCCGATCGTGCTGCGTCCGGTGTCTAGCGAAGACGCGATGACCGCAGATTGGTCACGCCTGCCCTATGACACCCTGGCCACAATCTCTACGCGCATCACCAATGAGGTGCCCGAGGTGAACCGAGTGGTGCTGGACATCACCAGCAAACCACCCGGCACGATCGAGTGGGAGTAGCGCCGCGGCCCAGTACCCGGTGGCCTAGAACCCCGCGGCGCTGGGGTTCAGCGGCTTCACGGTGGTGGCGGTCCAAGCGCTGATGCCTCCCGCCACGGCCTGGGGCCACCATGGACGGTTAAGGATCTGCATCATGCACGGACACCCCAGTTTGTCGTATCTCGTGCCGTCGACTATGAGGTCGGGCAGGTCGTTCTTGTCGTATACCTTGAATGAGCTGGACGAACCGATCTCGGCCTTGAAGTCAACGAGCGTATATGGGTCACCCGGATAGGTATCTTGTTTATAGCTGTCTGCAGGACTGTTGGATCCATTGGTATAAAAGCTTGTGCCGTAAAACCGTGAGTAGCTGTCGCTGGTCGTATTGGAACCCAGGACGAGGCCTTCCTGGACAACCAGGGTTCTCAAGGCCACTTTGCCGCTGTCACCGATGGGTTTGATGTCGTCACCGGTCGGCCAATCGCCATGTCGAACTCGCGGAGCGTAGAAGGTGGATACGGCCGAATTGTTAGGATCGTCATTCAACGCAAGCAGCTGCGCGGCATTAAAGAAGTCCTGTTGCTTGTCCTTGAAATTGCTGATGGTGTAACTGTCGGTTTGGTTCTTCTTTTGGCAGAAGTACCAGTAGACCGGCAAGCCCGCGGTCTGGTAGCCCTCCTTCATGTCACTGAGTTTGTCGAGTCGGCAGTTGTTCAAATCAGGATTCATTCCCGGCAGCATGTGTCCCAAGGGGGCCGCGATGATCCCCGATCCGTTACCGGCGCTATGCATGAGCCCCAACTCATTGCTGTACAAATCCGGTGGGGTTGCCTGGGTGAAGTTGCTGATGTAGACACAGTAGGTCGCATCCAGCCAAGTAGCACCGGTCTCGCACTTGCCGGTGACCTCGTCAATGCCCATGGTGTTGATGCGGGTTGCGGTGTCGCCGAGGTAGTTATAGCGCTCACTTTCCAAGGCCATTTGCTGATACATCACCGTCGACCAGGCGCCGAGGAACTGCTGTATTGCCTGCACATTGCCCTGCCCCGTGTGCGTTCCATTATCGATGCCGTCGGCCACCAGGTTGTTGTACACGCTGGGTGTGCTCGTTCCGGTAGCAGATTCAAAGATGCTCTTGCTGATGATGTTATTGCACGTGATCTTGTCAATAGTGCCCATGAGCTCCGTCAGTGCGGCGTTGTCGTAGTCCAGCGGGTTCGTGAAGGTAAGCGACCCTGCCCACTTCGTGCAGTCTGAGCAACTCGGATTAATCCACTCGGTCGTGAGCTCAAGCACGGTGTTTCCGCCACTCTCATACTTGCCCGTGACGCGAACCGGTGCGCTGATCGTGACGCCAGATACGGCTGCGGTGTTGGGAGCAGTGAGATTCAGCACCGTGTTGCCCAGGCCATCGGTCACGATGCTGGAGATGGTGACAGGTGTGTCATCGGTGGTGCCGATGCCGGTGCCCGTGACTGTCATGCCGATCTTGATGTTGTCGTTGGCAACCGGCACGGTGATATTGCGCTGACCTGCCGTCCCGACAGCATCGGTGGCGTCAATGGACTGCAGGCCGATACCGTATCCGGTGACGACGGTCTGGCCTTCGAGAATGTTTGCGTAGCCTACGGTTCCAGGCAGGGTAAGGTTTCGTGATCCATTCTGTGCGGCTACGTCGGTGACAAGCGATTGGGCATCGGCCACCACATTCTGGTAACGGTTATAGGCGGTGGACACCGCTGATTCACAGGTTTCGGCAGCTTGCAGTGCGACAGATGTTTGTAGTGCGTTGATTTGTGCGCTGATGCACTCCAATTGTTGGGACACTGCCTCAATAGCTTGCAGTTCCGGCGATGTGCCTGAACTCGACAGGCCACCGAAAAGCATGCCGGGCAAGCCGGCCGCAAGAGTCGAGGGAATACCGGCGACCTCAAGCAGGGTGCCAGCAGAAACGACTGCAACCTGCTCAATTATCTCCGTGGATTGCCCGCCTGAGCCAGATGAGTTGGGCAGGTTGCCTTGGCACACGGCGGCGGCTTGCGCGGTGACGCTGAACTGCGCTGAACCCATCGGGGTTACCGGTCCTTCGGGTTTGACGCGGTTGAATGGTCGGCCACCTGCGGCATTCTTGGCCAGCAGGCGAACCAGGCCGTTGAAGGAGCGCGGCGCCTTTGAGCGCTCGGGGCGCGATGCTGCTCTTATGCGATCAAACCCCACGTAGTTGTTCGCATAGCGGAGCAGATCTCCGGGGGCGTCGGTGGGAATCCCGATGGCGCTGCGAATCTTCGTCTGTGCCACCCGCCAACTGCGCTGGGTCGGGACAGTGTTGCGTTTGAGGATCGCTTTGTGCATAGCCGCAGTTGTCACCAGATCGAGGGTGATGGTGCTTGTGCCACTCGTAGCGGGCCAGGCATACGTAGACAAAGCCCCGGTGTAGGAGGAATTACGCGCCTCCCCGCCGGATGTCGTGATCGTCAGGGGGAGGGCGTCGGCGCCCAGGTTAACGTCGCGCAAGAGCACCACGCCACCAGCCGTGGACGTGCCGGAGGTGAGAAGTTTCCCGCCGCGGTCGCGGACGGTCACGACGGTGCCGATCAGGGGAGCATTGGGGCCGATCATCGGCCAGATGGCCAGTGTTGCCGGGCCCGCCGCGGCTGGGGACGCGAGTGCCGCTTGGGTCGGTGACGGCTGGGTATCCGGGGTTGCCGCAGCTGGTGCGACGGATGCCACCATTCCGACGGTGAGCGCCATCACTGAAGCCCCAATGATGCTGGTTTTCGGCCAATTCCTGATGTGACGCGCCACGGCTGCCCACTTTCGTTTCGACGACTTTGTCATTTTTTGGGTGCGGTTCGAGTGTAATTGGCCGAGGTCGACGTGCTGGCCGTCGCGACGAGGGGAAAACCCTCAAAAGTTCTGCTGGTCAGCGGCAAGCGATGGGGGCGGCAGCACACCGCTACCCGCCATTGATCGCTAGGGTGGAGGGCGTGGATTTTCTATACAACGCCGTCGTCGTGCTGCACTTTATTGGCCTGGCTAGTTTGCTAGGCGGTTTCCTCGTGCAGATGCGCTCGAGCGAGAAGGGCGTCAACCCTGCGATGCTCCATGGCGCCATCACCCAACTGGTCACCGGCATCATCATGCAGGGGATGCTCGAATCCGGAGCTGTGGGTGATGGGGAAGTTCTGACCTGGAAACTTGCGACCAAATTGGGTATCACCGTGGTGGTGACCGTGCTGGCCTTCCTGGGTCGACGCAGGACCGGGCCCCAGGTGGGTTACTGGGCAGCGATCGGTGGTTTGACCCTCATCAATGTGATCCTTGCGGTGTTTTGGTCCTAACCACCACTAAGGCGCCACGGTTACCACCAGTGGTGTCCGTCGTGTGCATTGGCCGGTGCAGCGACCCCGAACTCTGCGCGAATATCGGTAAGATTCATGGGCGCGAGTTCGAAGTGATCGACGAGGGAAAAGTCCCCGCGGCACTGACTTCCACGTTTGAGTTCCTGCCCGAGTAGTTGTGCTGCAAAATCATGTGCCAGCAGACCTGTTTCGGCGTGGGCGAGATGGGCTGGATGAGCGAAGCCGGCTTCATGGGTGACCAGTGAGGCAAGGAGCGCTGCCCGGTTGGTTTGGTTGTTGTTCATGGCGAACTGAAAGGCACTCAGGGCAATCTCGGCGGCTACTGACGTGGACAATCCGGCGATCGTGTGGGTCATGTCGTGGGCGACAAAGAAGTGGTTGTGAGAACCAGGTTCAACCCCGGGCATGCGCAGACCGGAGCGCTCGTAGAACGCGATATACGCGTGGCCCAGCGTCTGCGGCCCGTATTCGGCGAACGTCCCGAGCTTCTCAGCGAGTGCTATTTCTGGATGATCAGGGTCTACGACCACATCGCGCAGGGAGGGTTCAACGCGCTCGTCGAGGTTACCGACGAGGAACCGTTGGTAATCCGCCGCGGCGGCTTCGACACCTGAGTCGACGAGGGAACGAAAGATCTCCAGATCCTGCCCATCAACATCCAAAGCCTTTGCGTATTCTTCGACCGCCTGCACCTGTGCAGGTGATGGCGGGTGTCGGCATACCTCGAGCGTTAAGTGGAGTTCATGAAACATAGTCCGTGCCGGGTGATCGCCCAGTCGGTCAGCAAGTTCGGCCGGGCCAATAATGCGCAGGTTCGCAACGTTGAGATCTGGCCTGTTCCACACGTGCGTCACTACCGCGTTCAGCACTCTTATCTGTTCAGCCGTGGGACCATCGTCAACGGTGATTCCGCCCAGTAAGCCACCAGCGAAGGTTTCGACCAGCGAGCTCGGAAGGTACAGCGACACGTGTTTCTCCTGGTCTGAAATCAGTTGCGCGGCAGTGCTACTTCGGTACTGGCTAGATGTATACCACCTGAAATGTTTCTGCCAGGCGACCCTCGGGGAGGTCTGCCAACACGGCACCGCTGGTCATCCAGTCTCGGATCCGGTCAGTCAAATCGTCCATGTGTGCGGTTTGGCTTTCGTGGGCGCGAAGTGCAGAGATCTTGTGGTCAAAAAACTCTGTGACGTCGACGGCATGATTGGGTGTCGGGCTGCCCATTACCCAGACCTGCGGTACTACCCAATCTGCCAACCCCTCGTCTTGGAGTAGCTCGGGGTGGGCGAAAGGGTTGCGGGCATCTGGATAGATGGCAAAGATCGCCGCTTCGCCGGCGGCCAGGTGATCGGGATGGGACGCCGGTATTCGCTTCCAATTGCGCTCGGGGGACTGAATCAGCATTCGCTCAGGGCGGACCTGGCGAATGACCCGACTGATATCGCGGCGTAGTCCCATATCGACGGTGAGCGACCCATCTCGGTAGCCCAGAAACCGTACGTCGGTGACGCCGAGCGTGGCTGCCGCTGCCACCTGCTCGGCGCGGCGGATCCTGGGAATTTCACTCCTGGGAACCGCCGGGTCGAAGCCGCCGGCGTCACCATCGGTCACGATGCAATAGGTGACCGTCGTGCCCTCCTGCACCCAGTGCGCGATCGTGCCCGCGGCACCGAAATCAACGTCATCGGGGTGGGCTGTTACCACCAGAGCGCGCTCGACGCGGGGCAGGGATTCATGGCTCAGTGCGGCGGTAAGCATGGGCCCCAGTATGGCGGGAGGAGGAAGCGGCGCAGAATCTCCGTTGCGGAACCCGGGGCTTGTTACCTGTGTGACAGATGTGACGCATGTGATCTGTGTGGGAAACCCCTGGGAAACACGCGTCTGAGGTGAGGTTCAGGTGCAGATGGGGGGTAATCTCAGCCACGATGAATATCTCCTCGGGTGGCCGCGCCCGCTTCCGCTCAGCCTTGGGGGCAGCCCTCGGCATAGTCGTGGGCGTGAGCCTGACCGCGGGGCTGCTGGTGACGTCACCGGCCCAAGCCCAGGAGTCAGCCCAGGAGTCAGCCCAGGAGCCAGCCCAGGAGCCAGCCCAGGAATCGGTTGTGCAGTCAGCTGCTGAGTCTGCTGCCGGTTCCTCCGATACCCAAGACGATCAGGCCCGGGAAGAAAACCCGAAGTCGCAGGGGCCGGTCAAGCCCAAGGCCGAAGAAAAGGCACCCGTCAAGGACCTCCCGGTGCCCCAACCCCCGGGGGAACTGCCCCCAGCGGTTGATGCGCTACCGGTGTATCAAGGTCAGGGCATTTGTAGCCCGGGGGCAAAACCCGGCACCCAGAAGTTTGCCACCATTATTGGCGCTACCTACGGTGCGCTGGCCACGAATATTTGGATACCGCGCGATTGCGATCAGGGTGGTCGCAGCGAGCACAAAGAGGGCCGCGCACTGGACTGGATGATCAACCGCCGCGATAAAGAGCAGCGCCAAACGGCCGAGGCCTTTCTCGAGTGGTTATTGGCCACCGACGAAAACGGCAACGAGTTTGCGATGGCCCGTCGACTTGGCGTGATGTACATCGGTTGGGATGATCGCATTTGGGAGTCGTATCGCCAGGGTTGGAGTGAACTCAAGGGCTGCTATTCCACCCCGGAAACCGGATACGACACCTACTGCCACCGTGATCACATTCATATTTCGTTGTCCTGGGATGGTGCAGCAGGTCAAACCAGTTTTTGGGGCGGCAACCCCAACCCCGCACCTTTTTGTGATCGATGGGCAACGGCCTCCGCAACGGCCCTGGCCGTTGGCAATGGCCTTGACTATGTGGCCATCAAGCCCCGCCGGGTACTCGACACGCGCTCGGGGTTGGGGCTGGCCTCGGGTACCCCGTGTCGCATAACGCAATCATCTGCCGGTGGCGCGGGTGCTCCGGTGGTCCTGGACGTCGATTCATTGCCCAAGAGTCTGGGTGATTCGGTTCGAGCTGTGGTCGTACGCACGGCATCCATCGGCTCGAATTCGCCGGCGCAGTTGCGCACGCGAACAGGTGGCGGAGTCGCCATCGCCCCCATTACCGTCAACGGCAAGACGACCACCAACACGATCGTTCCGGTCGGCGCCGATGGCACCATCGGGTTTACCACCGACTCAGGATCAACTCATCTGCTCGTCGACGTTGTGGGCTACCTGGTGAAGCCCGCCGCCGCGATCGGCCTCGGCGGTCGTTTGAGCACCACCAACCCGTCAGTTGTTTACGACACCGGCGATGATTCGGCGCTCGGCGCGGGAGAGAAGCGCGTCATCACGCTGACCCAACCATTGGGATCCTCAGGTGCAGCATCAGCTGCCGTGGCGGCCATCACTGTGTCCGGTGGCCAAAAATCCGGGCGCGTCATCATTCGCAGTGATGGCGAAAAACGAACGGCAGCAACTCCGGTGCTGTCCTACCGTCGAAACGACACTTTGACCGAGACCGTGTTCATTCCCCTCGGGGATGAACGCTCCTTCACGATCATTAACTCGGGTAAGGGGACTGTCGATGTCAGTATCCGACTACAGGCCCAAGCGGTAGTCGATCTCGACCAGGGTCATCACCTCGTTCCGGTCACACCGACGCAGATCACTGGCAACGTCACCTCGGTGCGCCGCAAACTGCGTGAGGCCAAAGGCTCAGCCGCTGTCGTGATCCAGATCGATGCCAGAACATCGGCCGCCGCCGCGGGGGTGAGCTTCTGGTCGGGCACGCAGCCGGTTGCTCCCAGCCTCCAGTTGGGCCGAAAATCCGCGCAGTCTTCACTGATCGTGGTGCCGCTGAATGAGAGCGGACAGATCCGCCGCACTCTGACCGGCGGGCCGGTCGACCTGACCGCCCGGATCGTCGCCTACCTACGCTGAGCCAGTCGCCCTGGCGACCTCAACCGTCAGCGGCTGCCCGTACGATCAACCGATGCCCGCACTGAACCCTGCCCAGCAAGAGGCGGTTGAGCATCGCGGGAGTCCGTTGCTGATCGTGGCCGGCGCTGGGTCGGGCAAGACGCGAGTGCTGACCCACCGCATCGCCCATCTGATCGGTCACGACCGGGTCGCCCCGTCGGAAATTCTGGCCATCACGTTCACCAATAAGGCTGCTCGCGAGATGGCTGATCGAGTAGCGGCTGAGATCGGTGGCGCTGCTCGGGCCATGTGGGTGTCTACCTTCCACTCCTCCTGCGTTCGCATCCTGCGACGTGAGGCCAAGCGCCTGGGCATGACGACGTCGTTCTCCATCTACGACTCTGCTGATTCACAACGACTCCTCACCCTTGTCGGGCGTGACCTTGATCTCGATGCCAAGAGATACTCCGCGCGTTCATTGGCCGTACGCATCTCCAATGCGAAAAATGAACTGATTGACGAAGAGACCTATCGTGCGCAGGCTGAGCAGCCCGATGAATTGATACTGGCCGAGGTTTACACCGAGTATCAACGGCGGTTAAGACGCGCGAATGCATTTGATTTCGATGACCTTATCGGCGCTACAGTTGCTCTGCTGCAACTATTTCCCGACGTGGCCGAACACTATCACCGCCGCTTTCGACACATCCTGGTCGACGAATATCAAGATACGAATCACGCTCAGTATGTGTTGGTTCGTGAACTGGTTGGTGACGGCAAAGACGGTGTGCCACCGGCCGAACTATGCGTGGTTGGTGATGCAGACCAATCTATTTATGCTTTTCGTGGAGCGACTATTCGCAACATCGAGCAATTCGAGGTCGACTACCCGCAGGCCCGCACGGTCCTTTTGGAACAGAACTATCGTTCGACCCAGACGATTCTCGATGCAGCCAATGCGGTCATCTCGCTCAACACAGGCCGACGGGACAAGAACCTGTGGACCCAGGCCGGTGATGGCGAGCCCATCGGCGTCTATGTCGCCGATGACGAACACGATGAAGCAACTTTCATCGCCAATGAGATTGATCGACTCACCGACACCGCCGGTGTTCGCCAGGGCGATGTTGCCGTCTTCTATCGCACCAACGCACAGTCACGCGCACTGGAAGAAATGTTTATTCGCACCGGGCTTCCGTACACGATCGTCGGTGGAGTGCGGTTCTATGAGCGTCGCGAGATTCGCGATGCCCTGGCCTATCTGCGGGCTATTGCAAACCCGGCCGACGACGTTTCGCTCCGTCGGATTCTCAATGTGCCCAAGCGGGGAATCGGTGACCGAGCCGAAGCCATGCTGGCATCCTTTGCAGAGCGTGAGCGTGTCACTTTCCGAGAGGCCGTACGCCGATGCGAGGACGTCCCCGGTTTGGCTGCGCGATCGCTCACTCAGGTGCGCGCCTTTGGCGCAATGCTCGAAAATTTGTCGACGCTAGCCGAGTCAGGGGTCGGTCCGGCGACCATCTTGCAGGCCGTGCTCGAGCAGTCTGGTTACCTCATGGAACTCACGAAATCACATGATCCACAAGATGAAACGCGCGTGGAGAACCTCGCCGAACTCGAGTCGGTGGCGACGAAGTACGAGAGCGACGCCGCTGAGGTTGATGCCGAAGAGAATGCCCCGGTTCAGGCTGATCTGGTGGGTTTCCTCGAGCGGATCTCGCTAGTCGCCGATGCCGACAGCCTGCCAGACAGTGATGACGGGGTGGTTACCCTCATGACATTGCACACCGCGAAGGGGTTGGAGTTTCCGGTTGTGTTCATGACCGGATGCGAAGACGGGGTATTCCCGCATCTGCGATCACTGTCTGATCCTCGTGAACTCGAAGAGGAACGTCGCCTGGCCTATGTCGGCATCACTCGTGCGCGTGAGCGCCTGACTCTCACCCGCGCCGTCTCTCGCTCAGCGTGGGGCAGCGCTTCTTACAACCCACCTTCGCGGTTCCTGGATGACATTCCACCACGGCTTGTTCTCAGCCTGCGTGAAGAACCGGTGCGATCGGTGCCCTCATCGATGGTTGGCGCCACCTCCGCCCGCTTCGTGTCACATGGTTCGGTGCCACGAGCATCAAGTGGTGCCGCGACATTGAACCTACGTCCGGGCGAGCGGGTACTACACGCGAAATTCGGCATGGGCACCGTGGTCGATGTTGACGGAGTGGGCGAGAAGTCCCAGGCGTCGATTGACTTCGGATCAGCCGGTGTCAAGCGACTACTCCTACGTTATGCGCCGGTCGAACGCTTGGAGTCTTGAACCAAATCCGAGGCCGCGGGTGGGGTGTCCAGGTGCGCCAGGGTCGTGCTGATGTCGTGGATAACGCGCCGGTCAACCGGTAGCGACATGTGGCCGGCGCCTGGGACAAACACGTTTCGCGCGTGTAAATCCTGGTGGTCGACCCGGGCATTTTGCTTGGGAATCATGAACTGATCCAGATCAGACCAGAAGGCCACGATGCGCGTGGAGCATCCGGGTGCGGGCAGGGCCAACTCTTCAATGAGGTCACTGTCGGGTCGCATCTGCTGAACAACCGGATGTGGAACAAAACGGGCCGGGGCCGTGCCTGAGTGTGGGGTTCCCATTGTCACCAGCGTGTGAACTTTCTCGCCCCCACCGAGCCGCTGCACTAAGTAGCGCCCGATGAGTCCACCCATGGAATGACCGATGATGTGCACCTGATCGTGACCGGTTTCCTCGCGCACCTCGTCGACGAGCTCATCAAGTCGTACGGCGACCGCGCGGATGTCGTCGGTCAGTGGTGAGTAATTAAGGGCGTATGTCGAGCCGAACCCCTTGCGACTGAGGCTGCGTCTCATGGTCGCAAAAATGGAACGATTGTCGACAAGCCCGTGCATAAGCACGATCGGTGTGCCCGCGGCGATCACATCACCGACGAGAAGCCCGCGCTGGGTCGGGGGCAGGCCCTCCAAAGATGTGTGTTCTAGATGAAGGCGTGCGCGCTCTTGCACGAGGCCGAGGGGGTACATCGCCAAATGGGTGGTGATCCAGGCAGCCTCCACGGCCGTTCCTCGAATACCTTGTGCTGACACCACGCTGCGGCGAAAACGTCGCAGCGTGTCCAGGGTCGAGGACGAATGTGCGTCACCATCGTGAAGTTCACCCACGCAACTACGGTAACCCTGAATACGCCCGACTGAGGTGCCGACCTAGGCTGAGGGCCCATGAGCGAGGGATCTTTGCGGACGTCTGAGTCGGGCTCTGGCGGGCCCATCCGAGTTGTTGTCGCCAAACCCGGCCTCGACGGCCATGACCGAGGCGCAAAGGTCGTGGCGCGCGCTCTGCGCGATGCCGGTATCGAGGTTGTCTACACCGGTCTGCATCAAACGCCGGCCCAGGTAGTGGACACGGCGATTCAAGAAGATGCCGATTTCATCGGCCTGTCGGTCCTGTCGGGTGCGCACCTCACTTTGTTCGCGGAGGTGATTGACATGCTCAAGGCACGCGATGCCGCGGATATCGTGGTGTTTGGTGGCGGAATCATTCCTGATGACGATGTTGTCGCACTCAAGCAACTAGGTGTTGCGGAGGTGTTCGGACCAGGCACCCCCACTAAGGCAGTTGTTGATTTCGTCACGCAAAACCGCGCACAGTAGTCTGCCGCCTGTGGATCTTTACGAATACCAAGCCAAGCACCTGTTCGACGTCCATGGAGTGCCGGTTACCCCGGGCGAGGTGTGTACCAGCCCGGAGGTTGCCCACGAAATCGCCCGAAAGATCGGTGGCCCGGTTGTCGTCAAGGCTCAGGTCAAGACCGGTGGTCGAGGCAAAGCCGGCGGGGTGAAGCTGGCCGCGGATCCTGATGAGGCTGCTGCGCGAGCCCAAGACATCTTGGGTCTCGATATCAAGGGGCATGTTGTTAGCAAACTCCTCGTGACACAGGCCACTGATATCGCTGATGAGTATTACGTCTCGATTCTGCTGGACCGCACGAACCGCGCTTTTTTGGCCATGGCCAGCGTAGAAGGTGGCGTCGAGATTGAGCAGGTGGCGGAGGAACGCCCCGAGGCACTCGTGCGACGCCGCGTCGATGCGCTGGAGGGCATGACCCCTGCGCTGGCGCGCGAGATTGTCGACGAGGCGCTTTTCCCCGAGGCTGTACGCGCGGCCACGGCGGATATCTTGGTGGGCCTGTGGCGGGTGATGGTGTCCGAAGACGCCACCCTCGTCGAGGTCAATCCGCTGGTGCTCACGACTGATGGTCAGGTCCTCGCGCTCGACGGCAAGGTCACGCTCGACGGAAATGCGCATTACCGACATGAGCATCATGCCGACCTACTCGACCGCGATGCCGTCGATCCCATCGAGTTGCGCGCTCAGTCGATGGACCTCAATTACGTCAAACTTCAAGGCGAGGTTGGCATCATCGGCAACGGAGCCGGCTTGGTTATGAGCACCCTCGACGTTGTGGCATACGCCGGGGAGGAATTTGATGGTGTGCGCCCCGCCAACTTCCTAGACATCGGCGGTGGTGCAAGTGCCGAGGTGATGAGCAACGGACTTGACATCGTGTTGAACGATCCCGATGTACGCGCGGTGTTCGTGAACGTTTTTGGCGGCATCACCTCGTGTGACGCTGTGGCCAACGGCATCGTCGGGGCGATTGAAGCCCTGTCCGGGCGCGGTGGGGATGTATCGAAGCCGATCGTGTGCCGTATTGACGGCAATAACGCCGAACTCGGGCGAGCAATTCTCAATGACTTCGGCCATGAACTCATTGAGTTGGTCGACACGATGGATGAGGCCGCTCGCAGAGTTGCCCAATTGGCCGCTAGCCGCACCGGAAAGTGAGACGAGCAGATGTCGATTTGGCTTGATTCGCAGAGCAAAATTCTTGTACAGGGCATGACTGGCGCGGAGGGCACGAAGCACACGCGCCGTATGGTGGCGAGCGGTGCCCAGGTCGTAGCCGGTGTCACCCCAGGCAAGGGGGGTGCACAGGTTGACGGCATACCCGTCTTCGGCGATGTCACCTCGGCAGTTGATGCAACGGGTGCAAATGTTTGCGTGGTGTTTGTGCCGCCCCGATTCACCAAGGCCGCCGTTGAAGAGACAGTTGATGCGCAGGTGCCGTTGTGTGTTGTCATCACCGAGGGCGTTCCCGTGCATGACACGGCACAGTTCTTTCAATACGCGCAAAACTCTGGACTCACCCGCATTATCGGGCCCAATTGCCCCGGAATTATCTCTCCAGGGCAATCGAATGCTGGCATCATCCCGGCAGACATCACCGGCCGCGGACGCATCGGCCTGGTCTCCAAGTCGGGCACTTTGACCTATCAGATGATGTACGAGTTGCGTGACATCGGTTTCTCGACCTGCGTCGGCATTGGCGGCGACCCGATCATCGGTACCACGCACATCGATTGTCTCGAGGCTTTCGAAAATGACCCCGAGACCGATGCGATCGTCATGATCGGTGAGATCGGAGGCGACGCCGAGGAGCGAGCCGCGGCATACATCGGTGAGTATGTGACCAAGCCGGTCGTGGGCTACGTTGCCGGATTCACTGCCCCCGAAGGCAAGACCATGGGTCATGCGGGTGCGATCGTGTCGGGTTCCTCGGGAACGGCGGCGGCTAAGCAAGACGCGCTTGAAGCGGTCGGTGTTCGCGTTGGTAAGACACCGAGTGAAACGGCGCGTTTGATGCGCGCGATCATCACGGGCTAGTTGATCAAAAATAACGAGTTAATCAACAACGCGATGGTGCGCGTGCCGATGCGGGCATCGATGGTCAATTCCTGACACTCTAGGGCTGTGGCCAATGTGACGGGTGTGACCGAAGTGGTCGATGCTTCGTCGTCGCCTCGCGGCCGCACTCGTCTTCGCCGCTCCAGCGGTCCCGCGGCTCCCTGGCCTGTGTTGCTGGCCGGCCCCATCGCCGCGATCGGCGGCACGGCGGTTACCTGGGTGCTGTTTGGTATTCCGCCCCTGCTTTTGTGGTTTACCTCCACGAATACCGGTGCGGTCGCAGACTCAGTGATGGGAGTCGCTGCCACCGTGTGGCTGGGAGCCCAAGGCGTGCCGATGGTCGTCGATGGCGTCACGATCACCCTGGTGCCATGGGGCCTAGGTGCACTTATTTTATTGGTCTTGTTCGCGGCTGGGCGATGGGCAGCGCGCGTAGCGGTTATTGAACGTCGCTCCACGGCCCTTGGCTTGGCTGCGGTTGCGGCGGTCACCTATGCCCTGCTCGCCGTAGGTGCTTCTGCCCTGCTTGATCAATCCGATCAGGCGCCGGGGCGAGTGCTCCTGACAACTTTTGTCGTTGGTGGCATCGGCGTGGGTCTGGGCGTGCTGAGCTACGGCGGTCACCTGCGTACGTGGCTGACCCACGTCGCTGCGCCGGTGCGTCACGTGTGCGCCGCCGGCATCGTGGGCTTCATGGTGTGGGTTGGCGCAGGTGCTGCGCTGGTGGGTATCGCGCTGCTGGCTGACTCCGCGACCCTGCTTGACGTCGGCAGCGGCATTGACGTGGCGGCGCTGATCGCCGCGATCGTTTTGGCGATTGGTTACCTTCCGGTGGCCGTCGGCTGGGCCATCTCCTACGGAATCGGCGCGGGATTCGTGCCTGTCGGCGGGGTCACCGTGGGCCCCTTCTCGACCGAGGTCGTGCCGGCGCTGCCGCCACTTCCGTTGTTCAGCGCCCTACCTGTGTCGCCACCTGCGGGTAGCGCGATGCTTCCAGTCGTCGGCATTATTGCTGGCGTTCTCGGTGCGGCCGTATTGCGTAGGCGAGGGCTATCGGGTCGGAGCCTGCTGGCGGCGGCCCTCGGTGCGGTGTGTGTATCGGCACTGTTGCTCACCATCGTGCTGGTTGCGTCCTCCGGAGCTCTAGGTAGCAACCAACTCGACGCCATCGGCCCGAATATCATTCCAGCGGTCGGCGTGGCCTGCGGGCTTTGGGCTGTTGGATACCTCATCGTGGTACTTCCGACCGTGTGGCGGGGATTAGCGCACGAACACGTGACAGAACGGGAGTGAATGTGTCGAGTACCACCGAACATGTTCGCTCAGCATCGTCGGGTTCCACGCGTTCGTCGGCTGCCCCACAGCGGCCGACATCGGTGCGGCTGGCCTCGATGCCGCGTCGAATTGCCGGGGCTGCGATTGATGCGATGTTGATCATGGTGGTCGTCGGGATCATCGCACCGTTATTTCGGGGTAGCACCGGCGTCGTTCAGATTCGCATCGATGCCGTCACCGGCGAACAGGTGATGCTCAACCCCCACGCCGGATTGTTCGATATTGCGGCAGCTTTGCCGTTTCTGGTGACCGCCGGCTATGTGATCGTGCTGATTGCGTTGTGGGGACGCACGCTGGGGGGGTGGGCGGTAGGAATCCGCTGCCTCAACGCCAAGACTGGTGGTCGGCCGGGTTGGGCGGTAGCTAGCAAGCGCTGGTTGGTGCTTTTTGGCCTTGCCGGGGTTCTCGCCGTCGTGCCGATTATCGGTACCTGGGCGTGGATTTTGCCGATTGTCATCGG
Source organism: Actinomycetota bacterium (assembly GCA_017857875.1). Lineage (GTDB taxonomy): Bacteria > Actinomycetota > Actinomycetes > S36-B12 > S36-B12 > M55B157. Next base: position 2,977 of record JAFMCH010000023.1, on the reverse strand, counting down.
TCTATCGCCATTGTGGGATCCCAGCGGCTGGCTTCGCGGCTACCACGATCGCTTCGCTGGTGACATCGTCGTTCGTTCCTAATCTCCCGACCGCGTAGGCTCTGCCTCCGTGACCGCACGGATTGTTATTCTCGCCTCCGGTAGCGGCACCTTGTTGCAGGCGCTCCTCGACGATGATCAGCAGGATTTTTGCGCCGAGGCAGTGATATCTGACCGAGCCGATGCTTTTGCCCTTGAGCGTGCTCGCCAAGCACAGGTACCGGGGGTCGTGGTCTCGCCGGGTGACTTTGCTACGCGGGAGCAATGGAACACCGCCCTTGCTGACGCAATCTCAACCTACTCACCGGACTGGATCGTGTGTGCTGGCTTTATGCGTATTTTGGGCAGTGACCTGGTTGATCGCTTCACCGGCCGCATCGTGAACTCTCACCCTGCCCTGCTGCCCTCGTTCGCTGGCGCGCATGCGATCCGCGATGCGCTCAACTACGGGGTTGCCGTGAGTGGCTGCACGATTCACCTGGTCGATGCCGGGGTTGATACGGGTCCGATCATCGCTCAGGAACCGGTCGTGGTCCTTCCCGATGATGATGAGGCGAGTCTGCATGAGCGAATCAAGGTTGTTGAGCGGCGGCTGCTGCTTCGCATTGTTCGTGACCTCAGTCGATTCGGCTGCACGGTCACCGATAGGAGGGTGAGTATCCCGTGACTGACCGGCGCGTCATTCGCAGAGCACTGATTTCGGTTTATGACAAGACCGGACTGGTGGAGTTGGCCCAAGCGCTCGAGGCTGCCGGGGTTGAGATTGTGTCGACCGGTTCTACTGCGCAGCGCATCACCGATGCTGGCGTCTCCGTGACGCCCGTGGCGCAGGTGACCGGGTTTCCCGAATGCCTCGATGGGCGGGTCAAGACATTGCACCCGCACGTGCACGCGGGACTACTGGCTGATCTTCGACGGCCCGAGCACTCAGCACAACTCAGCAAACTCGGTATTGCGCCGTTTGAACTGGTGGTCGTCAACCTCTACCCGTTCAGTGAGACTGTCAACTCTGGCGCTGACGCACAAGAGTGCGTCGAACAGATCGATATTGGCGGGCCAGCGATGGTGCGTGCTGCGGCGAAAAACTTTGCCAATGTTGCGGTGGTGGTGTCCCCGGATGCGTACGGCAGCGTCATGTCGGAGGTAACCGAAGGCGGTTTCACTCTCGATGACCGAAGGCGGTTGTCGGCCGAGGCATTCGCACATACGGCCACGTATGACACAGCCGTGGCTACGTGGATGATGCGCGATGATCGACCCGCGCCGTGGGTCGGCGCTGCATTTACTCTGGCCGAGCCACTGCGTTACGGAGAGAATCCTCATCAGTCTTCTGCGGTCTACCGCGCGGCAGGTGTGCGCTCGGGCATTGCCGGTGCACAGCAATTACAGGGTAAGGAGATGTCGTACAACAACTTTGTCGACGCTGATGCTGCATTACGTGCCGCTCGCGATCATGACCACCCGGCCGTAGCGATCATCAAGCACGCCAATCCCTGCGGTGTTGCGGTAGCCGATGACATTGAAACGGCATATGCGAAAGCATTCGCGACCGACCCGGTCTCCGCCTTCGGGGGCGTAGTGGCGGCCAATCGAATGGTGACCGAGGGAATGGCAGCAGCGATGAGCGATGTTTTCACCGAGGTGGTGTTGGCTCCCGGCTACGAAGCCGCCGCCCTTGAGTTATTCGAGGGCAAGAAGAACTTGCGGGTTTTAGTCGTTGATGACACGGCCACGATGACGCAGGAGTGGAGGGCGATCTCAGGCGGGCTACTCGTTCAACAGACCGATGTGGTGCAGGCCGAAGGTGACGATCCCAGCACGTGGACCCTCGCCTGCGGTACTGCCGCGGACCCCACCACGTTGTCCGATCTTGTCTTCGCCTGGCGATCGGTTCGTGCGGTGAAGTCGAATGCGATCTTGCTAGCTCATCAGGGAGCAGCGGTCGGTGTCGGAATGGGGCAGGTGAACCGCGTTGATTCCGCACGGCTGGCTGTTGCCCGAGCGGGCGAGGAACGCGCCCGGGGTTGCGTAGCGGCCTCGGATGCATTCTTTCCGTTTCCCGATGGACTTGAGGTGCTGCTCGCGGCAGGTGTTCGCGCCGTCGTGCAGCCGGGGGGATCGGTGCGTGACGCTGAGGTCATCGCCGCAGCTGAGGCAGCCGGAGCCACGATGTATCTGACCGGGGTGCGTCATTTCTTTCATTGACCATGTTGGCGCCATGAGCCGCTCATGAAAACGTTCATCGTTGCGGCCACCGCCGTGATCGTCGGCGCCTTGACCGCCTATCAATCTCGTGTGAACGGCGCACTTGCTGTCGAGACCGGCAACGGCATTCAGGCGGCACTGGTGAGTTTCGGCACGGGTTGGCTGATTCTGTGCGTGCTACTGGCGCTGTGGCGTCCGTATCGTGACGGTGTTCGTGCGGTAATTGCGGCCGTGCGCAGCGGCGCGATGCCGTGGTGGCAGATCATCGGTGGCCTCATGGGTGGCTTTTTCGTTGGAGTCCAGGGGCTCACGGTGCCGCTGATCGGTGTCGCTGTTTTTACGGTTGCTGTCGTGGCCGGTCAAAGCACTAACAGCCTCATCGTGGATCGATTCGGTCTCGGACCAGCCGGACGCCAACCGATCAACGGGGCGCGAGTGCTCTCGGCCGCACTGGCTATCGTGGGAGTCGCCGTGGCCGTGTCAGACCGACTGAGTGGTCCGGTCTTGAGCTCCCTTGGTCCGGTGCTCTTGGCCTTTAGTGCCGGGCTTCTCATCGCGGTTCAACAGGCCCTTAATGGCCGGGTGGGGGCTGTGTCCGGCCGTGCCGTGTCTGCAGCGTTCCTTAATTTCACTTTCGGCTCGCTTCTCCTAGGAGTGGTGTTCGGCAGCGCTATCGCCTTGAGCGACTTCGATGCCGGGGTGCTCCCCAGCGGGCCTTGGTGGTTGTACACGG
>JAFMCH010000022.1 GCA_017857875.1 Actinomycetota bacterium | reverse complement strand
GCAGACTTCATGCCGACTCTCAACGAAGAGCCCATACCGCTTGGCCAGTTTCTGTTGAACACTGTTTCGGCATGGGGCACATATCCCTGCCAGGCACCCAGAACAACAATGACCGGTTCACATCCGGCATCCCGGAGAACGTCAACCGCCCTGTCCACCATTCGTTTGCCATTCACCACGACTGGCGCTTTGGGCTCACCGAAACGCCGTCCTTCACCCGCAGCCAGCACGAGCCCCAAAATCCTCAGCGGGGGGCTCCTGGGTGAATCGGTCCGGCGGTCTGCGCAAGGTGTCCGCCCGAACCACCCCACCGTGCTTGAACGATTTCTGCCGCAATAGATATGGCTGTCTCTTCTGGAGTCCTGGCACCCAGATCGAGCCCGATGGGTGAATGTAGTCGAGTGATTTCATCCTCGGTCATTCCGACTTCGCGCAACCGGGCTAGACGATCCTCATGTGTGCGACGCGAACCCATGGCGCCGATGTAGCCGGCATTGGTGCGCAGCGCAACCTGCAAAGCGGGCACGTCGAACTTCGGATCATGGGTCAAGACGCATATGACGGTCCGCGAGTCAACGGGCTGACTTGAGAGCCATCGGTGCGGCCAATCCACGATGACGTCGTCGGCCTCGGGAAATCTTCTTGTGGTTGCGAAAATCTCTCGTGCATCGCAGACCGTGACGCGAAAGCCCAGCAGTTTACCGACGCGGCACAAGGCAGCGGAAAAATCGATCGCACCAAAGATGTACATACGAGGGGGTGGCGCGAGGCTACTCACGAAAACTTCTAGTCCGTCGCCGAGTCGCTCACCGGCCGGACCGTAGCGCAAAAATCCCGTGGTTCCTGACTCCAGCAGGCCACGGATGTCCGAAGCCACCGTGTCGTCAAGTCGTTCGGTCCCGAGTGAGCCTTCGACTCTGTCATGACGTACGACGATGTGCCGGCCAAGCGGACCGCCTTCGGGGCAGCGCACGACGATGCCGACCGCAACCGGCTCCTCCTGCTCAACGCTACGCAGCATGCCGGGCAACTCTGGCCAGTTGGCGGGAGTGACCTTCTCGACAAAGACGTCGAGGATGCCCCCGCAGGTGAGTCCCACGGAAAAAGCATCGTCATCGCTCACGCCATAGGTTTCTAGGCATGCCTGGCCACTGGCCAATACCTCTTGGCCGACGTCGTAGAGGGCTCCCTCCACGCAACCACCGCTGACCGAGCCGATTGCTTCGCCGCCTTCGGTAACGATCATGGAGGCACCGGCGGGTCGGGGTGCTGAGCGCCAGGTTCGCACGACGGTTGCCATCGCGATTGCTTCGTCTCGATCGTGAGCTGCCACCAAGTCCTGCAGAATCTCCCGCATGGGTTGCCCTTCTCGTTGATCGAGTAAATCCCCGGCACGTATGGCACCGCGGTGCATCGCCCCCAATAATGGCGGAATGACGGCGATGAGTGGGTCACTTTTAGTTCGAGCTGTCGATCTGGCAGTCCATCCGATTAATGTGAACGATCTTGCTGCTGTCGTATCTGATCGGCGCGCCGGGGCTACCGTGACATTTTCCGGCGATGTTCGAGATCACGATCAGGGCCGTACGGTGCTTCGGATGGAGTACGAGGCGCATCCCACGGCGGCCGAACTCCTGGCGGAGGTGGCAGCCGACGTAGCAGCGCAATTCGATGTGGTGGCGCTGGCTCTTGTGCATCGAGTTGGCGCGCTGGAGATTGGCGACTGTGCCCTGGCGGCTGCCGTGAGTGCCAAGCATCGGGGTGAAGCATTTGCCGCGTGTTCTGCATTGGTTGACCAAACCAAAGCCCGGATCCCAGTCTGGAAGCATCAGTATTTCGCCGATGGAACCGATGAGTGGGTGAACTGTTCATAGGTGTCCTACACTCCCGGCATGTACGACATTGCCTTGAGTGTGGCCGCGTGTGCGCGATCGGGAACTCGGGCAGACGTTGCCTGGATGCTTTCACCGGTCGTGACAGACGAAGCCCTGGCTTTCACCCCGGGTGGCGGCCAAGTGGGGTCGATCATGGGTGGTGCGTTTGACGGGGTGCTCGCGGATGTAGCGTCACGAAAATTGTCCAGCGGGCGGCTCATCCGGCACGTTGTAACCACCGTTGAGAGTGCTGTCTGCGGCCTCCCGGAGGGGTCGACCGTTGAATTTCTGCTTGTCCCCGCTGATCAGTTCCCCGCACAACTTTGGCCGCAACTGATGGACCGCGAAACCGTGGTGATTAGCGCGGCGATTGAGGATAATGAGGTCACCTCTTTGACGTTGGCCGAGGGCATCAGCGAGCGTGATGCGCCCGCAGCGACCTCTGGCCGACCGGCGGTGTTTGTCGACGGGTCGGAGATCACCACCGTGCTCACGCCGATCACGCGGTTGGTTATCGCTGGCCAGGGTCCGATCGCGGATGCGTTGGCCGCGCAGGGGGTGCTACTGGAGTGGAAGTCGACCGTGGAATCCCGGCCGGGAATGGTGGCTGGTCTAGCCGCTGGCCTGTCTGAATTAGACGGCATCGTCGTCATGGGTCATGACGTGGAGATCACCGGGACCTATTTGATGTCGGCGCTGGAGAGTCGAGCCGGTTACATCGGCGCCTTGGGCTCGGAGTCGATGCAGCAGACTCGAGCTGACTGGCTGGCCCTGCGTGAAGTGACTGACCTATCGCGAGTGCGAGGCCCGGCTGGCCTCGATATCGGTTCACGGGACCCCGCTGAAATTGCGGTTGCCATCGCGGCGCAAATGATTTTGAACCTGCGTCTGCCGTAGGTCGGACTGACTGATCGGCTGACTAAATGAATGAATGAATGAATTTTGAAATACCTGATGTTTTTTCCTGTCACGTAGGCAAGACTGGTGATTAAATGTGGCGCATCGTCGGGGGAGCGTCCGGCGGGCGATCACTTCACCGAGTAGGAAAGGACCCCGATGGCAATCGAATCAACCGGCCACGAATCAGGAAGTCCCAGACTCTACGCACTCATCGAGAATTCCCCGCGCACAGGAAGTAGCCCCACAGTGTGGGCCTGGCCCCAGTTCACCGAGTTTCTCAAGGTGGCCGGTCAGCCTGTTCAGGGCCCATGGCCCCCAGATCAAGAGCCTCGCCCCGACCCCGATGCCGATTCCCTGCCGGTCGCAGTACGCGACACACACGCGTAGAGCTGAGAGGAACCCATGTATCCGTCACGATTTTCCTACGAGTCTCCTAAGACTGTGCAGGAAGCTATTTCCCTCCTCGACCGAAGTGGCGGCGAGGCGAAGATCCTCGCTGGCGGTCAGAGTCTGATCCCGATGCTGAAGTTGCGCTTTGCCTCACCGGAGATGCTTGTTGACATCAATGGGATTCCCGGCCTGGACTACCTGCGGGTCGATCCGGATGGCACGCTGCGCATCGGTGCCCTGTGCCGCCACGAAGACCTTGAGTTCTCTACGACGCTCGCGAATACCCATCCGACCCTTGCCGCAGCGGCAGACTTGGTTGCGGATCCGATTGTTCGCACCCGTGGCACCTTCGTGGGCTCGGTGTGCCACGCCGATCCGCAAGGAGATTGGGCCGCCACGATGGTGGCGCTGGGCGGCAAAATCGTGGCGCAGGGCCCCCAGGGTCGCCGCGAGATTGATGTACGTGATTTTGTGCTCGGTCCCTTTGCAAATGCCCTTGCGTACAACGAGATTGCCGTCGAAGCGGTGATTCCAGGAGCCAAGGGCACAGCTCGAGGTGGATACCTGAAGTTGGAGCGTCGGGTGGGTGACTTCGCGACCGCCTCTGTCGCGGTGGCGCTAGACATGGCCGGGGCCACCGTCTCCCATGCGGGCTGCGCGCTGGCCGGAGTGGGAGGCCGCACGATCGACGCCAACGAGGCCATTTCCGTTCTGCAGGGTAAGCCCCTGACCGCAGAAAATATTGAAGCAGCGGCCGAAGCCGTTGCCGCCGTGGCAGAACCCCGCACTGATCATCGCGGATCAGCTGATTACAAGCGCCATATCGTGAAGACGTTTGTGACGCGGCTTCTCACCAATATCGCCAAATCCGAGCAGAAGGCAGCGTGACAATGTCGAGTCTTTACGACGAAGTAGCCCCGACTCCAGGTGCCGATGTTCCGGTGCGCCGGGTGACCATTGACGTGAATGGTCAAAAGCGCACCGTCGATGTCGAACCACGCCTTTTGCTCGCACATTTATTGCGTCAGGGCTTGGCTCTCACTGGCACCCATACCGGTTGCGACACAACCAGCTGTGGCGCCTGCACCGTCTTGTTCGATGGGCGGCCGGCAAAGAGTTGCACGATGTTTGCTGTGCAGGCCGACGGACACGCGGTTGAGACCGTCGAAGGTATGGGGAGCGCCAGTGGTTTGCACCCGGTACAGGAAGGTTTCAAGGAAGAGCACGGACTGCAGTGCGGTTTTTGCACTCCTGGCATGATGCTCACAGCCAAGGCATTGTTAGAGCGTAATCCCGACCCCACCGAGGACGAAGTCCGATGGGCTCTGTCGGGCAACCTGTGCCGCTGCACGGGGTACCAGAACATCGTTAATGCGGTCCTGTGGGCGGCAAAGAAGATGCGTGACGAACAAACTCAGGAGGCGTGATGGCTCTGGACGAGATCAAGATCGGCGGGATGGGCGCGAGCCGTCGCCGGGTCGAGGACAACCGTTTCATTCGTGGCAAGGGCAACTATGTTGACGACATCGTGCTCCCGGGCATGCTGCACATGGAAATCCTTCGCAGCAACGTCGCTCACGCGCGAATCAAGTCGATTGACACATCTGCGGCTTGGGAGATTCCTGGTGTTCGACTCGTGCTAACTGGCGAGATGATGGCGGCTCGAAATCTCGCCTGGATGCCCACCTTGTCTTATGACACTCAGGCAGTTCTTGCCACTGACAAGGTGCGCTTTCAAGGCCAAGAGGTAGCAGCGGTCATCGCTGATGATCCCTACATTGCCAAGGATGCTTGCAGCAAAATTGTTGTTGAGTACGAGCAGCTTCCGGCCGTGGTTAATCCGTTCGAGGCGCAGGATCCCAGTGCGCCGCTTATTCGCGATGACAAGGAAAACCAGCCGACCAACAAGATCTTTGATTGGGAAATTGGTGACAAGGAGCGCACGGACCAGGCATTCGCGGAGGCCGATGTTGTCTCCAAGATCGACCTGCATTACCCGCGTTCGCATCCCTCGCCGCTTGAGCCGTGCGGTTCTATTGCCGATTACGACCGCGCGACCGGGAAACTAACGGTCTTCATGACCTCGCAGGCTCCCCACATCGTTCGCGCAGCTGTGGCGATGGTTGCGGAATTGCCCGAACACCAGATCCGCATTGTCTCTCCAGACCTGGGCGGGGGCTTTGGAAACAAGGTGCCGATCTACCCGGGTTATGTCATTTCTATTCTTGCTTCCATTCTCACTGAGCGTCCGGTCAAGTGGATCGAGGATAAGACGGGCAACTTGATCTCGACCGGCTTCGGTCGCGACGTTTACCTGCGCGGAGAACTGGCTTTGCGTAAGGACGGCAGAATTCTGGGCATGCGGATGCACACCGTGTCTGATCACGGGGCCTTTTTTGCTGATGCTCAGCCGACCAAATTCAAGATCGGCCTGATGCACTCAACGTTTGCCTGCTACGAAGTGCCGGCGGCGCACTTAACGAGTGAGGGCTACTACACCACTAAAGCCCCCGGTGGCGTCGCCTATCGATGCTCGTTCCGGGTGACCGAAGCGATGTTCTTCCAGGAGCGCATGATGCATGCGGCCGCAAACGATCTGGGTATGGATCAAGCGGAGTTTCGACGTTTGAACCTGGTCAAGGACGACATGTTCCCCTACCGCACTGCTTTTGGATTCTTGACCGACTCCGGGCAGTACGGCAAGTGCCTGGATATTGGTCTCGAGGCAATTGGTTACAGCACCTTCAAGCAGGAACAGGAGGAGGCGCGTAAGCGCGGCAAGCTTCTCGGTATCGGGATCTCAACAATGACCGAGCCACTTGGCGCAGGCAATAGCCGTGAATACGACATCATCGGCATCAAGATGTTCGATTCAGCTGAGCTGCGTGTTCACATGACCGGCAAGGCGATCCTCCGCACCGGCGCCAAGACTCAAGGGCAAGGTCATGAGACCACCTGGGCGCAGATTGTCGCCCATGAGTTGGGTATCCCAGCCGAAGACATTGTGGTTGAGGAGGGTGACACCGACACGGCACCGTTTGGCATGGGCACCTATGCGTCGCGATCGACCCCGGTTGCAGGAGCTGCTGTAGCGATGGTTGCTCGCAAGATTCGCGCAAAGGCGCGCAAGATTGCGGCCCATCTGCTCGAGGTGTCTGAGGAAGACATTGAGTGGGAGCTTGGTCGCTTCTACGTGCGTGGCAACCAAGAGCGTGGCGTCACCATCCAAGACTGCGCGCTTGCGGCCTACAGCAACGTTCCGGACGGGCTTGAGCCGGGCCTGGAGAATAATGCGTATTACGACCCGCCCAACCTGACGTGGCCGTTTGCCGCCTATATCTGCAAGGTAGAGGTTGATGCCGAGACCGGCGTGTGGGATGTCTTGAAATTCGTTGCCGTGGATGACTGCGGCGTTCGCATTAATCCGATGATCGTCGAGGGCCAGATCATGGGCGGCTTGACCGAGGCGTACGCCATGGCGAACATGCAGTACATCACCTTCGACGAAGAAGGCAACTGCATTGGATCCAACTACATGGACTACCTGCTGCCAACGGCCTGGGAAACACCAGGTTTCGAACTGCACGAGGTGGTCACCCCCTGCCCGCATCATCCGATCGGAGCCAAGGGAGTTGGCGAGTGCGCCACCGTCGGCGGCCCGGCGGCGTTTGTGAACGCTGTCATGAACGCCATTGAGCACACGGGCGTTCGTAACGTTGACATGCCGATGATGCCCAACCGGGTCTACGAGGCGTTGCAGACTGGCGAAGATGTCTCCGGTATGCCGCCGATGAAGGTCGAGTGAGGTGACTGATCAGCGTCCAGCAGAGGGCGCGGAGGTCATGGCGCGGGCGATAGAGCTCATGGATTCTGGGCAGGCCTTCGCCATGGCGACCGTGGTGTGGCGTCAGCCGCCTTCTTCGGGTCAGCATGGTTCACGAGCGATCGTGACGGCCGATGGTGAACTGTTCGGTTGGATCGGTGGAGCCTGCGCTGAACCGGTTCTTATCCGGGAGGCCAAGCGGGTGCTCGACCAGGGCGAGTCCACTTTGGTGTGGCTCGGCCAAGCGGCGGATCTCGATGGCATTCATGTACCGGACGGCGTGTTGACGGTTCCGATCTCTTGCCAAAGCGATGGTGCTTTGCAGATCTTCATTGAGCCCATGATGTCGGCTCCGCATGTTTTGGTTGTTGGCCGCTCACCTATGGCCCTCACACTGGTGGAGCTGGTGCGAGACATTGGGTGGCGTGCAGACATGATCGATGGTCCGGATTTCCAAGCCGCGATGGTCTCACCGGCAACCGTCGTTGTGGTGGCGACTCAGGGTCACGGAGATGAGGAGGCGATCGGGGAGGCTGTCCGGGCGGACGCGGTCTTCATCGGCCTTGTCGCATCGAGCAGGCGGGGCGAAGTTGTCCGCGGATTCCTCGCTGACCAGGGAGTGTCCACGCACAAGCTCGATCAGGTACGCGTACCTATTGGGCTGGATCTTGGTCATACCAGCCACCGGGAGATCGCAGTGTCGATCCTTGCCGAACTCGTACAACTCAGAGCGGCTGGCTCGCTGAGGCCTCGCCAGCGATCAATGCTCGATGTTGTTGAGCCCGATGAAGTCATTGATCTGGTCTGTGGCATGACGGTCGAGGCTGTCCCGTCTAATCGCCCCTTCGAATTTGAGGGTACGACCTATTACTTCTGCGCCATGGGGTGCAGAAAGGCGTTCGAGAAAGACCCCGGTTCGTTCATCCAAAGGGAGGTTCCATGCTGATCAAGCAGTCATTCGACATCGATCAGCCCATCGATCAGGTCTGGAAGTTCTTCTATGATGTCCCGCTGGTCGCAGCATGCATCCCGGGCGCTGATCTCACCGATGAGGTGGGCGAAGACCAGTACGAAGGTGATGTGGTCATCTCGGCTGGCCCGGTCAAACTCGAGTTCACCGGTTCGGCGAAGATCAAGGATCGAGACGAGACCCGGAAGTCCCTGGTCATTGATGCTGCCGGTGCCGATCGGAAGGGGCGCGGAGCGGCCAATATGTTGATGACCATCAGTTTGAAGCAGTTAGGGGCTTCAACGAAGGTTGACATCAGCATGGATCTAGCAATTTCTGGTGCTGCGGCCCAGTACGGGCGCGGACTTGTCGCCGACGTTACCGGCGTTCTTGTCGACCAGACGGCCTCGTCCATGAAGGCGCGCATTACTGCACTGGCCGAGGGGCGAGATCCGATGGCTATTGGCGGGCCTCAGGCCGCCAGTGGTATCGCCATTGGTATCACCGCGTTTTTCCGGGCCGCCAAACGAGTTTTTGCACGCTTCTTCCTGCCCTACTCACCGGCGCCGAGCCGTTAGAACTGGAGGAGAGAGATGAGTCTGTGGATGATCGGTAATCTGATCCTCATCATCGTGATCGTGCCCGTTCTCGTGGCGTTGCTCAACATGCTTCTTGGTGCGCTGGAACGAGTTCGCGCCGCATCCGACGACGCCCTCGCTGGTGGAGTAGCCCTCATCGGAGAGTTGAACACCACGCCCGAGTTGCTCGCTACGACTGACGATGTCATCAAAGAAGTTGCCAACGGAGCAGTGCGCTACGCGGGTCCGGTTTCTAAGTTGCTGGGTTAGGAGTCACACATGCCAATTGAAGCTATCGTCACGCTTGTGGTCGCCGCGCTGATCATTGCCGCGGCCGCGCTTGGACTGTTCCGGGCGATACTGCACCTAGCTGCGACGTCCAAGACCCTTGGGGCGCTAGACGGTGGAGTGCAGGTCATCGTGCAAAAGACGTCTACCGTCCCGTCTACCGTGGCATCGGTGAACCAGAGTCTGGCTCCGGTTCGAGCCTTCGCCGAATCGATCTAGGGAGAGAGCATGGACTTCACCGGACACGAAGGCTGGCTGATCGGGTACATCATCGGCCTGGTCGTCGTACTCGTCGTGGTCGCGCTTGTTGTTCCGATCCTGGTGCTCGCCTGGCGGATCGGTAATCAAGCAGGATCCATTCTCGAAGGGCTGCAGCAGGCCGAGCGAAATACCGCCGGCCTCAGTGGGCTCAACGAGACCATCGAATCCGCGCTCGCCGTCATTGACGGGCTCAAGCGTGGCCGCACCAGGCTGGGAGGCTGACGTGGATGATCAAGTCGAACAACTGTGGCTGATTGCCAACATCCTTGGGGCTGTCGTCGTCGTTGTTGTTGCCGCGCTGCTAACGCTTCTGGTTATTTTTGTCGCGCGTATTCGCAAGCGGGTGGCTGCCATTAAGACGACTCTCGTGGCAATCAAGGAGAACACCGGCGATACGACGCTCATTACTACAACCGCCGGTGGCGTTGAGGCCGTGTTGGCTGAAGGATTGGAACATCACCTGTTCCTCGGACGAGTACTGGACAAGGTGCGCTCATGAGCTCAATGCAACTATTCACCGTAATCAACGTCGCTGCTTTGATTGCTGGCCTGGCCATCTACTTGTACATCGTCAGCACCCAGTTGAAGAACGTTGCGTCCGATCTCGAGGACTCCGCTGACCTTGTATGGCAGGTCAAGGCGGATGCCGAGGCAATCGCACCGGGGCTCACGTCTATCAATACGACCGGCCGGATCACTGCGGGAGCTTTGCCCCTGCTGTACGGCATGGGCGATGGAATCGTCTTGGGCGCAACTTTCAACCATGACGATCACGTGCACGATGGCGTGACGAGGCCGGCGATGGGAACCCGCCGCTCACGCCTCATGGAAGCTGTCGGTGTCGACCTAGACAACTAGGTTCGTTTACCGGAAGTTTGGTCGGGGGGCACGGCGTGGCGTTGAAGATTGGGGCTCCACCGACCTAGGCTTTTAAGCATCGGGTCGGCACCCGGTCGTCCCTGTAATGTCGCAAACCGTGGGGTGAACGCGCACGGCAAGGCGTCACTCGGGCGGGTAGCGCCAGGGAGGCTTTGTGCCCGTCGCATCGCAATGTCGTACCTACGTGCTTGATACCAGCGTCTTGCTCTCGGATCCGCATGCACTCATGCGATTCGATGAGCACGAGGTGGTGCTACCGGTTGTTGTGGTGACTGAGTTAGAGGCCAAACGTACTCATCCGGAGTTGGGCTACTACGCACGAGCGGCACTACGCCTACTTGATGACCTGCGGGTCTTACATGGCCGTTTGGATCGACCAGTGCCGGTTGGTGAGCGTGGCGGAACAATGCGAGTCGAACTCAACAACACCGATGCCTCAGTACTGCCTAGCGGTTTTCAATTGGGAGACAACGATACTCGGATACTGTCTGTCGCGTGCAACCTGGTTAAGGGCGGACAGGAAGTCGTGCTGGTCAGTAAAGACCTGCCAATGCGGGTAAAGGCATCATCGGTGGGCTTGAGCGCAGAGGAGTACCGGGCCGAACTGGTCGTTGAATCCGGGTGGACGGGTATGGCCGAGATCTCGTTGCCATCCTCGCTCATTGATGACCTCTTTGAGATGGCAGAGATTGAGTGCCCTGAGGCACGTGAACTTCCCTGCCATACCGGGGTCGTACTGCTGTCTGATCGCGGCAGCGCCCTCGGTCGGATCACGCCTGATAAACGGTTACGCCTCGTGCGTGGTGACCGCGAGGCCTTTGGTTTGCATGGTCGCAGCGCTGAGCAGCGCATCGCCCTTGACCTATTGCTTGACCCTGAAGTCGGCATCGTGTCATTGGGCGGCCGGGCTGGCACCGGCAAGAGTGCACTCGCCCTATGTGCGGGTCTTGAGGCTGTGCTGGAGCGACGTGCCCACCGTAAGGTCGTGGTCTTTCGACCTCTCTATGCCGTAGGTGGTCAAGAACTGGGTTACCTGCCCGGGAGTGAGAACGAGAAAATGTCGCCGTGGGCTCAGGCCGTCTTTGACACCCTCGGGGCGATCACCACGACTGAGGTAGTCGATGAGGTTATTGACCGCGGCATGCTTGAGGTGCTCCCGTTGACCCATATTCGCGGCCGATCGCTGCATGACAGTTTCGTGATTGTCGATGAGGCCCAGTCTTTGGAGCGCAATGTGTTGCTGACCGTCCTGTCGCGGATTGGGCGCGACTCGCGCGTCGTGCTCACCCACGATGTTGCCCAGCGAGACAATCTGCGCGTCGGACGTCATGACGGGGTCGTGACGGTGGTCGAAAAACTAAAGGGTCACCCGTTGTTTGCCCACATCACGCTGACTCGAGCCGAGCGCTCACCGATCGCTGCGCTGGTCACCGAACTCCTGGAAGATCATCCGATCGGTATCTCCTAGCCGGAGGATGACGAGGTAACGGTCGTGTCGCGAAAGCGCGCCGAGTGAGCTAAATCCTGTGATCTAGATCACATGCAACCAGGGTGGGGGCCCGATATCTGGTCCGAAATGTCGGAAATCTTGTGATTGTTATCCACAACTTGTCCGTGATCTGAACGTGACATTTGTGGGATCTACCAGCATCGTAGGGACCGTTCGGCCCATCGGTACCTGCCCGGCAGGCACCGGCTTGCTGACCGCCGCTCGCGGTTGTCGGCGCTGAACTGCCGTTGCTTTGCTCGGATGCGCAGCGGTGGAGCAGTGTGCACGTGGGCCCACCCGGCGGCGAATCCGGCTTCGCTGCCTCGACGAAAGGCACCGTGTGCGAGCTCGCTCATCGCGCGTCATGGCAGTAGGTATCGCGTCGCTCTCTGCAGCCCTGGTGGTGACCAGCCTTGGCTCTGCTGTAGCGGCGTCGGCTGCGTCCACCGTCCCCGTGGTTTCCCCGGCGGCAGACGATACCGGCGATGCCTCGACGAAGGACTCAAATGAACGCCGCCCCCGCGGTGGCAGTGCGACCGAAGCCGGGGTGCTGCCCTGGCTGACTGAGGCCGGCCAAGACATCAAGGGTTACCGAGCGAGTGCGTATCAGGGTCAATACTTTGACCAGCGCTTTGAGCAGTATCGGTTGTGTGTCGTGCAACGCGAGAGCGGCGGCAATTACGACGAAGCGTCAGGCTCGTTCGTAGGTGCCTATCAGATGGGTCCCTACAACTCCCCGAGTCGAGTGGTGGGCAAGCTGCAGGCCGAGATGGAAGCCGAATACGGCTCCGCGGCTGCCAAAGAACTCAATAAACTCAAAAGCCAGCCGCTGTATCGCTGGAATCGATTTTGGCAGGACGCGGCATTCTGGACGATCTTCAATCGTGGGGCCGGCTGGCGCCAATGGTCGTCAGAATGGGGTGCCAATTGGAACTGCGATCACCGAGCAAATGCTGAGAGCGGGTGGCCTAGTTCTTCCCGCTACAACTACACCCCAATCGAGAAGTCCGCGACAAGTGATGCCTCAGCGTCTACGGGCAAATCCCCCACGGCGGACACCAAGAAGTCCCTTCGTGGCACCCGCCATGCGGCCGCCGAACGGCGTTTTGGCTCCACCCAGCACGAAGTAGGCACTCCCGAGTACAGCCAGTGGCTGGCCAAGAAGTTCATCGCTGCCGAATACGGCTGGAAATATCGCGAGTTTCGGGCGCTGAACAAGATGTGGTTCAAGGAGAGCAACTGGCGCTACGACGTGGTCAACTGGCAGGGCCCCTGGTACGGCCTCGGTCAGGTAAATGGCCCGTATATTAAGGCCGAAGGTTTTTCGATCTCGAGTTATCGAGCCAGCCCCTACGTGCAAATCAAGGTCGGAGCCGACTACATCGAGAACCGGTACGGCTCACCGAAAAACGCATGGAAGTTCTGGAAGAACAACGGCTGGTACTAGCGGGCCCAGCCGCTAGTTGGTGGGAACACCCACCGGAATCGTAGTCGCGATCGGGCGCAGGGTTTCGGCGAAGAAGTCATTGCCCTTGTCGTCCACCACGACGAATGCTGGAAAATCAACGACCTCGATTTTCCAGACCGCCTCCATGCCTAGTTCTGGGAAATCAAGCACCTCCACCGAGGTGATGTTGTCCTGCGCCAAAATCGCTGCGGGGCCGCCGATCGAACCCAGATAGAACCCACCGTTGTCAGCGCAAGCTTTGGTGACCCCACTGCTTCGGTTTCCTTTTGCCAACATCACGAACGAGCCGCCGGCTTTTTGGAACTGATCAACGTAGGCATCCATTCGCCCGGCAGTAGTGGGGCCGAAGGAGCCTGATGCGTATCCCTCAGGGGTTTTTGCTGGGCCGGCGTAATACACAGCGTGATCTTGTAGATACTTCGGCATCGGTTCGCCACGATCGAGCATGTCCTTGATACGTGCATGGGCGATGTCTCGAGCAACAACCAAAGGTCCCGTGAGGGCAACCCGGGTTTTGACCGGGAGTTTGCTCAATTGCTCGCGCACCGCAGCCATCGGTTGGGCCAGGTCGATGCGCACCACATCGTCCGGGGCTTCTTCGGGAAGAACGTCGGGCAGGTAATGGGCCGGATCGGTTTCTAACTGTTCGAGGAAAACGCCCTCGGGGGTGATCTTGGCCAGTGCCTGCCGGTCAGCAGAGCACGAGACGGCGATGGCAACGGGTAACGAGGCGCCGTGACGAGGCAGTCGAATTACTCGCACGTCATGGCAGAAGTACTTACCGCCAAACTGCGCACCAATGCCGAAGGTGCGCGTCATCTGGAGCACCTCTGCTTCCATCTCGAGATCTCGAAAACCGTTGCCATGAGGAGAGCCGTGCACGGGCAGAGAGTCAAGGTAGCGAGCACTCGCCAGCTTTGCGGTCTTCAGCGCGTACTCGGCAGATGTGCCACCGACCACGACAGCCAGGTGATAGGGCGGACACGCGGCGGTGCCTAGTGAGCGAAGTTTCTCGTCAAGGAACTCCGCGAAGCGAACGGGGTTGAGTAGCGCCTTGGTTTCTTGGTACAGAAAACTCTTATTCGCCGAGCCGCCACCCTTTGCCATGAACAGCAGCTCATAGGTCAACTCGTGACCGGGCTTGGTGTCGGCGTAGATGTCGATCTGGGCGGGAAGGTTGCTGCCGGTATTGCGTTCGTCCCACATCGACAGGGGAGCCATTTGCGAATACCGCAGGTTCAACGTGTCATAGGCATGTTTGACACCCGCGCTGATGGCCGCCTCATCCGGGCCCTGGGTCACAATGGATTGCCCTCTTTTGCCCATGATGATCGCCGTACCGGTGTCTTGGCACATCGGCAGAACGCCACCGGCAGCGACGTTGGCGTTCTTGAGCAGATCAAGCGCTACGAATCGATCATTGGGGCTGGCCTGGGGATCGTCGATGATCGATCGGAGTTGAGCGAGGTGGCCGGGGCGCAGTAGGTGCGAGATATCGCGAATCGCGGCGGAGGTGAGGTCGGCGAGCACGTGGGGTTCGATCTCCAACCAATTGCGACCTCCGGCTTCGAGGAGGCGTACGCCCTCGGTGGTGAGGTGGCGATAGGTCGTGGTGTCCGGGCCGAGGGGGAGGATGTCACGGTAGGAGTCAGACTCACCAGGTGAAGAACTCATGTCACCAGACTAGAACCTAGGCAGGTTTGGCCAGACGTCGTCTACCTCGGGCTAGGGTGACGGGCGTGGTGATTGCGGTGCTGGGGGAGCGACTCATTGACCTCGTACCCGGGTCCACCTCCAGCACTGATGATCATTCGATCGCATACCGGGCTATTCCCGGGGGTTCCCCGGCAAACGTCGCCCTGGGTCTCCTGCGGCTGGGCGTTGACCCCTTACTCCTGGCTCGCTCCGGCGATGACCTGTTCTCAGATCGCCTCGATCAGCACATGAGCGATGCCGGCCTGGTCAGCAACGGCGTCATTCGCGTCGGTGGTTTGGCCATGCTGGCCGTGTGTGCTCGTACACCTGATGGGGCAATGACCTACACGTTCTATCACCGCGATAGCCCAGATTTATCCTGGACACCGACGGATTTGGGTTCAGCTTTGGCGCTGATGAAATCTAGCAATGTATGTGCCTGGCACACCGGATCGTTGGTGTCTTGGCTGGGCGATGGTGTACCGGCACTCCTGGCTGCGTGGCAACAGACCGCTGATAATGGTGACATCACACTCAGCTACGACCCCAATGCTCGCCCAGCGGCCCAGTCAGCAGAGATCATGCGTAGCTACGCGGAGCAATTCATCGACGCAGCCCACATCGTCAAGGCCAGCGATGAAGACATCGCCTACATGTATCCACACGCAGACATGGCCGATGTGTGTGCGCGGTGGGCCGAATCAGGCCCGGCTCTTGTCGTAATGACCAAAGGTCGAGGCGGAGCCTTGGCTTGGCGCAAGGGACGGCCACCGATTGCTGTTCCCGGTTATCGCGTGACGGTCGTCGACACTGTCGGGGCCGGTGACACCATTTCGGCGGCCTTATTGGCCCAGTTGGTTGACGAGTCAGGTTCATCGACCAGCCGCAAGATTGCCGACATGACCGATAACGAACTGCAAGGAGTTTTAGCTCGCGCCTGCGCGGCGGCTGCACTGACGTGCTCGCGCGCCGGTGCACAGCCCCCCACCTCAACCGAGGTTGATTTCTTTCTTGATTCAGGGGCCGCCGTCGAAGTCGACTGACGAATACATCATCAGTTTGTCGAGTCGATGATCACTGGCCACCTCGCGGATGGTGCCGCTCTTGCTGCGCATAACGATGGAGTGGGTTTGCGCCCCCTGAGATCGGTAGCGAACACCGCGCATGAGTTCACCGTCAGTTATGCCTGTGGCACAAAAAAATACGTTGTCGCTACGCACCAGGTCATCGGTCGTGAGCACCTTGGACAGGTCGTGCCCAGCATCGAGTGCCTGCTGACGCTCGGCGTCGTCTCGCGGGGCGAGCATGGCCTGGATTGTTCCACCCATGCACTTGATCGCGCACGCGGTGATGATTCCCTCAGGCGTGCCACCCACACCTAGGAGCAGATCGATGCCGGTGCCCTCGCGCGCGGCCATGATGGCACCGGCGACGTCTCCGTCGGTAATGAACTTGATGCGTGCCCCTGCCTCGCGAACCTCCCGCACGAGGTCGTCATGCCGGGGTCGATCGAGTAGGCACACGGTCAGGTCAGCGATGCGCTCGCTTTTCGCCGCGGCGATGCGCGCGAGGTTGTCACCGACGGGGGCCGTGATGTCTACGACATCCGCAGCGATCGGGCCGACAACCAATTTCGCCATATAGAACACGGCACTTGGGTCATACATCGAGCCGCGCTCAGCCACCGCCAGCACTGAGATGGCATTGGTCATTCCTTTCGCACACAGGGTGGTGCCATCGATCGGGTCGACCGCCACGTCGACGGCAGAGCCGGTGCCGTCACCCACGCACTCACCGTTGAACAGCATCGGCGCGTCATCTTTCTCGCCTTCACCGATCACGACCACGCCGTCCATCGACACGCTGCCGATAAGCGATCGCATCGCGTTGACGGCGGCCCCATCGGCCCCATTTTTGTCTCCGCGACCAACCCAGCGGGCAGCTGCCATGGCCGCGGCCTCGGTGACGCGGACTAGTTCGAGGGCAAGGTTACGATCAGGGGCCTGCGGGGATCGCGACATGCCGTCAGCATGTCATGTTTGAGAATCTGGGAGAGGATCATTCCTGTGACCGACACCAGCAATGACCAGCCACCCGCCGAAAGCGCGGAGCCGGGTGAGGTGCGCCCCACTGGACGACCTAACGCCCGACTAGGTCAAACGGTCGCTGACATGGCTCGATCACTGGTCGTGGTGCTCGTGGTGGTGGGAGCGATTCTGCTGGTTACCTGGCGCCCGCAACCTGATGCTGTTCGCACGATCGACCCGACCTCCGAGCTCATTGCTGCTCGAGCGACCGCGGGGTTTGCCGTGCTATACCCGGCGGATCTCGGCTCCGATTGGCGCCCGACAAGTGCTCGTTGGGATCTGCCTGAATCAGCGTCTCCTGAACCGGCATGGCACGTGGGTTTCGTCACGCCGGGTGAGGCGTATGTGCAACTTGGCCAATCGGTTACGACGAATCCCGAATACTTGGTCGACCAAACAGGGCGGGGTCAGCCGCAACCTGGCAATGACGGCCCGTGGCAGCGGTATGAGTCCGGCGGATCAGGTACTGATGTCACCAGGTCGTTGGTGCAGGTCGTCAATGGGGTCACGATCGTGGTCAGTGGCACCCTGCAGTGGGCCGAACTGCTGCTCTTTGCTGACTCGTTGTCGCCCACTGCTACCCCCGAGGTTGCTGAACCGAACATCGACGGCGATAGCGATGGTCAGTCCTAGTCGTCGTCCTCGCTATCGAGAGCATCAGTGTCTGTCGGATCGTCCGTGGCGGTGCGGGCGGAGGCCTGGCTAAGCCAGCGATGGCAGTGCGCAGCCAGTACCTCGCCGCGTTCCCACAGAGAGAGTGCATCTTCTAGTGGAGCGCCGCCAGCTTCAAGCTTGGCCACGACAGAGATCAATTCATCGCGCGCCTGCTCATAAGGCATCGCCGCGACGTCCTCAGGAATTATGACAACCTGATGTGCTTCGTCAGACGTTTTCTTGCTCATGCGTCATCTCCGGTCCTCGTCGCTGTGAATGTTCCATCGGCTACTCGAATACGCACCCTGGCACCATCGGGCACCTGATCTATTGACCGCACCACGGGCGCTGGTTTGGTGTGACGTGTCGATCCAGGACCTGGCAGGAGTTGTACGACGGCGTACCCCCGATCAAGCGTTGACTGGGGAGACAACGCGCGCGTGTGAGCGATCAGCCCCTGTAATTCTCGCGCGGCACTGTTTAGCAATGCGGTGATCCTGCGTTCAGATTGCCAGCGCAGATCTGCAATGCGTTGTTCTTCTCGGCGATAACTGTGCATGAGCGCCTGACGGGCGGCGATCCGAAGGCGGTTGATGATCGCGATCTCTTCGGTCAGGTTGGGCACCACATTCTTGGCAGCGTCGGTCGGTGTTGAGGCACGAAAATCGGCTACGAAGTCCAGGAGTGGCTCATCGTTTTCATGGCCGATCGCGCTGATGATCGGTGCCCGTGAAGTTGCTGCAGCGCGCAGTAGTCGCTCATTGCTGAAGGGCAGGAGGTCTTCAAAACTTCCGCCACCGCGGGCAATAATGATGACGTCGACCATGGGGTCTGCATTAAGTCTGGTCAGTGCATCAACAACGTCGGTGACCGCCGACACGCCCTGCACAGCGACCTCTTGGGTGTTGAATTCGACCCCCGGCCAACGCTTTTCAGCATTGACCAACACATCGTGCATGGCAGCACTGGCACGGCCGCAGATCAGACCGACTCGCCTAGGAATAAATGGCAGTGGTCGCTTGCGCTCGGGCGCAAATAGTCCCTCCGCGGCGAGCAAGGCCTGCAGTCGGAGCAGTTCTTCGAGTAGGGCGCCGCGACCGACGGTTCGGATTTCCCTTGCCCGTAGTTGGAGCGTGCCGCGATTGGTATAGACCTCGGCCTTTGCGTGTACGACGATGCGCTGGCCCACTTCGAGTTCCGCAGGCAGTCGATCGAGCAGAGCAACCGCAGCGACGATGGATAGCGACATGTCTACGTCGACATCGCGCAGGGTGATCCACGCCGTTCGCATACCTGGCCGCCGACTGATTTGGGCAACCTGTCCGTCTATCCACACCGGGCCCAAACGGTTGATCCACTCCGAGATGTGCATGGAGATGGTACGCACGGCACTTGGGTTTTCGACGGAATTATCCATACCCACAGCCCAGGAGCCTAAGGCCGTTGGCCCATTCGGGTAAGTCTGCCTACGATGGTTACGTGACATCAACGCCGGAAAGCAATGAATCCACCCCCGCAGGCACCGTTCTCCTCGCCGTGCCGAGGGGCTATTGCGCCGGGGTCGACCGTGCGGTGGTGACCGTTGAACAGGCCCTTGACCTCTATGGAGCGCCGGTCTATGTGCGCAAGCAGATCGTGCACAACCAATATGTCGTCGACACGCTCGAACAGCGTGGTGCGGTGTTTGTGGAGGAGCTTGATGAGGTGCCCGAGGGATCCACGGTGGTCTTCTCAGCACACGGAGTCGCGCCATCGGTTCATGTGGAGGCCGCAGAGCGCTCGCTGAAGACCATTGATGCCACCTGCCCACTGGTGACCAAAGTCCACTCCGAAGCGAAGCGGTTCGCCGCGGAGGGCAAGCAGATCCTGCTCATCGGTCACGAGGGCCACGAGGAGGTTGTGGGCACCATGGGCGAAGCGCCCGAGGCCATTACTCTCGTGGAAAGCCCGGCGGATGCCGACCGGGTCGACCTGGATCCTGACCGAGAGATCATTTGGCTGTCGCAAACGACGCTTTCGGTGGACGAGACCATGGAAACGGTGGATCGTCTACGTGAACGGGCGCCACTGCTACAAAGCCCACCGAGTGACGATATTTGTTACGCCACCCAAAACCGACAGGCCGCCGTGAAGGTCATCGCGCCGCGGTGTGATGTGTTGATCGTCGTGGGTTCAGGTAACTCATCTAACTCGGTGCGTTTGGTGGAGGTGGGGCTCGAGGCTGGTGCAAAGACCGCCTACCGAGTGGATGGCGCCGAAGAAATCGAACGTGGCTGGTTTACCGGAGCCCGGGTCGTGGGGGTTACCTCGGGTGCTTCGGTACCTGAGTCATTGGTCGATGGGGTGCTCGCCTGGCTGGCCGAGGCGGGTTTTGGCAACGTCGAGGAAGTCAAGACCGCCGAGGAAACCCTGATTTTTGCACTCCCGCCCGAACTGCGACGAGATATGAAGGCTGCGGCTAAGTCTTAGGCTCGCAAGGCTAGACGCTGGACCGGGACATCGCTTTTTTCCGGCGCAGCCATACCGCCACTCCCGATGCGAGGGTTGCTGCCAAGATCCAGCCGACGTTTTGACCGAGCGTGAGCGGAATCAGTAGTCCCTGCTCAAAAAGGAAACTGCCGGTGCCCGTGACCGTGAGTTGGCCGGCCGTTACCGTTGCGGCGAACATCGCCAGGGGCGGGCTGACCAGTGCCCAGTATCCATCGTGAGGGCGAACGGTGACGGCAGCGTAGAGGCTGATGATCACCAGGGCGAGCCCGGTGGGCCAACCGATATCTCCAGTGGCGATCACGTTGGCGAAGGCGATGAGAATCGTGACTCCGGTCACCAGCAGGACAACCGCGGCGGCGGTCAGGCCGGCTTCCATTGCGGACTTCCTCGGCGCCATGTGCTGATGCCCCCGGCCAGCGTCCGGCGCTGCTGATGATGGGGTCCCCAGAGCAGGCAGCGCTTGCTCGGCCGCCGAGCCGCTGGCCCCACGGGACCGAAACAAACGGCCGGTGGGTGCAGGGTCTTGGGCCGAACCTGAGGGATCATCGCCAGGCTCCACGAATGATGAGAGTACGCCACGTTGGGATAAGTGGATCAAGGGAAGGGCGGAGTGTTTTGAGGCCTGCGCTGGCTCACTAGGCTGAAGGCGTGCCTGCTCCGCTTAATAGCGAACCCCTGTTCGAAGGACTCATCGTTGACTGGGGTGGTGTTCTCACCGGCAATTTGCGCGAGGCAGTCAATCGTTGGGCCGTTGCCGATGACATCGATATCGACGCCTACGCCCAGATCATGCGGTCATGGTTGGGCGAGGAAGGCGAATTGGAGGCGCGACTCAATCCGATTCATGCGCTGGAGCGCGGCGAAATCGAGGTGCCCCACTTCGAAGAAAGATTGGCCGATGAACTCACCAGGCGCGGAAAGCGCCCGGTTGCAGCCCAAGGCCTCCTGCAGCGCATGTTTGACTTCTTCGAGCATTCCCACGACATGTTCGGCCTGGTCCGTCGGGCTCGCGGTTTGGGTATCCGCACGGCGTTACTGTCGAACTCGTGGGGCAACAGTTATCCCGATGATCTGTGGCAGGACATGTTCGATGTGACGGTGATCAGCGGCGAGGTAGGCATGCGAAAGCCCGAGGAGCGGATTTTTCGCCACACCTTCGACCTGCTTGGTCTGCCTCCCACCTCGTGCGTCTTCGTGGACGATCTCGAACACAACATTCGTGCTGGCGCGCAATTGGGCATGGTTGGCGTGCTGCACACGAGCTACGAAGAGACCCGGCGCGAACTTGACGTGCTGTTCGGCATCGATCTGACCTAGTTGTTGCCCCCTGACATGGCACGATGGCGGGGTGACCGAACGATTGAGTGCGATCGACGCGGCCTTCTTGCACCTTGAGCGCCCGACGACTCCACTTCATGTGGGCAGCGTGGCGTTGCTTCAAGAGTCGCCCGGTGCACTTGATCACGAGCGGTTGGTTCGCCTGATCGAAGACCGCATCGCATTCATCCCCCGATATCGGCAGCGTCTGCGTGAGGTGCCCGGTGGCCTGGCGCATCCGGTGTGGGTAGATGACGCGAAGTTCGACGTGACGTACCACGTGCGCCGTTCGGCGTTACCGGCTCCGGGTTCACTCGAATCCTTATACGACCTTGTTGCGCGCATTATGAGTCGGCCGCTCGACCGGCGCCGCCCGTTGTGGGAGGTTTATCTGGTCGAGGGGGTGGAGGGTCGGCGATTCGCACTCTTCACCAAGACCCATCAGGCCGTGATCAACGGTCTGTCGGCCGTCGACATCGCCGAGGTGATTCTTGATGAGACCGCTACGCCAACACCTCAGCCGACGACCACCTGGCAACCGGCACCCGAACCGAGTAATGCTGAATTGATTGTGGGGGCACTGGGCGACAATCTGCAGCGACCGCGGGAGTTAGCCGCGAAAATGGGTGATTCGTTGGCGGCAAGCAAGCGCGCGTTTGTCAGTGCTTTGGGCGCTTTTCGCGACGCAGCACGACCAACCGAACACAATCCGTTAGCAGTAGCCGTGGGCGCCCAGCGCCGTTTCGCCACGGTTGACCTGCGCTTAGAAGACCTGAAAGTTGTACGTAAGCGAACCGGTGGCTCCGTGACCGATGTTGCGCTCGGCGTTGTCACCGGGGCTTTGCGCTCATGGCTGTTCAGTCGAGGAATTCCCGTCACTGCCGATATGACTGTGCGTACCCTTGTGCCGGTTAGTGTCGCGTCGGAGGATCCACGGTCGAGTCGCGTCAACGCGGTGATTTTGGAGCTTCCCGTCGGTGAGCCAGACCCCGTGATTCGGGTGCAGCGCATCGCATTTGACATGGGTCGCCATGGTGCAGAAAGCCATGTAATTGGGGCACGGGCGATGGCTGAGTTGGTTGGCTTTGCCCCTGCTACCTTGCACGCACTTGGTGCGCGGGTGGGTGCCAGTCTGGCGGCTCGCTCATACAGCCTCATCGTGACTAATGTGCCCGGCCCGCAGGTTCCCTTATACGCCGGTGGTGCCCGATTGCTGGCCACGTATCCGGTTTTGCCGCTGGGCGAACGCCAGGCACTGAGCATCGCCATGACCTCCTATGCCGGTGGGGTTTTTATCGGCCTCAATGCCGATCGCGACGCCATGCCCGATCTTGATGTTTTCGCAGGCGCGGTCCACGAAGCAGTGTCAGAGTTATTAGACACAACGCGCGCACGAAAGCCCCGTCGATTGAAGGTTGCTCCTGGACAGTCGAGAACAAAGTCAGCGGCTAGTGGGTCGGGCGATCACGATGGCTGAAACCGGTCCGCGTCGTGGCCTCGTGCTTGGTGGTGGGGGTGTGCTTGGGGCAGCGTGGACGGTCGGGGCGCTCAAGGCCCTGCAAGATGTGCACGGGTTTCGCCCCGAAGACTGCGACATCGTTGTCGGCACGTCGGCCGGATCGGTGATTGGAGCGCTGTTGGCGGCCGGTGTTTCCAGCGATCAGTTGCTCGCACACCAGCGCGGTGAGCCCATTGTCAGCGGCCCATTGGCCGGATACAGCTGGGATTATGAGACGGCTACTGGTGGATCGCGCCCGACCATGCCCAAACTCAGAGGTCCGGGGTCCTTCAAATTGATCGCCAACAGCCTGCGCGACCTCACGAAGCGACCTCCCACGGCTGTTCTCTCGGCCTTTATGCCGATCGGTACCGGCTCCCTTGAGCGTGTCGGGCATCTGATTGATGCGATCACGCCGATGGATGCTTGGTCACCCCATCCCAACTTTTGGGTGGTGGCGATGGACTACATCAACGGTCAACGCGTCGTCTTCGGTCAAGCTCACGCACCCGAGGCTGCACTATCGGATGCGGTCATGGCGTCATGTGCGATTCCAAGTTGGTTCGAACCCGTCGTCATCGACCAGCGTCCCTATGTGGATGGCGGTGCGTGGTCGGCAACATCGGTCGACGTGTTGCTCGGGGCGGAGTTAGATGAGGTGTACGTCATCGCGCCGATGATGTCTTTTGCCGATGATGAGCCAGAGGGTTTGGTCACGCGGCTTGAGCGGCAATGGCGGCATCGAGTAACACGTCGGTGCATGCAGGAGGTTAATGATGTGGAGGCCCAGGGCGCACGGGTTCACGTGATCGGCCCAGGGCTCGCCGACCTCGAAGCAATGGGTAGCAACATTATGGACGTAGGCCGGCGGCTGAATGTGCTGGAAACCTCACTGACGACGAGTCGTCAGGCCTGGGGCGGCGGCGGCACGGGCAACTTCGCCCAAACGGGTTAAAGGGGGTGCAACAGTGACCGATGCGCTAGTCGCAGATCTGCTGTCCGAGACCCGCACACTCGCTGAACAGGCGCATGTCAGTGCCTCGGGCCTTCGGCTACTAGACGCCTACTACGGCCTTGTGCCGGCGGCCGATATCGAGTATCGAACCCCCAGCGACCTGCTCGGTGGAGTTCTATCGCACCTCAAACTTGGTGAACATCGGCCAGATGGCACCGCATGCGTGGCGGTCTTCACGCCAACCGTGCAAGACAACGGCTGGTCGGTTGGGCACACCGTTGTGCAAGTGGTGACCGATGACATGCCCTTCCTCGTCGACTCAGTCACCCTTGCCCTCAACAGCGCCAACCGCACGATTTATCTGGTCATTCATCCGATCGTGACGGTGCGCCGAACGGTGGCTGGAGACCTGATTGAGATTTTGCCTGACGGCGCCTACGACGACCCGCAGGTGCATCGAGAGTCGTGGATTTCTGTTGAGATTGATCAAACCATCGCCCATGTTGATGACATTCGACGCGATGTCGAGCGCGGACTGCTTGACGTGCGGGAGGCAGTGGAGGATTGGCCGCGGATGCGGTTGCGGGCTCAGCAGATTGCCGCCGAACTGCGTGATGCCCCACCGAGAGAAGTTGATGCGCTGGAATCCAGTGAAGCCGCCGCGTTGTTGGACTGGTTGATCGATGACAATTTCACGTTTCTAGGGTTTCGGGAGTATGACCTCGTTGGCGATGCCGGCGACGAAGGTCTGCGTGCCGTGCCCGGCAGCGGGCTGGGCATCTTGCGGGCCGATCAGGTGCAATCCCAGGCCTTCGCGCAGTTGCCGCTGGCTGTTCGGGCAAGGGCACGTGAACCTCAGCCGTTGATCTTGACCAAGGCGAATAGTCGTTCAACGGTTCATCGTTCGGGATACCTGGACTATGTAGCAATCAAGCGGTTTGACGCCGACGGGGTTGTCACTGGTGAGCGTCGTTTTCTGGGCATTTACGCAGCCTCGGCCTATGCCCAATCGGTAATGCAGATACCGGTGATTCGGGCGCGTGTTGCCGAGGTCTTTCGTCTGTGCCAGGTGAATCGCAACTCGCATACGGGAAAGGCCGTCGAACATTTCCTGGAGACTTTCCCTCGCGAAGAACTCTTTCAATATAGTGCAGAAGAGTTGGCTTCTGTGGCGATGGCGGTTCATCACATGGCCGAGCGACGCCAGACGCGACTATTCTGCCGCCGCGATCCATATGGCCGTTTCGTTTCTTGTTTGGTTTATTTGCCCCGCGACCGGTACACCACGGCTGTTCGATTACGTGTTCAAGAGATACTGCGCGAGTCCTTCGGTGGCCAGGCGGTTGATCATGCTGCTTTCGTTTCCGAATCGGTGTTGGCCCGTTTACACATCGTGATTCGGGCGGGGCGGAATTCAGCCCTGGCATCACCCGATCTGCACATTGTGCAAGAACGACTCGTTCATGCTGTGCGCAGTTGGGACGATGACTTTGCTGATGCGCTGCAAGATCGTGTTGGCGAGCATCGTGCCGTTCGCATTCTCGCTCAATTCGCCGGGTCGTTCCCGGAGGGTTATAAAGAGGACTTCACAGCGCAATCCGCGGTCAGTGATGTCTTGGCTGCGGACCTGATTGACCCTGAAACGGGTTTGCATCAGCACTTTTATGAACCCATCGGCGCCGATGACCACTCCCGCAGACTGAAGGTGTACCGCTCGGGTGACCCGCTGTCGCTGTCGGTTTTGCTGCCGCTATTGAACAGCCTCGGGGTTGAGGTTATTGATGAGCGCCCTTATGAGATCGATCGCGTGGACGCCGGTTCGTTATGGATCTACGATCTTGGGTTGCGTTTGAGCCCGGACAGCACTCGACAGGTGCACACGCTTCCGCAACGATTTGAAGAAGCGTTTACTGCAACCTGGATCGGGGCGGCGGAGGTTGATGCGCTCAATGCTTTGGTTGTTCGGGGGGGATTAACATGGCGACAGGTTGCGCTCATGCGCGCATACACGCGCTACCAACGTCAAACGGGCACGTCATTTGCGCGCGATGACATTGAGCGTGCACTCCTGCGCAATGTGTCTATCACGGTAGATCTGGTGGCCCTTTTCGAAGAGTTGTTCGCCGTCTCGATCGACAACGAAGCACCCGCAATCGCTCCGTCGCGTTGGGATCATTTCGCAACGGAGTTGGACGCCGTGATCAGCCTCGACGATGACCGGATTTTGAGGTCGCTGCTGGCGATGATTAAGGCCACTCAGCGGACGAACTACTTTCGTACCGATGCGCAAGGGGCGTTTCGGGATGAGATCAGCATTAAGTTGGATCCGGGCCAAATCCCCGATCTTCCTGATCCCAGACCGCGTCACGAGATGTGGGTGTATTCGCCACGGGTCGAGGGTGTGCACCTTAGATTCGGCGATATCGCCAGGGGTGGCTTGAGGTGGAGTGATCGTCGGGCGGACTTTCGCACTGAGATCCTGGGGCTGGTCAAAGCCCAGGAAGTCAAGAATGCGGTGATTGTGCCGGTAGGGGCAAAGGGTGGATTCGTGGCCAAACAGCTTCCTGATCCGCAGTCGGATCGCCCTGCCTGGCTGGCCGAAGGTAAGGCTGCCTATCAAGCGTTCATTGGTGCGATGCTTGATCTCACCGACAACTTGGTTGGTGGCGAATTAGTCACGACACCGCAGGTGACCAGGCGTGATGGTGATGATCCATACCTGGTGGTAGCCGCTGACAAGGGCACCGCAACGTTTTCGGACATGGCAAATCAGATTTCCGTTGATCGGGAGTTCTGGCTGGGCGACGCTTTTGCTTCAGGCGGGTCAACCGGATACGACCACAAAGCCATGGGTATCACCGCACGTGGGGCCTGGGAGTCGGTGAAGCGTCATTTTCGAGATCTGGGCATCAATACGCAGACAGATGAGTTCACTGTCGTGGGCGTAGGTGATATGAGCGGTGATGTATTTGGCAACGGCATGCTGCTGTCGCCACACATTCGACTTGTGGCTGCGTTTGACCACCGGCACATCTTCATCGACCCGAATCCTGATGCGGCTTCGTCATTCGCTGAGCGGCGGCGTCTTTTCAATTTGCCACGATCATCGTGGATTGACTACGACTCATCGGTCATATCAGCGGGTGGTGGCGTATTTGCGCGCAATGCAAAGTCGATTGTGATCTCCGTGCCGATGCGCGAGGCTTTGTCGATTGACGAGTCGATCGACCGTCTTGAGCCGAATGCGTTGATTCAACGTATTTTGCAAGCCCGGGTTGATTTGCTGTGGAACGGCGGAATTGGCACCTATGTGAAGGCCCAAACTGAAACATTCCTTGATGTTGGCGATAGAGCCAATGACGCCGTTCGGATAGATGGTCAGCAGTTGGGTTGTCGCGTGGTGGGGGAGGGCGGTAATTTGGGCCTCACGCAGTTGGGTCGCATTGAGGCAGCGCGACACGGAGTGCGCCTGAACACCGACGCTGTTGACAACTCAGCAGGCGTGGACACCTCAGATCATGAGGTCAATCTGAAGATCTTGCTCGATGCGCCCGTGCGCTCCGGCGATCTCACCGTGAAGCACCGGAATGACCTTCTGCAAAGCTTGACCGATGAGGTTGCCGCGTTGGTCTTGGCAGATAACTACGATCAGAATGTATTGCTGGGTAATGCAAGACGCGGTGCCCCGGCGCTCATATCCGTGCATGGTCGCATGATTCGTGATTTGGAGAATCAAGGACTACTTAACCGAGCACTCGAGTTTTTACCCTCAGATGATGAGATCGCGACACGAATCGCGGCTGGCCAAGGGTTGACGTCACCGGAACTCTCGGTACTGATGGCTTACGCGAAGATCTCGTTGGCGAAGCAGTTGCCAGTCACCCTTGGCCAAGAGCCGTGGTTTGCCACGCTGTTGCCTCGCTATTTCCCGACCGCCATTCAGCAGCGTTTTGCCGAAGCAATCAGCCAGCATCCCCTCCGAGAACGGATCGTGGTCACCAGCGCGGTCAACGAAGTCATCAATCGTGGCGGAATTTCGATCGTCTTTCGCGCGTGCGAAGAGACAGGTGCTAGTCCCGTCGAGGTGGTGCGAGCCAGTGCTGCGGTGATGGCGATTTTCGGCCTCACCGATTTCTTCGACGCGGTCAATGCGCTTGACAATGTGATTCCGACAGGTGCTCAAAGCGCCCTGCATTTGGAGGGACGACGCCTTCTTGATCGTGGTATCCGGTGGTTCCTGCAAACCCGGGGGGACACCCTCGACGTGTCGAACGAGGTTGCGGTCTTCGGCAGTGCGGTGCCTGTGCTCATGCCCCTTGTCGAGCAGTCGTTGCGCGGGGTGGAACGGGAACGTTTTGCTGAGAACACGCAGCGATTCGTTGACATGGGGGCACCCAGTGACTTGGCCGCACAAGCCAGCGCCATGCTCGACTACTTCGCCCTGCTAGACATTGTCGAGATCGCTCGGCGAGCTGACCAACCGCCCGAGAGTGTTGTGGAAGTTTACTTCTCCCTGTCAGAGCGATACGACGTTGATCGATTCCTCGGGCAAATTACCGCACTGCAGCGGGCTGATCGGTGGACGGCCCTGGCTCGACAAGCCTTGCGCAGCGATCTATATGGGGCGTTAGCGGGATTCACCTTGGGCGTCATCCGGGCGACGGAGCCTGGAGCGCCGGCCGATGATCGCATTGAGATCTGGGAGAGCGATAACGCCGAGGGTTTGGCGCGCGCCCGAACAACCTTGAATGAAATAGCTGCTCAAGAGGGTGCCGACTTAGCGATGCTGTCGGTTGCCCTGCGCGTGCTGCGCACCCTGGTGGCGCAGGCGCGGGTCTCAGCGGTGGGGCCAGTTAAGCCCGCCTAGAATCGCAGTCTCAAATATTCTGAAAGCAACGCTGATTGACCATTCTGCTCACGAAGACTGATCTGGGCAACGACCTCGGTCAAAGTGATCAGTCTTATCAACAGTTGCGCTCTTCCCCTTGTCTGCGACCAGCCCGCACTCCTACTTTCAGACCCATGCTTGCTGAGCGAACAGAGATTGAGCGCCGCGTGCGCGATGAAATCAGGAGATCCGGTGTTGATCCGATCCGTGATTCCGCTGGCGCGCACCAGGTTATTGAAGCCACGATGGGCGCCTACTTTGCCGAATTTGTGGCAGAGGATCAGCCCTATGGCTTCGATGCTGAGTCAATTCGAAGTCATTTACATGACTCGATCGCTGGCTTCGGGCCGTTGCAGAAGTACTTTGATGACCCGCAGGTGGAGGAGATCTGGATCAATGAGCCTGGTCGAGTCTTTGTAGCTCGAGCCGGTCGCAGCGAGTTGACCACGACGGTGTTGACGAGCGATTCCGTCCGTCAACTCGTGGATCGAATGCTGGTGTGGTCTGGTCGTCGACTGGACACCTCAACTCCTTTTGTGGATGCGATGCTGCCCGATGGAAGTCGATTACATGTGGTCATCCCAGACATCACTCGCGATCACTGGGCGGTCAACATTCGACGATTTGTTCATCGGCCACATCACATCCTTGACCTTGTTCCGCTGGGCACACTGACCCATCAGGCAGCAGTTTTCCTGGAGGCTGCGGTGGTGAGTGGCCTCAACATTCTGGTAGCTGGGGGCACGCAAGCAGGCAAAACGACGCTATTGAATTCTCTGCTCGGCTGTGTGCCAGCACATGAACGCATCGTGAGTTGTGAAGAGGTTTTTGAGATTCAGCTCCCCTCTCACCCGGATTGGGTGCCTCTGCAAACCCGCGATGCGAGTTTGGAAGGAACGGGCGAGATACCGTTGCGGCGCCTAGTCCGTGAGGCGTTGCGAATGCGCCCGTCGCGGCTAGTGGTGGGTGAGGTTCGCCAGTCGGAGGCTCTCGACCTGCTAGTAGCCATGAATAGCGGCATGCCCTCAGCGGCGACGCTGCACGCAAACTCGGCCCGCGAGGCCGTCACGAAACTGTGCACCCTTCCCCTCCTCGCGGGCCAGAACATTTCGGCGGATTTCGTCGTGCCCACTGTTGCCGGATGCGTCGACATCGTCGTGCACACGGCCACAACGCGCACCGGGCACCGCCGAGTCCAAGAAATCGCAGCTCTGCCGGGCCGCGTTGAAAATGGGGTCGTCGAGATCGCCGACCTGTTCAGTGCTGATGCGACAGGGTTACGTCGAGGTAGCGGCTTTCCGCCGCATGCGGGGCGGTTTGAAGTAGCCGGATACAGCCTCGCTGATTTACTCCAGCCAGGTGAAAGCTTGGCGCGGTCATGAACGAGACCGTGGGTGCGCTGCTCGGGCTCGGGGTCGCCCTCGGTGCGATCTGGGTGTTTTTGGGAATTCGATCGGCTGGCGCTGGAAAGAAGCGGAGAGCGTCCCGGGTATCTGTTCTCATTGACCGATCTGGGGTTCCCCGCTTAACACCCAGCGCCCTCATCGCCTCCTGCCTCGGCGTTGGCTCCCTTGCCGCGCTGTTGACGCTAGCGATCACGGCGGTTCCTGCAGTGGCTGCCATTGCTTTCGTTGTTGCGGGTTACTTTCCGATCGGAATCACGAAACGACGGGGTACTCGCCGGAGCCGGATGCTTCGTGAGGGATGGCCCGACGCGGTCGACACCCTTGGATCCGCCGTCAAATCCGGGATG
>JAFMCH010000089.1 GCA_017857875.1 Actinomycetota bacterium | reverse complement strand
CATGTTCCCCGTGGACCCAGGGGCGCACGCAACGATTGGCGGCATGGCGGCAACAGGTGCGAGTGGTACAACAACGGTTCGTTACGGCGCGATGCCTCACAACGTTTTGGGCCTGACCGTCGTGATGGCTGATGGGCGCATTGTTCGCACGGGAGGCCGCGCTCGCAAGACCTCAGCCGGCTATGACTTGACCCGCCTGTTCGTCGGATCCGAGGGCACGCTGGGAATCATCACTGAGGTCACGTTACGTCTTTGGCCGATTCCGGAGGCAATAGCTGTTGCAACGTGCACATTCCTAGATGTAGACGGTGCGGTTGAGGTGGCGATGGCTGTTACTCAACTGGCTCTACCTGTTGCGCGTATGGAGTTACTTGACAAGGCAGCAATTGAAGCTGTCAATAAATTTGACGGTATGGCTTTGCCCATTGCTGCGACTCTTTTTCTTGAGTTTCAGGGCATCCACGGTGCCGTCGATGCATGTGCACACGAAGTCCGTCGACTTGTGACTGATGCTGGCGGCACCTTCGAGTGGGCGACTGACGCTGAAGATCGAACACGACTCTGGCATGCGCGACATCGCGCTTACTGGGCGATGCTTGCGATGCGGCCTGGAGCCAAGGGCTGGCCAACAGATGTTTGTGTACCTATCAGTCATCTGGCCGAAGCCATCCGTTTGGCGAGCCTTGACCTCGCGGAAGTCGGCTTGTACGCACCGCTAGTAGGCCACGTAGGAGACGGCAACTTTCATTTGTGTTACGTACTTGATGCCGATGATGCAGAGCAGTTCGCTGCGGCGGAGGCGCACTATGAGCGCATGATCGATCGGGCCCTGGCTGTCGGGGGTACCTGCACGGGGGAACATGGCATTGGTGCGGGGAAACGTGCCTTTCTTGAACGGGAACACCCCGAAGGAATCGAGGTCATGCGGCTTATCAAGGCTGCATTGGATCCGTTGAACATTCTCAATCCGGGCAAAGTTGTTTAGGCCCGATCAATCGATTGGAGGAGAGCGATGAAAACGTACGAGCACGCTTACCGGACCTTGAGTAATGGTGACACGCTTGCATACATAAAGCAGGGTGCGGGACCGGTGATTGTCATGCTTCCTGGCTGGTCACAGACCGCCGCGCAGTGGTTACATCAGATTGATGATCTGTCCTCGGATTTCACCGTGTACGCCTTAGATTTCCGAGGGCATGGAGAGTCGTCGAACGCAGTGGGTGGTTATCGAATCTCCCGTCTCGCGGCGGATTTAAACGAGTTCCTCATCGCCGAGAACCTGATTGATGTCACGCTGATGGGCCATTCGATGGGGTGCTCGGTCATTTGGGCTTATCTCGATCACTTCGGCATCGAACGCGTTTCGCAATTGGTCTTGGCAGACCAGGCACCAATGGTGACCAGCAAACCTTGGTGGGATGACGAGGATAAGAACACCTATGGGTGTCTGTTTCCAGATACCGCTTCGGTCGAGGGTTTCGTGTCAGCCGTGCGAGCGAGTGACACCGTCGAGGCACATAAAGAAGTCATTCGAGGAATGTTCACCCCGAACATCGATGAAGAGTCTCTCACGTGGATAGCTGAACAAAACTTGAAAATGCCTCGTGCCGAGGCAGCTGACTTGCTCTGGGATCACGCGCTACTTGATTGGCGAGATGTCATTGTTCACACAGCACTACCCACACTTGTCGTTGGCGCCACGGCCAGTATTTTCTCAGCCGATTCGCAGCGTTGGATTGCATCTCAAAATCCGAATGCCACGGTCGAGATCTTTGAGGCGGATGAGGGCGGTTCACATTTCATGTTCTTTGAGAATCCCGAGCGATTCAATCGTCACGTCCGAGAGTTTCTATCGACATAAGATAGTGGCGTGGCGACCTTCGTTCTCGTTCATGGTGCAATGCATGGTGGTTGGTGCTGGCAGATGGTGGCCGATCAGTTGCGCTCACACGGTCATCGAGTAGTGACGCCCACACTGACAGGCCAGGGCGAACGGAAGCATCTACTCACGCGTGAGACGAGCGTTGACATGCATATTCAAGACCTCGTAAACGTCGTTGAATTCGAGGATCTCGATGACATCGTCTTTGTATTCCATTCCTATTCAGGCCAACTAGCCGGACCGGTTGTGCAACGGCTGGTCGGCCGAGTTCGATCCGTCGTCTTTGCTGGCGCATTTCACGTCTTTCCAGGTGAATGCAATTTCGATGTGGAGCCGGAGGATTCGAGGCAAATGTTTGAGCATCTGGCTCAAGAGTATGGGGATGGTTGGCGAATTCCCGTGCAGGATGGCCTACTCGAACGCTGGGGCGTAACCGATCCGGTTCTGGCTGATCGACTACGCGCGAAACTGACGGACTTCTCCCTTAATTTTTCGCGAGGCGTCGTCAACTACGATCCGCAATTCCTGTTGAGTTTGCCGCGGACCTATATCGAGCACGCGTCCCCGCCACTACCGGCCCTGGAGCTTTCCCGGGACCGAGCCATTGCTCAGGGCTGGACAATGGTGAAAATCGACACCGGGCACGACATGATGCTGACCGAACCCGGTGAAACAACCAGGTTGCTTCTAGCGATTGGCCACGTCGATGGCCTTGGCGGCTCGGTTTAGCGCGGCCTGTTCATCATCAGCGATGTCCTCAACAACAATCTGAGACCAGCCGGTCGGACTGGTCAACACACTGACCGCGGCAACACCATGAATTCCCCAGTGCTCACCGTCGAGGAGTATCTGCGCGGGAACAGCCCGACGCTGGCCACCCAAGACCATGTCCGCGATGTCAACGACAGCGTGTGCGGTCGCCAGTTCGGTTGTACGGCCGGCCGTGAAGTGAGTGAAGAAGGGCTTGATCGCGGCGCGAATATCGGCTGGTTGCTGCTGAATAAATTGATAGGAATCAACGACTTTTCCGGATTCAATAAGGGAAAGTGCTCGACCACGTGCGGCGATGATCTCGGCGGGCAGATCGGCAAGCGTGCGATTGTGTCGAGCAGAGCCAATCACATCGGCAAGACGTTGATCGCTCACGGTAGGTGCTTGAATTCCACTCCAGATAGGAACGAGGTGGTCGCCGTGTTGCCCCCACATTTGGGCATACACTTTTGGTCGCGTCACGTGGAGGTCGGCTGCCAATTCGCGCCGAAAGCGCAATGAGTCAGACCAAGCCGCCGCACCCAAAATTCGATGCCGCGGCACGGTTTCGCTTATCATCTGAAGCGCCAGTTCAACGGGATTGGATTGGACGATCACGGTGGGCTCATTGCTCATCCGGGTGATGTCAGATGTTGCCTCTGCGAAGATCTTTCGATTTGTTGCCGCGAGTACAGCTCGATCAGATGTTTCGCGCGTAACTGTCGCACCAGCCATCATGACGACGAGATCGGCGTTCGTCTGGGCGACATCTGTACCGACTTCGATGATGGGCGAGCGATCAGCAAATGCGTCTCGTAGATCGGCACGAAGGCCCCACAGTTCGGTCTCATGTTGGCCGCCGGCATGTCCGATCAAGTGCAACGTCGCCGACTCCGCGAGTGATCCACGTTCGATGAGTTGAGCGGCGACCTGACGACCACAACTACCTGTTGCGCCGATAATCGCTACGTCCATGGCATGAACCGTATCGGGCTAGCTGCTGGCAGTCTTGCCCACGGGTTTTCGGGCCCACAGCAACCACGGCATTGCCACAACATAGAGCGCGACGGCGACACCTAATCCGAGTCCGGGGCTCACTCGGATTGCTGCGGCTCCGAGTGCTGCTGAGACGAAGAACACGGCCAGCTAACCAAGGCGAAAACGCCAGCGCTCGTTATTTCCGCCAATGACCGACCAACTTGCCAGCAGGCGCACGTACGTGAGGGTCATCACGTTGGTTGCGATGTCGGGAACAGCATGGAATAGCACCAGTGCGTTCTGCACTCCCATGGCGAAGGACAGGATGATCACAATAATGACGGCTTCATTCGACGTGGACTCAGGCTGCCACCACAATGTCAATAGGCAAGCGACCGAAACCAAGGCGGCAACAGCCACAAACCCCCATCTACGCTGACCGGTGAACCATCTGCCCATGAGTATCGCGCCGCCGACGATGGAGCCAACCCCGAAGGACACCAGCGGGATTACATAGTTGGGCACAGCTTCAATGGCGTTGCCCTGCCCGATGCCAAAGGCAAGGAACATGAGGTTACCCGTCATGATTTCGGCGAAGACCATGTCAAAGGCCAGGAACGTAGTGGCGTCAATCACGCCGCAAGCAGCCGTTAAAAGAAATAGCCCCGGCACAATCGATCGGTCTTTCACGGGCCTGAGAATATGGGAGAATACGCAGTCATGACGACTCAGACCGTGATCTCGGCGGCTTCCATCATCACGATGAACCCTGATAAGCCTCGCGTTAAGGCTATTGCGGTGAATCTTTCAACCGGGCGTATCACCGCTCTCGGCGCGGTTGCCGAGTGCATGGCCGCTGCTCCGGATGCCACCCACGTCGATCTCGGTGATGCCGTGTTGATGCCGGGCTTCATCGATGCCCATAGCCATCCGATGCTGTCGGGTCTCGTCACCCAAGCACCTTCGTATTGGATCGCGCCATATGTCGGTTACCCAACCTTTGCCGACGTGGAGAAATTCTGGCACGAAGTTAACGCCAAGCTGCCGGTGGAACAGCCAGTTTTCTTTAGTGGCCTTGACCGATTTTTGCAGGAAGCTCCCGAGCTTACGAACACACAACTTGACACCTACTTCCCGCATCGACCGGCTGCGGTGTTGGATAACTCGGGGCACGAGGCCTACTTCAACAGCGCCGCAATGACTTTTAATGGGTGGGTTGATGCGAAGCCACCGGCTGACCCTGTGGGTGCCCGATATGGACGGAATGATGACGGCACGTCGAATGGACGGGCTTATGAAACAGCCGCCGTGATGGGCGCCATCATGAAGGTATTGACCGCAGCTAACCCGCATCCGCTTGCATCAGGAGCTCGCTGGCTTAACCTCATGTCCAGCAATGGCATTACGGCCACCTCCGAACACACCTACACGTCCGATATGGCAGCGGGATACACCGCCCTGGAGTCAACGACCCACACGCCAGTGCGTGTGGGTCTCTATCACATGTCGATTGAACCTCACTGTGGCGAGGCATTCACGAGCACAGCATCCACGGAGCGTCTGTGGAAGCAGGGCATCAAGTTGTGGGCCGATGGTTCGCCGTGGGTGGGTACCATCGCGGCATCATTTGCCTACCTCGACAATGAACGGGTTCGCCAGGCACAGATTCCCCTCGGTCCGGGTGGCGAAGGCATGATGAATTACACCCGAGCTGAACTCGATGAGATTCTGCAGACCCACACACCGCAGGGTTGGCAGTTTGCCTTTCACGTCAACGGAGACATTGGTCTAGATATTGTGCTCGACGCCTATGAACGCGCGTTGGCAACTCATGGACTGCTCGGCACCGATCACCGCTGGCGCATAGAGCACTGTGGTGGTGCTCGTGGCGATCAATTTGATCGGGCGGCGAAACTTGGGATTGCGATTTCGCTGAGCCCGTTTCAGTTCATCTACTGGGGCGATGCGCTCGACGGCACACTATTTCCATCGAACATTGGTGCCCAGTGGATGCGCGCAGGCGACGCATTCCGTAGCGGTGCCGTGGTGTCGTTTCATAACGATGGCATGGTTTCACCGCCGATTCCACTCCTTAACGTGCAAACGATGGTGACCCGAGTGACTCCCTCTGGCCAATTGCACGGGCCCGAGCAGCAGGTGAGTTTGGATGACGCGCTGAGAGCACACACCGTGAATGCGGCTTTCACCCTGGGGAGAGATCACGACCTAGGTTCACTTGAGGTCGGCAAGCTTGCGGATCTCGTGCAGTTGAGCGCCGACCCGTATGCCGTTGATGTGGCGAAGTTAACCACCGAGGTCGAGGTACAAGGGACCTGGTTGGGAGGCGTACAGACTGATGCGCAGGCCTATTTGGATGAAGTGAAGGCGATTGACCCGTCTGAGCATCCACAGGTGCACGCTGCCGCCATGGCTGGGAAAAAGGGCTGCTGCTGAGGGACTCTGCCTGCTCTCGTTATGTGCGTCGTGGTGGTGGGTGACTGATCCAGTGTTTGTTTTTGTGTTGGTTGGTGAATTGTAGGC
>JAFMCH010000021.1 GCA_017857875.1 Actinomycetota bacterium | reverse complement strand
GCCGGTGTTTTCAGCGGGTTGCTGGACCCGGCTGATGTTGCGGCCCAGACACTGCCATCGCAGTCTCAGTTGACAGACGCTACTCAGGAGTTGTTCCTCCGAAATTGGGCCGCGCAGTTCACTGTCGATAATTCCGCGTTGGCCTCGCTCACTCCAGCCCAGGTCGTGCAAACTCTCCGCGATGAACTGTCAGAGGGTGTGCAGCCATATGTTTTGAGCATTTTCGGTGATGTGGACGGCAATCCAGAGGGTCACGCGATCACTCCGATTGCGGTACACGATCGCGGTAACGGTCTATTTGACATTGCGGTCTACGACAATAACTTCCCCAATAAAACGCGTGCCGTGCACGTCGATGCGGTAGCGAATACCTGGGCATATGAGATGTTCACCAACCCCGAAGGTCAGCCGACGATCATTAGCGGCGATGCGCAAACGTTGACCTTGAATATCACTCCAGTAGAACAGATTCTGGCGACGCAGCCGTGTCCTGCGTGCGTCGGTGGAGCTGACGGCAATCTAGTCTTTGTTGACCCTATTCCGGTGACTTCAGGAAGCCTGCAATACCGACTCTTGGAGACCGACCTGTCCGCTCCACTTCCGACTGCTGACTACGTCACGCTGCCACCGTTCACTCCGATTAATAACGAACTCCAACCGCAGCCTGCTTTTGATGTTGCGCCACGAAGTGGATTTGGATTCGTGGTTGACGGCAGTACTTTGACCGAGTCCATCGCACTGTCGTTGTCGGATGTATCTGCGAACGGCGTTAAAGACGTGTACCAACCGAATTTCCCGGCAGGAGCGGTTGCGGCCGCCGTCTTTGATGACGGAGGAGCCTTCACCTTCGGTGCCGATGTACCGACCAAGCCGCGCATGGATCGGGCACTTTCGGAGAACGCTCGTCACTACGCGCTAGTCGTGTACGGCGGGGAGACTGTCGCTGCTGACAATAGCCGCTACATCGTTATGGATCGTGAGAACGGCCGTGCACTTTTCGGCGACAGCGATGCAATGGGCGGGAGTATGACGGTCACGGCAACGCTCGAACGCGGAAATGTAGATCGAAAATTTCGGGCAACCCAGGTGTCTTATCCGACCGGTGGCAATCTCGTCCTGCTCTACGGGGATTGGAGGCTTGCGAACCAAAAGCCTCAACTGTGGATCGACAATGAGGGCGATGGCACCTTGGACACCCAAGTGACGATGCGTAAGGTCCGCTAAGGACTGCTGCAGGCTTGCGACCTACGATGTAGGCGATGCCTCGCAATCTGATCAATGTCAACGATGTCTCGATTCGCTACGGCGAGCGACGCATCCTGGATCATGTATCTACCGGCGTAAATGAGGGTGACCGGATCGGCGTGGTCGGTCGAAATGGCGGTGGCAAAAGTACGCTGCTCGGTGTATTGGCCGGGCAGCGCACGGTGGACTCGGGTCGTGTTGTCCAGGCCGCCGAAGCATCCCTCGCCCTAGTTGCTCAGGCGCCCACGATGGCACCCGGGGTCACCGTGGGTCAGTACATACTTGGCGATAGTGCTGAACACGAATGGGCATCACAGTCACGCATCCGCGAGATCCTTGAGGGTCTGCTAGGCGGGTTTGATGAAGTGATCCTGGGTCGCGACGGATCTGTGATGTCTGGCGGTGAGCGTCAGCGGGTGGCGCTCGCAGCAGCCCTGGTCGCCGACCCCGAGGTCCTGATTCTTGATGAGCCCACCAATCACCTCGATGTCGAAGGCGTGACGTGGTTAGCCAGTTGGCTCAAGGAGCGACGCCACGGCGCCTACGTAGTCGTGACGCATGATCGCTGGTTTCTTGACGAGGTTTCGGCCAATACGTGGGAGGTCGTGGGCGGTGAGATCGACACGTATGAGGGGGGATACTCGGCGTTTGTCCTGGCCAAGGCCGAACGCACCCGACGGAGCGATGCCGAGCAAGCAAGGCGCGCGAACCTACTCCGCAAAGAATTGGCGTGGTTGCGTCGGGGGCCGCCGGCACGAACAACCAAGCCGCGCTTTCGGATCGACGCCGCCAACGCATTAATCGCCCAGGAGCCACCGGCTCGAGATGACCTTGAACTGGTCAAGTTTGCGGGCGCTCGGCTCGGCCGCACTGTTTTTGAACTCACCGACGTGTCAATCCAAGCCGGTGGGCGCACACTCGTGGACGACTTGACCTGGAGCATTGGCCCGGGTGACCGGGTGGGCCTGCTCGGTGCCAATGGAGCAGGTAAGTCGACCTTGCTGAAGGCACTACTGGGGCAACATCCCCTCAGCGCAGGGCGCATTCGCACCGGCAAGACCGTGCAGCCGGTGATGCTCACGCAACGGCTGGAGGATCTGCCTGGCGATGACCGCGTGTTGGAGTCGGTGCAGCGGATTGCGGAATACGTCGACCTAGGTAAGGCCGGTCAAATCAGTGCCTCGCAACTGTGTGAGCGATTAGGGTTCTCGGGCAATGCGCAATGGACTCGGGTTGGCGATCTGTCCGGCGGTGAACGTAGACGCCTTCAACTAACCCGGTTGCTGATGAGCGGACCCAATGTGGTCATTCTTGATGAGCCCACGAATGATTTTGATGTCGAGACTCTCACTTCCGTAGAAGACATCCTGGATTCATTCGCCGGCACGGTGATCGTGGTGTCGCACGATCGGTACTTCCTGGAGCGGGTGTGCACCACCTACCGGGCAGTACTCGGTGATGGTCAAGTGCGCGATCTTCCCGGCGGTGTCGACGAATACATGGAAATCCGTTCGGGGCAGTCTCTCGGGTCCGGCACGAAGGGTTCACCGGGTGGTGTTCAGACCACGATTCTTGTTGCGAAGTCCGACGCACTCAGCGGCGGCCAGCGTCGTGAGGTGGCCAAACAGGTTGCTGCCATCGAACGCAAGATGGCCAAGCGGCGCAGTGAGGCCGAGCATTTACACGCACAACTCATTGAGCACGCCACCGATGCCCAACTCCTTCTTGCTGACACAGCGTCATTGCGTGATGTGGAATCTGCCATTGCGGAACTCGAACAGCAGTGGCTCGAACTTGCCGAGCAACTGACGGATTAGTGAACCCTCGTACTCGATTCGCACCGACTCCCAGTGGATTTCTGCACCTGGGTAACGCCGTGCATCTGGCTACGTTGAGTTCGGCTGCTGAGTTATTCGGTTGGGAGCTATTTCTGCGCGTTGATGATCTTGATTCTGTGCGTGTGCAAGCGGAATACATCGACGATATTTTCGACATGCTGCGATGGCTCGACATAGCGGTTACTGAAGGCCCGGTCGACGCAGCGCAGCTGCACAGCACGTGGTCGCAGCAGCGCCGGATGGAGTCTTACGTAAATGCCCGGGATGCGCTCATGGATTCAGATGCTCCGGTTTATGTGTGTGGTTGTTCGCGGAAGCTTTGGCAGACGCATGCTGGTGATGGCTGCCCAGGTGGTTGCATGGACCTAGAGTTGACGACCGGAGTCAACTCGCTTCGGATGCGGCAGACCCACGGTGCCGACGTCGTGGTGTGGCGCCGCGAGGGACTGCCCGCCTTTCACTTAGCCAGTGTTGTTGACGATCATGTCTGGGGTGTTACCCACGTGGTTCGAGGTGCGGACCTAATCGAGTCGACACGAGTGCAGCGTGAGATCGCACAGTGGTTGCCTGGCAACGCTTTCACGCAAATGGTAGTTGTGCACCATGACCTCATTCTCGACCGCCATGGGCACAAACTGTCTAAGAGCTCCGGTGCCGGAGCAGAACCGATCCAGCGAACCGCTGAGATGCGCCAGGAAATCGAGAGACTCAGTCAGGACTTGCTGGCAAAGGTTCAGACGAATGTGTCAGAGATTGATTCAACTCCGAAATCGGGGCGTTGAGTTCCTCGACAAGATCGTGGCGCCGTACGTACAGGCCAATTAGTGTCAAGATCATCGCCATGACAGGAATGGCCAGAAGAGCTCCCGCAACACCGAAGAGGGCTGCGCCAAGGAGTACTGAGACGAAGGCGACGGCTGGATTAACGTCGACGGCTCGAGCAGAGATGCGCGGTTCGATGGTGAGGTTCTCCACCTGCTGATAGAGCAGTGCCCACGCGAGCACGATCACGCCGAGCCACGGATTACCGCTGAGGAGTCCGACGATGACAGGCAAAATGATGGCGATGTACGTGCCGACCATGGGCACGAACTGCGCGACAAGTCCGGTCCAGATAGCCATCGGTAGCCAATAGGGCAAACCGATCGCGAAGAAGACTATGCCGCTGGTTACGCCATTGATCGTTGCCAGAATCGCACGAGCCGCGA
This sequence comes from Actinomycetota bacterium, assembly GCA_017857875.1. Lineage (GTDB taxonomy): Bacteria > Actinomycetota > Actinomycetes > S36-B12 > S36-B12 > M55B157. The sequence goes on along the minus strand of JAFMCH010000021.1, from coordinate 26,335 downwards.
CATATCTTCCGGTCTTCTCGGCTGTGATATCCCAGACGTTAAGGAAGACAGTCTGGGTGTGCGCGGGGAACAACGATGCGATGTAGCGGCGAAGCCGTGGCCCATCGGCACTGAGGTAGAACGCGATCAGTCCGAAGGTGAATAGGCCGAAGACGCTGCCGAGTACGGAAGTTGCCAGGCTCAAGATGCCTTGGGCGATATCGGCGGCATAGGTGCGAATCGCGGCGTCGGTCAAGTCTATTTGCGCGAGTAATTCTTTAGGGTCGTACGACGTATCAAAGGTGGTGTTGACCCATTCCACTCCTCGGGCAAACAAGTCTGGAATCGCTCGAACGATCTGGGCCAGTTGGTCTACCAGGAGTGCTCCGAATGCGGCGAGGAAGATGGCGATGAACGCGGCAACACCAGCCATAACAAGAAGCGTCGCGAAGCCACGTTTCATCTTCTTGCTTAATTGATTAACCGCGGGGCTTATCGCGAGGGCGAAGAACCACGCCATCAACACGATGAAGATGACCCCGCCACCGTCGTCCAAGATAAACCGGGTGAGAAGACCGATGCCGATGATGGCGAGGGTGATGAATCCGATGCGCCACAAAGTGCGGCTGGATACGGTTATTTCGCGTAAATCTGCCATGAACAGATAGTCGCAGATCGCGGGGTTACGCGGAATCAGGTATGACCGCGGCTTTCTCAACGTTAATGAGTGCGGCTTCTTCATGCTCTGCCTCAGCTGCAGCTTTGCCGCCGCGGAATCCGAACAGACGTTTCGCCCAGATGAGCCAGAGCACAGCGGCGATATTTATGCTGAAAAGGATGACCTTGAATGCGGTGACGCCCTCAAGGAGCTCTCGAATCTCAATCGGAACGAACAGGCTCGTGGCAATAACTGCCAGATACTCACCCCAGCGTTTGGCCAGCCACAGCCCGATCGCCTCCGCCCACTTGCTGACCCCGAGCAAGGTGATGCCAGTGCCGATGAGGGCATAGGAGCCTGCATCAAGATCGGCGAAGTCATTCAAAGTTCGGGCGATCCAGGATTTTTCGATGTCCCATCCGATGCGTTCGGCGGCCGGCACCAATAGCGGCAACTCTTCACGAAGGCGCTGGATGAGGTCGGGTACTCGAGATTGCAGACCGATGAGGGTGACGCCCACAGCAATCTCGAGGAGGCCTTCGAAGAAACGCAAGGTGGCGAGCAGACGCAGAATAATGAGTTGGCGCAACGCTTTTCCACGTGTAGGCGTGGGGGCATCGTCTGTTGGTCCGTAACCGTACGGATCACCGGGAACATAGGCGCCGCAGCGTAGGCAACGCCAGGCCTCACCAGCAGGAGATTCTGCGCGCAGGCGCTCCGCCAGCTTCGCATCATCGGGTCGATACGTGATGTGGTGACGAAGGGCGCAGGACATCGTTGACCAATCGATCACGGGTGTCATCATGTCGGTTTAGGGGTCGGTTCTCAACAGGCTAATTGGCCCCCACTTACTCAGGGGATGGTGCACGTGGTGAAGGCGGTTGTTGCTGCGGCGCGACCCAGACGAGACCGATCTACGTGGGTGGCCTATGCCCAGATGGGTACCTACGGTGCATTCGTGTATGCCCTCGGTGCGTCCACGCTCTTGCTTCGCGATGAGCAGTTGACTAGTCGTACGGTGGCGGGCCTGCATGCCAGTGCTTGGGCCTTGGGTTTGGTGGTCATGTCGGCGGCGAACGCCAAGGTCACGCGCCGCTGGGGGCGGGGGCGCTCGATGCGTCTGGGTTCGATCCTGATGATCATCGGAATCGCTGGATATACAAGCGGGCTACCAACGCTGGTGACCACCGTATCGGTGTTTATCGCCGGGTTAGGTGGAGCGCTGATGGTGGCTGGTCTGAGTGCCTTCATCGCGGTGCAGCAAGGCGCTGCGGCTCCTGCGGCAGTGTCAGAGGCTAATGCGGTCGGGGCTGTGGCCGGGCTCGTTGCCGCGGGGGCCGTTGGTGTTGGCGTGGTGTTGACCCTGGGGTGGCGTCCGGCCCTGTGGAGCTTGATGCTGGTGCTCATTGTCGTCGAGATATGGCGGGGTGCAGGCACTTCTGCTTTCAATATTTCGGCTCCATCACATGGAGTGGCGCGAAAGACCCGTTTGCCCGCACTTTTTTGGTGGACCTGCGCGGTGATGTTGCCCGCGGCCGGGGTCGAGTATTGCGTGGCCCTGTGGTCGGCTGAGTTTCTGCGAGAACAGGGTGGTTTGGGTTCGGGTGCAGCGGCTGCGTCGCTGACGTCGGTCGTTGCCGGGCTCATTATTGGCCGATCGGTGGGAAGTCGTATCGCTGAACGTTGGGATCCTGAGCGGTTGCTCGCGTTTGCCTTCGCTCTAGCGGCGGTGGCTTTCATGGTGGTGTGGTCGTCGAATCAGCCGCTGGTGATGCTGGCGTTCTTATTCCTGACCGGGTGCGGCATCGGATTGCATTGGCCGCTCGCGATAGCTCGCACGATTCGCGTTATCCCCGAACAAGCCGACCGTGCCTCCGGGATTGGCCTCCTTGCGGCGGGACTCGCCGTCATGACGGCGCCATTCGCCCTCGGGGTTTTGGCCGACGCATTCGGACTCCGCACCGCGTTTCTGGTGGTGCCGGTCTTGTCGCTGCTCGGTGTCATCCTTGTGCTTGCCCGGCCCGTTCCGCTGGTGCGTGCACGGGTTGGGGCGGTCGAACACTAACCTGGCGCCATGGACATGAAGGGCGCGGTCTTAAACCGCACGGGTGAAACCACCCCCTACGCGACGAGTCAACCCATTGAGGTGTCCGACCTTGAACTAGCCGATCCGGGTCCGGGTGAACTACTGATCAAGATGCATGCTGCCGGAGTGTGTCACTCAGATCTTTCCGTTGTTAACGGCACTCGCATTCGCCCGGTCCCGATGCTCCTCGGCCATGAATGTTCCGGCGTTGTGGTGGAGTCGCGTGCTGACGACGTAGCCGTTGGTGAGCATGTTGTTTTGACCTTTGTGCCGCGGTGCAATGACTGCCCCGAGTGCGTGGCCGGTCGGCCCGCACTCTGTTTTAACGGTGCCCGTGCAAATGGAGCCGGTGAGATGCTCGGTGGAGGGCGTCGAATCACTCGCGGCGGCGAGCCCATTCATCATCATCTGGGGGTATCCGCTTTCGCAGAGTACGCGGTGGTTGATCGAGGATCTGTAGTCGTTGTTCCTCAAGACGTTCCCCTCGACCTGGCCGTGTTGTTCGGCTGCGCGGTTTTGACCGGAGCGGGTGCGGTCTTCAATACGGCTCGTGTGCGGCCCGGCCAAACCGTTGCAGTGTGGGGTTTAGGCGGCGTAGGAATGGCAGCTGTGATGGCTGCGGCTGCGGCGGAGGCTTCACAGGTGATCGCTATTGATCCCGATGCTGGTAAGCGTGCGCTAGCGCTAGAGGTAGGTGCAACGACATCGCTGGCACCTGGCGAACCCATTCGAGATTTGCTTCCGCTCGGTGTTGACGTGGCCCTTGAAGCGGTTGGTAGTGCCGCGGTGCTGCAGGTTGCATTCGCGGACACCGCACCCGGTGGGATGACCGTGTCGGTGGGGCTTCCCGCACCCGATGAACGCATTACCATTTCGCCGCTGTCGCTCGTGGCCGAATCTCGGGTACTGGCCGGCTCTTACCTTGGTGCGGCGAACCCCGAACGTGACATCCCGATAATGATTGACCTGTGGCGTGAAGGCCGACTTCCCGTTGAACGTCTTCGGTCAAGCACAATTCGCTTGAGCGACATCAATACTGCCATGGATGAACTGGCAGCTGGCCGCGTTATTCGCCAGGTGATCTTGTTTGACGAGCAGTGATGGGTGAGTTGAGTGAAGCTTGAACGCGGTCAGTTTCCGATTGCACAGACCATCCAAACGAGATGGTCAGATAATGACCAATACGGTCATGCGAATAACGCGTTTTATTACATGTATCTCGACACGGCCGTGAATGGTTGGTTGATGGAAGTCACCGGCACCGACGTCAGCAAGCTCGAAAGCATCGGCGTCGTTGTGTCCAGCAGTTGTGATTACATTGCGCCCGTAGGCTTTCCCGACGTGCTTGAAGTTGGCATGGCCACGTCGCGGATCGGAACCTCGAGCATTTCGTACAGTCTGGCAGTCTTTCGTCGGCGCGACGAGTTGTTGTGTGCTCGCGCGGAGTTTGTGCATGTATATGTCGATCGCGAATCGCGACGACCCGTGCACATTCCTGAGATCATTCGACAAGCGGTGGTGCAATTACCAACAATGCCGTCACCTCGAGCCGTACACCCACGTTAATGAACTGGGTCGACAGTACCGTTGACCACTCGGTGCGAGCATTAAGTCCGCTCGCTGACCCCGAACGCGCGGACGGTTCCTATTCCTATATGAAACAGGTCGCTCCCTTCATCGGGGTGACTGCACCCGACCGTCGCCGAGCGCTGCGCAACGCATGGGCTCAACAGGATTTGCCAACCAGTGCCGAACTCGGTGAGGCCGCTCGGGAGTTGATGGCGCTTCCGGAGAGGGAGTTTCATTACGCTGCATACGATCTGATTGCCGCATACAACCGTCAGGCCGATGAGGATTTTCTTCGAGTCTTTGCTCGCAGCCTCATCACGATGACCCCATGGTGGGACACCGTTGATGGCCTAGTCAACGCGATGGTGAGTCCGCTGATGAAGCGCTTCCATGATGATGCACTCATTGATGAGTGGTCTGGATCTGGTGATAGGTGGCTTACCCGGGCGGCGATTGGCCATCAGCGAGGGTGGAAGCAAGACACCGACGTTGAACGGGTCCTTTCAATGTGTGACGCACATTGGGCAGACACAGAGTTCTTCATTGCGAAGGCTATTGGCTGGGCGATGCGGGATATCACGCGTTTCGACCCGGATTCCGTTCGCGAATTCTTGACCGAACACGACCCTGATAATCGGGTTGCCATCCGAGAAGCACGTCGTGGTCTAGATCGCATAACTACCTGAAAAATGTTGCAAAATATAGAATTTTTCGGTTCTGGGTCGTGTCTTATTATTCGAACAAGTGTACGATTCAAATATGAGTTCATCCACCACAAGCGCTGAGTCTGTGTCGTTGACGTACGTCGACATCATGACCGGAGATCCCTTTGTGGTGGCGGGCGATATCGATGCGGTGTTCGATCAGATCGTCGCTGAGCATCGATGGTTTGATGACCTAGATGACCTAGCCCCGGATGAGCGGGTGTCGGTGCTGTTAGCGGCACCGGTGGGAGTGGAGTTGATCCACCAACTGCGCCGGATTGACCCGCACCGATGAACCCGCCTGGAAACCCCACGCTGACATCCTCGCCCACCGACGCGCCTGTCCACCCACCCGTACTGATCCAGACGAGGGCGCCCCACCGTTTTGAACATCGCAGCAACCAGAGTGCCGCTGGTGTGATGCAGAGACGTTCGCACCTGTCGGCCAATGTTTGAGTCAGTTGATTTCAAAACGGGGTGCTAGTGCCACTGTTCGATTCTTCGTGACCGCATTCGGGTCGTGTCGTGAGATTGTAACGCGACGAAAACAGTTGCGCTGATTCGATGCAGCCACGATGAAGGAGCCACCAGGAATGTCGAGATCTACCTACATAGCGATTGGCGTGTCAGCTCTCGCCGGCCTGTTCCTGGCTGCCTGCTCGGGCAGCACTAGCCTCACGGCGGATCAAGTGTCCGAAGAGATCAGGCAACAGTTGGCAATTCAGTTCGACGAGAATCTCGACGAGGTGCCCGAGGTCGACTGTCCAGGTTCACTTGAAGGCCAGGTTGGCACGACGATGACGTGCACCCTGGATGACGGTGGGTTTCTCTACGACGTTTACGTCGAAGTGACTTCCGTCGAGGGAAGTAAAGTCAACTTGTCTGCTGACGTGGCAGATGAACCAAACTAGTCGGCTGCGTATGGCGATCGACCATATTGATGCAGGGGTGCTGGATTTAGGTATTTCTTTTTCCTGTCATCCAAGCCAGCACGGCCTCTAGTGGACCTTGTGAAAATTTGCGCATCCACACCAGGGCGAAGATCGACAGAATTGCCCACGAGGCAATGCTCGTGAGAACAACCGGTAGGGCTCCCCACTGCCCGAAGTAGCCCAACCCATATGCGGCAAAGATGATCGACAGTAGTGCAGATTCACCGATGTAGACGGTCAAAGACATGCGACCAGCAGGTGCCATGATCGCTAGGAAGCGCGGTTTGATCGCGATCGCTAGCGCAATGCTGCCGATGTATCCAGCGGTCAGTATCGGGGCGGAGATAAAACCCAGCGCCGTACCGGCTGCACCGGCAAAAGGCCCGGAGCTATCACTGGCAATGGCTTGAGTCTGCAGCACGCCTGCGATCAGTTGTAGTGGCAGGCCGATGCCCCAGCCCCAGATGGTCAGCGGTCGCCACAGGGTGATGTGTGCTTCAGGGTCAGCTAGGAGTCGGCGCCGAGAGGCCATCAAACCTAGTGCGAATGCCGCAAAGGCCATGGGGCCCTGCAGGAAGATGATGACGGCCAACACGAGTGGGAGTGCCTCGAGACGGGCGAGTGACGCCTCCGCGAAGGAGCCGGTTGCCATCGCACTATCGAGGCCTTCAAGGCCGGAGCTTTCGTCAGGGAATGCTGCGTTGAGTGTGCTGATGATAAGGATGAACACGACTCCGACCGCGAAAGCTGCGAAGACCCATCGGCGCAACGTGCGGTCTGAGGTGCGCGATACCGCCAACAGTAGGAGTCCGAAGATGGCATACGTAATGAGAATGTCACCGACGAAGAAGAACACGGCGTGTGCGAGACCGAACAGAAATAGTGCAAGGAGTCTGCGTAGGTAGCGGCGGCGGTGCGGAGTTGAGTTATCGCGCAAAATAAATGATGCGCTGTATCCGAACAGGAACGAAAACAGTAGGTAGAACTTGCCCTGCGCGAAAGTGAAGACGAGCAGTGCGGTGAGCCAATTACCGGGGCCCTGAACGGATTCCGCGGTAAATCCATCGCCGCTGATGCCAAGGAAAGCGGCATTAACGACCACAATGCCCAGCAGGGCAACTCCGCGGAGGCGATCAGGCAGGGCCTCGCGTTGTTGCGCTAGAGACATGAAATAACGCTATCGACAATATAGACATGCGTGTTAATTTTTGAACATGGTGATCAAAAATGAGGCGATACTCACCACGGCCGCACAGGTATTGGCGAAGCGCCCAGACGCCACGCTGCAATCCATCGCCCATGCCGCAGGCATCAGCCGCACGACTATCTTCAACCGATATCCGACGCGCGATGCGTTGCTGGAGGCACTAGGTGTCGATGCGTTGCAACGCATGGGTCAAGTGATGGAGCGTGTCCCCACTGGTCCTGTTGGTGACCTCGATGAGGTACTTCTTGATGTCACCAAGGGGCTCATTTCGCTCGGAGCCCACGCTCAGCTTCTCTACGGTTCACCAGGACAAAGCGGTGGCCTTGACTCCCATTGGGAGGAGGCTTTTGGGCCGTTGGCCCATTACTTTTTCCGGGCGCAGTCGGCGGCGCGGCTGCGTAGAGATCAACCACTGCGCTGGTTAGTGGCGTCCTATATTGGCTTATTGATTGCAGCGTGGGATGAGGTCGGTGCCGGTGAACTTGGGTCCGTCCAAGCCGCGCGGTTGGTAGTTGACACCTGGATGTCCGCAGCAGCACCCTGATCCCTCGCTGACTGGCGCCTTGCGAGGTGGTTTCTTGCCGAAACTCACCTCGCAAGGCGCCAGTCAGCGAGGGAGGGGATCAGAAACTATGGGTGCGCGAGGGGGGAGTTGAACCCCCACACCCTTTCGGGCACACGGACCTGAACCGTGCGCGTCTGCCTATTCCGCCACTCGCGCCAACCGTCTTGTCACCAAGACGGCACTTAGGCTACCGCCTGGCTATTCCTCGCCATCTCGCGCCATCTGACTGCCGATCAACACGGCGGTCACGAAGATCATCGTGAGCGCTGTCATGACGGAGTTTTGGAAGGCCGGCGTTAGCCCATTCCACTTTGAATTCAAGTACATGATGAACCAATTGCCGCCCACGGTGATGAATCCGAAGAAGAAAACTGTGAGTCCAACGGTGCCACCGGCGTAGGTCCAGCGCTGGGCTCTACCCCAACTGACCGTGACCCCTGACCGTCGAAGACCAAGTAGGCCGCCGATCAACAGCAAGATACCGGTCACCGTCTCGAGAGTCATGATCATTACGTAGCCGGCAGCTTGAAACCACGTCGCATCAATGAAGCGCCATTCAAAGCCACTGTCAGCGGGCACACCATCGCCGCTAAGCACGCCTTGCACGAATGGCCAGTTGCTGCCATTGGGGTTGGTCGGGTTCGTGATGTTGTCGAACCCGACGACGAGGTAGTAAGACGCGGTCATGAGCACGAAGATGGACGCCACGATGCGAGCGACTCGCCAGACTGACCAGTTGGCAACCTTGCGTTCCTCTTCCCGTACGCGATTTTCAACCTGACTCATGTACTCATCTCCCCTGGAAGTTGGTCGCGACCCGTGTGGTCAATCCGACCCTAGAACGGCCTGATGTCGAAGTGAAGTAAATCGGCACACCAGACCGCCAGGTGTTTCCTCTCCATGTGTCACGGAGCGGGATCACCGCCTAGAGCCTCATGCGCATTACGATCAGGTGGTGGGTTTGCTTGATCGATTCGAAGACCGTCTAGACCGCATGGTCAACGGTGCATTTGCCCGTGCCTTCAAGGCAGAAGTTCAACCGGTGGAGATTGCCGCCGCACTGCAGCGGGAGATGGACGACCGGGCCGCTGTCGTCGCCCGTGGTCGCACGGTGGTGCCAAATCTGTTCATCGCGGATCTTTCTCCCACGGATGATGAGCGATTGAGCGTCTATCGCGACACACTTGAGCGCGAGTTAATCACCTTGGTCACCGACTACGCTGAGCAGCAAAGCTATACCGTCCTGGGGCCTATCCAGGTGGATCTGGCCCGCGATGACAGCCTTGAAACCGGAATTTTCCGCATCCACTCCGAGGCAAGGTCCGGAGTCACTGCAGACTCACCGGCGCCGCTTCCTGGCCAGCCATCGCTCACTGCGGGCCTGGTACATCACGCGCTTGTGCACCCGGTCACTCGCCTGGGCCGCGGCAATGAGGCCGATATTCGGGTGGATGATCCTGGGGTCTCGCGCGTGCACTGCGAGGTTGTGCTGGGAGCGCCCACCGTGGTGCGCGATCTTGGTTCGACCAACGGTCTTAGTGTGGACGGCACCCGCGTTACACAGGCATCTCTCGTTGATGGCAGCAGCATCACCATCGGGCAAACCACATTGATTTATCGGAGCGGGTGACCGCATGACCGAGCTCGGTCTGACTCTGGTGCGCATGGCTTTTTTGGCCGGACTATGGCTATTTGTTATCGCCGCGGTCATCGTCTTGCGCAGAGATCTTGCCCAACCCAAAGATGTCCGACCCACGAACTCTGCAGCACCCGCTAAACGCACACGAACACCCCGGCCACCGAAGCAACCCAAGACGGCAAAGCCTCCCAAGGCATCCCGCTCTACCCGAGACACTAAAACCAGTGGCCCAACCTTGACCGTCGTGGACGGTCCACTCGTAGGAACTGTTATTCCCCTCGGCACCACACAGATTACGATCGGTCGTGCCGCAGATTCAACGATCGTTATTGACGACGATTATGTGTCGAGCCGACACGCTCGCATCTACCCCAGTGAGGGCGCCTGGATCGTTGAAGATCTCGGCTCAACCAATGGATCCTGGATTGACCGCACCCGCCTGACTGCACCCACCGTCTTGCCCGTTGGCGCACCGCTTCGCATCGGTCGCACAACACTGCAGATGAGTAGTTAGGAGTACGGATGACCTTCGCATTGCGCTTTGCTGCGCGGTCTGATGTTGGCATGGTGCGCCAGGGCAATGAAGATTCCGGATACGCCGGTCCACGATTGCTGGTGGTAGCAGACGGTATGGGGGGTCACGCTGCTGGTGAACTAGCGAGCGCAGCAGCAGTGGCCACCATGGCCGAATTGGAGCTCTCCGATCCCGCGCCAGAAAGCGTGCTTGCCGGTCTGGCAGCAGCCGTGGATGCCGCTGGAGCCAATATCGGCCAGGTGGTTTCTGACCACCCGGATTTCGCGGGCATGGGCACTACCGTCACGGCACTTTTTTGGCAGGGTGAGCGCGTTGCCGTTGTGCATGTAGGTGATTCGCGCGCATATTTGCTGCGCGAGGGTGATCTTGGCCAGATCACGCACGACCACACCTACGTGCAGACTCTCGTTGATTCCGGTCGAATAAGCGCCGATGACGCTGCGGTTCACCCACGTCGATCGCTGCTGATGCGGGCGGTCGATGGAGTTCAACCAGTTGAGGCCGATCTGTCAGTGCGCGAGGCACGCCCCGGAGACCGATACCTGCTGTGCAGCGACGGGCTAACCGGCGTAGTGAGCGATGAAGAGTTGGCCGCCATTCTTTCTGAAGGTGAGCCAACAGGAACGGTTATCACGCTTGTAGAACTGGCATTGTCACGCGGTGCTCCCGACAACGTGACCGTAGTCGTGGCTGATGTGCTCAATGCCGATGAGGCGAGTGATGAGCACCTCCTTGATTTGGAGCCGGTTGTCGTCGGCGCGGCCGGGGACCCACGAGTTCGCGCGCAACTGCCGCAGGTGCACTTCCCCGATGACGCGCAGCCTGATCCCAATCGGCCGGACCTTCCCGCCGATGTTGCCGGCGGGCCACCGACATCTGAGATTCCGACGGTCGCTGGCATTGCGCCGACTACTGCTGAAACTCCAGGAATGTCCGATCGTGCTCGACGCATCTGGCGTTGGTCACTCATCAGTCTCGCGGCAGTCACGGTGACCGTGATGGCAGTGGGTGGCTTGGGCGCGTGGTGGTGGACTAACCAGTGGTATGTCGGCTCTGCTCAGGGCAAAGTCACCGTGTTTCAGGGCGTTTCCGGCTCAATTGCAGGCATACCCATGCAGGTCGAACGGCAATCCACCGACGTGATGGTGTCCTCGTTACCGGCTTTCGATGTGGAACTCGTCAATCGAGGCATCGTTGCGGCCGATCAAGCCGACGCCGAACGCATCGCGGCTGAACTCGGCCTGCGAGCCCTCGAATGCGAGCAGCGCCGACCTCCGGCCGGTTGCCCCACACTGGTGCCCGAGCAATGAGTCAAACCGAGACCGGCCGCCGGCCAGCGACACGACGTAACCGCGAGCTTTTTCTGCTCATCATTGCCTGGGGTTTGGGTGTACTGGGTACGTTGCAGGTTGGATGGGCTACTGGGGAAGGTACTCCCCAGCGGTTCTGGATCACTGCCTCCGTCGTGGGTGTCCTTGCTTTGCTCGCACACATCATCGTGCGCTGGCGTGTGCCGTTCGCCGATCCGCTCCTGCTGCCGTTGGCAACACTGCTGACGATCTTGGGCATGACGATGATCTATCGACTCGATGTTGCTGCAGCCCAGCGCGCTATTCGCAACAACTCCCCGCCACCGACACCCGACGTCTACAGCCAACTCATTTGGTTTGCGGTTGGCGTCACGCTGTTCATTGTCGTTCTTCTCATTTTGCGCGATCACCGCGTTTTGCAGCGTTATACGTATACCGCGGGTCTCATTGGCCTCGCATTGCTGTTGCTGCCTCTGATACCTGGGCTCGGTGCCACCATCAATGGTGCAACCCTGTGGGTGCGATTCGGTGGGCTCTCTTTCCAGCCGGCCGAACTCGCCAAAATTGCACTCACCATCTTCTTCGCCGGATACCTGGTGGTGAAACGGGATTCATTGGCCCTGGTGCGTGTGCGTTTCTTGGGCATTGGCCTGCCTCGCCCCCGTGACCTCGGCCCCATCGTCGTGGCTTGGGTTTTTTCATTGGGAATACTGATTTTTCAGCGGGATCTCGGCACCTCACTGCTGTTTTTCGGTCTCTTTGTCGCCATGCTCTACATCGCCACCCAGCGCCGTTCTTGGATTGTGCTGGGCGTGGGTCTGTTCGCCGTGGGTTCGGTATTTTCTTATCTCGCCTTCAATCACGTACGCGTACGCGTGCAGGTGTGGATTGATCCGTTTGCATTTGCCGATACCGGTGGATACCAGATAGTCCAATCGCTTTACGGGTTTGCCAACGGCGGCATGTTAGGCACCGGCTTGGGGCGCGGCTACCCCCAACTCGTGCCCTTTGCGAACACCGATTTCGTCTTGGCGGCCTTAGGTGAAGAACTGGGCTTGGTGGGATTCATCGCCATCATCATGATCTACGCGATCATGGTGCAACGCGGATTTCGCGCAGCGGTGGCGGTGCGCGACCCGTTCGGGCAACTCCTGGCTGCTGGACTGTCAATCACCCTGGCACTACAGATCTTCGTCATTGTGGGCGGGGTTACGCGACTGATTCCGTTAACGGGATTGACGACACCGTTCTTGTCCTACGGTGGCTCATCGTTGATCGCAAACTGGATCTTGGTCGCCCTGTTGCTCGTGATTTCGCATCGAGCTCGACAACCGATACCCGCAGTTGAACCAATACCTGAAGGCGCTACGCAGGTGGTGCAACGATGACCGCATCTATCCGGCGTATTGCGGTGGTGTTTGCCATCTTGCTGATCGCTGTTTTGGCGAATGTCACGTTCATCCAGGTGTTCAACACGGGCGAACTACGGGCCCGCGCTGATAACCAACGTGTGCTGTTGCAGGAGTACGGGTTAGAGCGTGGCCCAATCCTCGTCGGCGTTGACCCGGTGGCCCGATCTGTCGAGACAGATGGGGCATTGCGCTACCTGCGGGTGTATCCCGATGGTGAGGAGTATGCATCTGTCACTGGGTTCTACTCCCTCGTCTATGGCGCAACAGGACTCGAGCGCACCGAAAATGATGTGTTGTCGGGTTCATCGGATCTGTTCTTCGTTGACCGCCTGCAACAACTCATCGCCGGGCAGCAGCCGCGCGGTGGTGGTGTGACCACCACTATCGATAGCCGCAGTCAAGATGCAGCCTGGGCCGGGCTTCAAGGGACTCGGGGTGCTGTCGTAGCCATCGAGCCGTCGACCGGCCGGATTCTCGCGCAGGTGCAGTCTCCGTCGTTTGATCCGAACGTGCTGTCCTCGCATGATCCGCAGAGCATTCGCGTCTATTACGAGGATCTCCTTGCCGACCCGAACCAACCATTGATCAACCGCCCCATCGTCGCGCTGAACCCGCCCGGGTCAACATTCAAGCTCGTCACGGCTGCCGCGGCGTTGGCATCGGGGCGCTTTACTCCGGAGTCGGTGCTGCCCGGGCCCGCCGAATACGATTTGCCGCTGTCAACCCGCACCCTGCGCAACTGGACCGGTGAGCCATGCGGGCCGGGCGGTGAGGTCACACTCATTGAGGCACTCGCTGTCTCGTGCAACACGGCATTCGCGTGGCTTGGAAATGAACTCGGTGCCGATGCCCTACGCGCCCAAGCGCAAGCATTCGGCTTTGACACCGCCTTTGAGACTCCACTGCGAGCCAGCACATCAAGATTCCCTGATAACCCTGATGCCCCACAAACGGCGATAAGTGCAATTGGTCAATTCGATGTGCGCGCCACGGCGCTGCAGATGGCGATGGTGACGGCGGGTATCGGTAACAATGGCATCGTGATGGATCCGTATCTGGTTCAGGAGTTACGCGGGCCGGACCTTTCTATTTTGCGCACTACGACAGCCAATGAATTCGGCACGGCACTCAGTGCCCAAAATGCTGCCGCGATGGTGGAGATGATGGTGGCGGTGGTAGAGCGAGGCACCGCAGGCGTGCTGCAGGGAATCACCAATGCTGAGGGCCAACTGGTGCGAGTAGGAGCCAAAACTGGCACGGCGCAGACCGGTGAGGATGGCCAGCCGGTCGCCTGGATGGTGGCCTTGGCTCCCGCAACCAATCCGCGGATTGCCGTGGCTGTCGTCGTCGAAGACGGCGGTCAGGCCGAAATTAGCGGCAATGCTCTCGCCGGGCCGATCGCTCGCGCGGTCATTGAGGCGGCCCTTCGATGAGGGGAACGTCCGGCCACCCTGATGCGTCCAGTGTTCGGAGGAATTTGTGACAGATACGCAGAGCCCGGGTCGTACCCTTGGCGACCGCTATGAACTGATCTCGGTGATCGGTCGTGGCGGGATGGCCGAGGTATGGGAAGGCCGGGATGTCCGTCTCGGTCGCCGCGTGGCCATCAAAATCTTACGACCCGATCTTGCCCGGGATCCGGCGTTCCAGGCTCGTTTTCGCCGTGAAGGCCAGTCAGCCGCCTCGCTGAACCATCCCAACATCGTTGCGGTCTATGACACCGGCGAAGACGTGTTGGGTAATGGTGACACGTCTACGATCGTGCCCTTTATCGTGATGGAATACGTCGATGGCATGACGCTGCGCCAATTGCTGACGAGCGGCCAACATCTGATGCCCGAACGCTCCCTGGAGATTATTTCGGGCACCCTTGCCGCGCTTGATTACGCCCATCGTCATGGCATCGTGCATCGTGATATCAAGCCGGCCAACGTGATGTTGACGCGCACGGGCGACGTGAAGGTCATGGATTTCGGTATTGCGCGTGCGATCAACGAGGTTGGTCACACGATGACTTCTGCGGCTACCGTCATGGGCACCGCCCAGTACCTGTCTCCTGAACAAGCACGCGGCGCGGTGGTTGATGCACGCAGCGATCTGTATTCGGCGGGTGTACTGCTCTATGAACTGCTAGTGGGGCGACCTCCGTTTACCGGTGACTCGCCGGTATCCATTGCCTACCAACATGTGAGTGAGCAGGCGATTCCACCTTCGCAGGTCGATCCGCAACTCACTCCGCAAATTGACGCGGTAGTGATGCGTTCATTGGCCAAAAGCCCCGATGATCGATACGCCACGGCCGCTGAATTCCGTGCCGATATCGATCAGGCAGCGATCGGTGGGCCGGTCACGGCTGCCGTACCGGTCATGATGGCCGACGCTACGCAGCAACTTGACATTGTTGACCCGACCGAGGTTTACGCCATTGACACCGCCAAGCGCAGCGGTCACAAGACCGAGCGCGGCGTTGGCTTCATCGTTGCTGTTGTGATTGGCGTGCTGGCGGTGATCGGCCTTGGTATTTTGGCAGCTGCGCTGGTTTTTGGTCGAACCTCGGCCACCCAGGTGACGGTGCCAGACCTGACCGGGTTGACCATCGCGCAAGCCGAAAGCGTGCTTGATCGTGAGGGTTTGGTGCTCGGGGTGCAAACACCCGAGGTGTCCGAACTACCCGTTGACACCGTAATTGGTCAGCAGCCGATCCCGGGAGAGCAACTCGAACAGGGTCAAGCGGTCAACATCACGATCAGTGCGGGCGCCGAAAAGACGGTGGTCCCTCCACTTGTCGGGCTGACATCGACGGTCGATGTTGAAACAGCATTAGCCGATGCGAAGCTTCAGTTGGGTGCTGTCACTCCGGTCGATTCCAGTCAACCGGCCGGATACGTGTTGAGCCAAAATCCGCCCGAGGGCAGCAGCGTTGATGTAGGCACAATCGTCAACGTTGAGGTGTCAAATGGACTGCAACAGGTGCCCTCAGTGGTCGGGCAGGATGAGGCAACCGCGCGCGGCATACTCTCCGCGGCTGGATTCGATCTCTCGGTGATTTACGAAGAATCGCCAACCGTGGTTCCCGGTACCGTTCTCGCTCAGTCACCTACGGCTGGAACGTCTGCGGACAAGGGCACGATCGTGACTTTGACGGTGGCAGTTTCTCCACCGGAGCCCACACCCACACCTACACCCACACCTGAGCCGACTCCGACACCGACGCCGGAACCAACGCCGACCCCAACTCCGGAGCCGACCGTTACAGCGGAGGCAGTGCCTTAGTCAGTTGCGCCGATGGCGCGCGTACCAGGCGACCCCGAGTGCAACAGCTCCAAGGGCTGCACTGGCTCCGGCGGCGGCGACGGCTTGCTTGCGTTCAACCTTTGGCAAACCTGACTTCATGTGCACGGGTCGCTTGAAGTCGTCAATGGGCCAGCCGCGCTCCTCAGCCATCTCGCGCAATTCATCGTCGGGGTTCGTGGCATGTGGAAATCCCACTGCTTCCAGCATCGGTAGGTCAGTGATGGAGTCGGTATAGGCGTAGCTGATGGTCAGGTCGTAGTCGCGCTCGACGGCAAGATCTCGCAACGCCTGGGCCTTATTTTCACCGTACGCATAGAAAAGAATTTCGCCGGTGTAGCAGCCATTTTCGACCATGAGTTGGGAGCCAACGGCGATGTCAACACCGAGACGTTCGCCGATCGGTTCAACAACCTCGGTGCCGGAAGACGAAATGATGATGACATCGCGACCGGCTGCATGGTGGGCATCGATGAGAGCGAGGGCTTCCTCGTAAATGACAGGCGTGATGATCTCATCGAGGGTCTCACTCACGATCTCGCGCACCTTGGCGACATCCCAGCCGCGCACCAGCTCAGACATATAGTGCCGCATAGCCTCCATTTGCTCGTGGTCGGCGCCGCCAGCGAGGAAGACAAATTGGGCGTAGGCGCTACGAATGACGTCACTGCGTCGAATGAGTCCGCCGCGATAGAAGGGTTTGGCGAAGGCGAACGCGCTAGAGGTGGCCAGGATCGTCTTATCGAGGTCGAAAAAGGCGGCTGCTCGCGTTCTTTCCACAGACCAAGTTTAGGCCGTATCTGTCCACAGGTAGGTGACCTGTTGAGGAGTCGCGGATTCACATCGACATGGTGGGGTCATGGTCCTCTCGAACCCTGCGCACGATCCTTTCGTGGCATCTGCCTCCACGCCCGTCATGCTCGTTACCGCCGATGCTGACTTGATTGAAGCGTTGCTTCGCCTAGCCGCCGCAGCGGATACGCCACTCGCGGTGATGTCGACGATCGGTGAAGTACGGGGACAGTGGGCGAGATCGTCTCTGGTCTTGGTTGGTATCGACCAGGTTGATGCGCTCATCGCTGCTGGGGTGCCTCGCCGCATTGGTGTTCATATGGTGCAGCTGGAGTCTGCTCACCAACTTGGCGACTCACGCGATGATTCCTCGGTGTGGCGGCGAGCCGTTGAGTTGGGTGTCGAAACCGTGGTCACCCTGCCCGCACAGGAGCGACTCATGCTCGACCGGCTCATCGACACGCTTGATGGCACGGGCATTCCTACACCTGTCATCGCGGTGGTGGGTGGTTGCGGTGGCGCGGGCGCGTCAACCCTGGCCGCTGGCCTGGCCGCACTCATGGCCCAACAATTGCCGGCCGGGTGTCTGCTCGTGGACGCGGATCCCATCGGCGGTGGTCTCGAACTGTTATGCGAGGCAGAGAAAGTGCCGGGGTTGCGCTGGGCTGAATTGTTGGCCACGCGCGGGCGAGTCTCTGCCGACGCACTTCGACATGCTGTACCCGTGATTGATGGCGTGTGTGTGGTGTCGCATGACCGCACTGCGCGATCGGTACATCCGGAGGCTCTCGATGCGGTGGTGGCAGCCGGTCCGCGTGGCTTTGGGCTCACGGTGATCGACGTGGGGCGGGGGTGTCTTTTTGGCGATGCCGGCTCTCGGTCCGCGCTCGCCGCGGCATCTGTACTGGCCCGGGCAACCCTCACTGTCGTCGTTGTGCCCGCCGATCTCTTCGCGTTAGCGGCAACTGACTCGCTATTGCGTGCTAGCCGGAGCAACATGGGTGAGATCGGGCTCGTTGTGCGACACCGAAGAAACTCTGACCTTGATTCCGATGACGTAGCCCGAGCACTCGGCCTGCCACTGGTGGCGCAGATGAGCGACTCACGATCAGCCACCGCGCAGCAGACCCTATGGGCCATTGCTCGGTCGGTTGGTCTGGTTGCGCGTCGAACCGGTCGGCGGCGAGCGGCATGAGTGCGCCGGTGTTGCTCGACCGAATCAGACAACGCCTGATCGATTCGGTCGGTGAAAACGCAGAGCCTAGCCCCGCACTGGTGGCTCAAGCGCTGCGCGCCGAAGGAGTTGTTCTTGGCGACGATGCCCTGCTGTCGATGGTGAGTACCCTTCGCGATGACCTTGGTGGCGCTGGACCACTCGAGCCATTGATGCGTGATCCGCGCGTCACCGATGTGCTCGTTAACGGTCCTGCTGAAGTGTGGGTCGATCGTGGTGAGGGACTTACTCGTGCTGATATCCATTTCACTGATGCAGCCGCGGTGCGCAGGCTGGCTCAACGGTTGGCGTCTAGCGCCGGGCGCCGGCTAGACGAGGCTGCGCCGTTTGTTGATGCGCAGTTAGCGAATGGTTCTCGCTTGCACGCCGTGCTCCCGCCCATCTCCCGACGTAGTGCCGTCATTTCTGTACGTGTTCCGCGGCGGCGTGCTTTCACGATGGAGCAGCTGCGCGATAGTGGGTCGATTGATGGTTGTAGTGAAGCCTGGCTGCGCGCAATGATGGCGGCGCGGTTGGCCTTTTTGATCTGCGGGGGCACTGGCACCGGCAAAACTACGATTCTGGCAACGCTCTTGGGCCTAGCTGATCCGAGTGAGCGCATTCTGATTGTCGAAGACTCAGCCGAGTTGAAACCCGAACACCCCCACGTTGTATGCCTGGAGGCTCGGCCGGCAAACCTGGAGGGAGCAGGGCTGGTCAGTTTGCGCGATCTCGTGCGCCAAGCCTTGCGGATGCGTCCTGACCGGGTCGTGGTGGGTGAGGTGCGAGGTAGTGAGGTAGTCGACCTGTTGGCCGCACTCAATACCGGGCATGAGGGTGGGTGCGGCACCGTGCACGCTAACGGAGCAGGCGACGTACCCGCTCGACTTGAGGCTCTCGGGCTCTCGGCAGGTCTCCCACGCGCGGCTGTTCATTCGCTGGTGGCTGCAGGTATCGACGCGGTGGTCTCCTTGCATCGTGACTCCTGTGGACAACGCACGGTCACCGGGATCCACGTGATGACACCGGACCCAGATACCGGCCTAGTAGCCGCGATTCCAGCCTTGAACTTTTCTCGACACGGGGTGAAAGAAGGTCCTGGTCTGGCTCGTCTATGCGAGCGAATGCAGCTATTGGGCGTGACCCCACCGGCTGTGGGCTAGGTCAATCGTGTTGAGTCTGATGCTGGCTGTGGGCGCTGCTGTTGCCGCTGTTTATGTGTCCCTTCCGGCACATCCACGTGCTCGTGTGGCGGTCGTGCTCGGCCAGGTTGAGCCGGTCTCGGCGAGTGAGTACCTACGGCGTCGCCTTGAACTATTCCGGCGATACTTTCAAGGCGCGCGCGGGCGCGCCCAGGCCCGGCTTAATGCGATCGAGGCACTCCAAGCTTTAGCGGGCGAGTTGCGCTCCGGTCAACCGATGCGCAAGGCGATCCCGCCAGCACTGGCAGGTCAGGCCCCACATACCTGCGCGGCGGCGACTTGGGGAGGCGATGTTGCGCAGGCACTCCAGCGCGATGCTCATGATCGTGACATTCCCCTCTGGCGTTCGGTGGCCGCGTGTTGGCAGGTGTCGGAGTCATCAGGAGCCGGACTCGCTGCCGCATTGGATCGTCTGGTGGTGACCGCGCGGGCGACCGAGGAGGTGCGTGTTCAACTTGAGGCTCATTTGGCTGCGCCTCGTGCGACTGCTCGCATGCTGTCGCTCCTACCTGCGATGGGCATTGTCCTCGGAATGACTCTGGGTGGTGATCCACTGGGATGGTTGTTGGGTAATCCGATCGGGCGGGTGTGTTTGGTCGCCGGCGTGGCGCTGACGTTGCTAGGGCTGTGGTGGGTGCGGCGCATCGCGAGCAAGGTTGAGAGAAACCTGTGATTGTTCTGGCGATAGTTGCCGCAGTTGGGGCGGTGTTGTGTTGGCTGCCACCTAGTTCGCGGCGACGCACGCGTGCATTGTTTTCCCAACCGATCACCACATCTGAGCGACGCCGATCACTCACCCTGAGTGACCCTCGACTGATTCGTTGGATCTCGATCAGCGCTGCGATCATGCTTGGATTCACGCTTGGTACGTGGTGGGGTTGGGTACTGGCGGTGGGTACAGCACTTGTGGCACCGCGACTCCTTGGTGGGCTGGAGACAGCACACACACGTGAACGTCGTCAACAACTGCAGAAACAAAGTGCCGATGCGGCAGATCTACTTACGGCTTGCCTGGCTTCGGGTGCCCCGGTTTCCGTATCCGTTGCGGCAGTAAGTGAAGCCCTGGGCCAACCCATCGCCGGCCCATTGAATCTGTTGATCGCCCGATTAGACCTCGGCGCAGATCCGGTACACGTGTGGCGTCTCCTGGCACAGGAACCTGGCTTGGCGAATCTGTCTCATCATGTGGCGCGCTCATTGGACTCAGGTGCACCGCTCACCGACGTATTGCCGGGCCTGGCAGATGATCTGCGAAGGCAGGCGCGCGCGCATTCCGAAACGGCCGCTCGATCTGCTGGTGTGCGAGCGGTAGCACCGTTAGCAGTGTGTTTCCTGCCCGCCTTCTTACTCGTGGGGGTCGTGCCGATTGTGGCGAGCCTTGCCTTGCCCTACCTTTCGGGCCTATAACACTGCTGCGACTAGCGAGTCGGCGGCGTTACCTGCAGCACAGCGCGCAGGCGACTGTTCGTGCGCGCTTTGCCGGTGCCGCAGTCAATACTCACAGCGTTCTCGATCGTGTCTCGTGCCGGGAAGTGTTCGACGAGCACGTTGCGGGGTGTGACGCGGCGGTTGTCCACGGTGCAGATCACCTGCAACTTCCAGCCCGAAGCGGTGACGTAAGCGGCACGCTTTTGTGACCGGTTGCTCTGCGGTGACCAGATCGGATCGAGGGTGAATCGCTGGACGATGCGGCCCAGTGAGTTCGTTGACGTCACCGAATCGGCGACGATGAGCCGGTACTGGTTAGTGGCTTGGGCAATCGTTCGGGTCCAATCACCCACGCGCTGACCACTCCGCAACGTCACAACCGTGTTCGAACTACTCGTTCTGAGTTGACCTTTCATCGACACTCCGGTCGATCCAGCCCATTGCAGGGTCGAGTGCGCTGCAGAGGTGTGTGCGTAGTCGGTGCGCTCAAGATCGGTCTTCTTGTAGGCGCCTCGATCGGAGAGCACGGGTACACCGGTATCGCCGTCGCCCACCCACCACACCACTTGTCCGCGGTCATCGTGCCCGTGTACGTCACGACCGGGCCCAAAGCGAACCACGGCATGCTGGACCACGGAGTTTCGGTTGCTCGTGGCGGCAAACCAACCCGTCTCTGGACACCAGATTCGATCGTTGGCCACCGGTGTCCGAGACGCATACGTGCGTTCGAGGCCGTCACCGATTCGCACGAGTTCGCCATCTGGGCGGATCATCAAATTGCGCGCCTGTCGAGCCTTGACGAGCATCTCGTTGATGCGCTCGATTGTTGTGGGATCGGCCCATCTGGTCACCGCGTCCCACAGGCGAATATGCAAGGAGTGATAGGCAGAGGACTGCTCGAACGTCATGCCACACGAATCGAAGGTTTCCCCAAGTTGGGCGGCAAGACGCCGTGAACCCGCGGCCGACCACGCTGGGCGATCCAAGTACCTCGCGGCTTGGCTGAGTGCTTGATCAGCCATGATGCCGTGGTTGTGTGCTTTGCGCTTGGGTGGTCCGTAGTAGCGATTGGGATCAAGATTTGCCGCAACCAGTTGTTCGACGACCGCGGTCATGCCGATCCGTTGCTCGGGAGTGCGTGCCAGGGAGTACAAACACACCGCCGTATTGAGGCGCTTGGTGGTGTGTGATTCCTTCCAGCCCGCGTTGTTCAAGATGTCGGAGGCTTGATTGCCCGGATCTGGGCTGAGCCGGGATTGCTCGATCATTGCGTCAATAGCAGCACCTGCACCCAAGGGCGAGTCTGGGATCAGCCAGGCCGCGGAATGGAAAACGACGGTATAGATGGCGTGCTTGGGGTGTGCGGTTTGCCAGTTCACGGCGGCAGGATTGACCCGCCAGTCGTTGAGCGTCAGTTCACCTGATTCGTAGAAACCTGATGCATCAACGGTGATCCGGTTGGCGACACCCAGCGCCTTCTTGCACACGGTGCTGCCTAAACCCGAAGTGTCGACGGTGGGTTGGCTCGGGGTGTCGTCTGCGGCCTGGACCATTGGCGCGAAAATGAGGCTTGCCGCGAGGGCGCCGGTCACCAGCGCAACCTGTGAAACAAGCACCCAGTGAGGCTACGTCACCGAGCCCCCACGTGTCGCATCCTGTACAGATGTTTAATATATTGAACATGTGTTCAGATTTGACCCGGCGCGCTCGGATTCTGCAGTCCGCGATCGCACTGGTTGCTCGCTCGGGACGACCCGCTCTCACCGCCCGGGCCGTGGCGGCTGAGGCCGGGGTGTCCCCGGCATCGGTCATTCACCACTACGAATCAATGGCCGGCCTCCTGCGTGCCTGTGATGTGACGGTGACCGGTCACATTCGAGCCGAAAAGATGCGCGCCACGAGTGAGGGCATGGATCTTGATCTCATGGGTTCTCTCACGGGGCTAAGCGACCTGCCCCTGGCGGGATATTTGGCCGCGTCTTTGGGCAGCGACTCGCAAGCTGTTGCAGATCTTGTAGATGAGCTGGTGACCGATGCGCTGGCAAACCTGACCGAGGGCGAACGTAACGGTGTGATTCGACCCTCGATCGACGCCCGCGCTCGGGCTGTCGTGCTGACCTTGACCAGTTTGGGGGCGCTGGTGATGCACCGCCACCTCAACCGACTGCTCGATATTGATCTGCTCGCCTCGCCTCCCGAGCCCGAGGAGTTGGCCAGATACGTCCGACCAGTGTGGGAGACCTATGAACACGGGCTATTCACTGACACTCCTAATGTCGACATCCCTCAACACGAGTGAGGCATCATGACAAATGTAGACGTCGCGCAAGATCTGCTGGTTACCTCACACCTGACCAAATATTACGGTGATTTTCCGGCATTGGTTGATGTCACGATGTCCGTGCACGCGGGTGAGGTCTATGGGTTTCTTGGCCCGAATGGCGCAGGCAAGACCACCATGATTCGCACAGTGATGGATGAAATAAGACCGACGAGCGGTTCTGCGCAACTACTGGGGTTCGATTCGCATCGTGATGTCCTTGCCACTCGAGCGCATCTTGGGTATCTACCGGCTGATCTTGCCCTATACCCGCAGCTCACCGGCCGAGATACGCTGCGGTTCTTCGGCAATCTACGTGGTGAGTTCGACGACACTTATACCGACGAACTTGCCGAACGGTTTGGTGCTCAACTCGATAAGCGGGTAGGAGAGATGTCTACCGGGAATCGACAAAAGATCGGAATCATTCAAGCGTTCATGAATAGGCCATCACTGTTGATACTCGATGAGCCAAGTGCCGGTTTAGACCCACTGATGCAACGCGAACTTCAGACACTCATGCGGGAGACGGTCATCGCTGGCGCAAGCATATTTCTTTCCAGTCACACTCTTTCAGAGGTTCAGCGGGCAGCCGATCGGGTGGGCATTATTCGCCAAGGCCGATTGATCGCACAGGAGAATGTCGCAAGCCTACGGGCACATGCTCTGCGCCAGGTTGAACTGGATCTCGATGCGCACGTGGGTGTGCAGATCTTTCAGGGACTACCGGGTGTTACCGCTGTCGAGAGTGACGGCGTGCGTGTGCGGTTGAGTTATCAGGGCACGATGGATGAACTCCTCGCGGCCGTTGCACCACATGCAAGCGTGATCGACATCTCCACTCGCGAGGCTGACCTGGAGGAGATTTTCCTGGCCTACTACTCCGACCATGACGGTGCTTGATCATGGCTATCGCCGGTGTCTATAGGCAAACCATCAGGTTCCGCTGGCGGTCGTTACTGATCGGCGTGGTGAGTTTGGGTGCACTGCTGCTTTTTGGCATGGCTGTTTACCGAGGGCTGGACCCGACCCTGTACGACAGCCTTCCCGAGGCATTTCGATCAATTGTCGGCATCCCCCCGGGGGCTGACGTTGCCTCGCTGGCGTACTCAGCCATCTACAACTCCTATGGTGCGTTAGTGATGGGGGGCCTTGGCATTGCCGCAGGCACCGCTGTGATCGCTGGTGATGAGCAGCGTGGGTTGTTGTCTGTGCTGCTTGCTAATCGGTGTAGTCGATCCGCAGTTTTTTGGACAAAAACCGTTGCAGTGCTCACCCTTCTGGTCGGTGCTGGTGCCCTGCTGTGGGCTGCTGCCGCAGTGGCGCCGGCCATCCTCGATGTGCAGGTGACGGGGTTGTTTCTTGGTGGTTTCACCGTGCACCTCATGGCGATCACGATCTTCTTCACCATGCTCGCCCTCGCCGTGGGCGGATGGACTGGTCGACCGGCTCTTGCCGCCGGTGTCGCGACAGCGGTGTTAGTGGCGTCGTTTCTGGCGGTGGGGCTACTTCCGTTGGTTTCCGGCGCCGAGGAGTTAGCGCGACTGTTTCCGTGGTACTACTTCAACAGTTCTGACCCGCTCCTTACGGGCATAGACATTGGTCATGTGGCCATCTTGCTGGTGGCTAGTAGCGGCCTTGCCGTAATCGCCTGGTGGGGATTCTTGCGGCGCGATCTTCGTGTGATCTCAATGGAAGGCCTGATCCCGCGATTGGCACGCGTCCTTGGTGCACGGCTGCCAACCTCGCGACTCGCAGCTACTCCACGCATCTCTCATATTTGGGTCATGACCTTGTCTGCGCGACGGGGTTTGCTTGCACTGGTCGTTGTGGCGATGGTCTTGATCATGGGCGTCTTGATGGGTCCGATCTACAGATCGCTTGATTCGGTATTGGCCAACCTTGGTGCAGGCTTTCCCGATGAGTTGTTGGCGTTCTTCGGCGGGGGTGATCTCACCACGCCGGAGGGATATTTTCGAGTCGAGAGCCTTGGAATGGTCGCGCCGATTGCCGTGATGGTGGCGACGATCACTATTGGGGCATCCTCGGTGGCCGGTGATGAATCACGCCGCACGATTGGATTGCTGCTGTCGACGCCGCTGTCTCGGCGTCGACTACTTCTGGAAAATTCAGTCGCCATGGTTGTCGCGGGAATGATCGTGGGTGCTGCTACCGGAATCGGCATCATTGCCGCCAACCTTGTTTCGGGTTTGGGCATGAGCTACGCCAGCATTGCAGCAACGAGCCTGCTGTTGACCTTGTTGGGCCTTGTCTTCGGCGCTGTCGCCGTATTCATTGGCGCGGCGACCGGCTCGGTCCGTGCCGCGGTATTTGGCGCCGCTGGTTTGGCTTTGGTGATGCATGTCGTCAACGCGATGGCGGTCATTGCCGATGCGTCGTGGGCTTATGTGTCTCCGTTCGCGTTCTACCTAGGCAATGACCCGATGGTGAATGGGTTGAATCTGCGTGATGCCATGGTGTTGTTATTGCTATCGATAGTGCTGATCGGGGTGAGCGTGCTGGTCTATCAACGGCGCGACCTTCGGCAGTAGTCGCTGCTCCCAGGTATGCATGTGTGGGTGCTGTGCTTCAGACTGATGCCCATCGGCAAAGTCGTCAATGAGGGAGCACGGGGATGAATCAATCCGTTTCAGGGCAGCGCGTGGTGATTACCGGAGCTGGTGGAGGTATCGGTCGGGCCTTTGCCCAGGCGTTTGCTGCTGCCGGAGCACGAGTGGTGATTAACGACATTGATCCAGACACCTGCGCGGCATCGGCCACCGAGTTGGGTGTCATCGGCATTGCCGGCGACGCTGCGTCGGTGGACGGTGTAGCACGACTGATCGGATCGGCTCGGGAAGAGCTTGGCGGCATCGACATTTATTGCGCGAACGCCGGGGTCGAAGGTGGTCATGGGCTCAACAGCACCGAGAGTCAGTGGGCGAACGCTTTTGAGGTCAATGTGATGGCGCATGTGCGCGCTGCCCAACAACTCGTACCGGAGTGGCTTGAACGAGGTTCCGGTCGATTCATCGTCACAGCATCGGCTGCCGGTTTGCTCACCATGATCGGGAGCGCTCCCTATGCGGTCAGTAAGCACGCGGCGGTGGCATTTGCCGAATGGATGGAATTGACCTACCGCCACCGGGGGATCAATACCCAGGTGGTTTGCCCGCAGTGGGTGGAGACTCCGATGCTCGATGGCGCGAGGTCTGTGGGGGCGCACATTGATCCGAATATCGTGTTGACCCCGGAATTCGTCGCTGAGTGCTTGATGCAAGCGATCAGCGAGGAGCAATTCTTGGTGCTCCCCCACCCCGAGGTTGCCGATTACTACCGGGCCCGTGCGGGAGATACGCAAGGCTGGCTCGGTCAGATGAACCTTCTCCAGCAGAAACTCACTCCACCCAAGTAGAGGAATACCGGGGTTGAGCGACGTTTGGCGGTGGCGGTGGGATTTGAACCCACGGTGAGGTTGCCCCCACACGCGCTT
>JAFMCH010000020.1 GCA_017857875.1 Actinomycetota bacterium | reverse complement strand
ACGGTCACATAACGGTCAGTGTGTCGTCTCGCTTAGGATGGCAACGCTGCTTAGAGTCGAAGCATGACTTCATTTAAGAAAACCCTTATGCCCCTCGCTGGTGCCGCTGCACTGGCCCTCACCCTCGCTGCTTGTGGCGGCGACAGTAGCTCCGATGACACCAGCGCTATCGGTGGCGGCGAAGCAGCGTGTGACGAAGCAACCATGACCGCCAACGCCCAGGGTGCTGCCGGTAGCGACTTCGTGTCGATGAACTCCTACGAGTGCTCCGATGGTTACGCGATCGTCTCCGCCATCACCACCAGCGGCGGGATGGAGCAGACCTCGGTCTACCTGTTCGAGGCCGAGGGCCCGGTGTGGGCACTTGAGCAGGCCGACGCGGTCTGTGCCGACGGTGGCGGTGCCGATGTGCCGACCAACTTCCGCGACGAACTGTGTGCGCTTCGCTAACCAGAGAACCTCATAGCGAAGGCCGCGTCCCCCACGGGGGCGCGGCCTTCGCTATTGCGTACGAGGAAGTGCTATAGCGCCGAGCCGGCCTTCCATTCTTTCCATGAGTAGTTCCAATAGCCGGCCAGATACTCAGACTTACTGACCTTGACTGGTGAGCCCGATGACTTCACGACGTCACCGAAGCGCGTATTCCTAAAGATCCACTCCGAATCAGCTGTCGTCATATTGGTGCAGCCATGGGAGTTATTGGCATAACCCAGGTTGTAATTCCACGGCGCATCGTGAATGAACTCACCGTCTTGGGTTATCCGCATGGCGTAGTTAGTCAGAACATCCCAGCCGTCCTCAGGATCGGGATTGATCAGGCGACGCTGCTTTTCATGCGTGGTGATGAGCTTTGTGCCCGACTTGGTCTCCCAGTTCGCCTTACCCCCAGAGATCGGGAAGGTTCGCTCGACCTTGCCATTGCGAATGTAGGTCATGGTGAGGGTCTTGAAGTTGGTTTTCAGCACCACTGCATCGCCGGTGCGAAAAGATGAGCTCACCTTCGGGCCGTACCATCCAGGAGCCCCCTGCACCGAGCGCAGGTCTGCATCGAGGGTGATCTTGGCATTACCCGGCAGCAGATTCTTGGGTCGGAAGACCACCTGGGTTGAACTCATCCAGTGCCACGAGGCCGCACCGATCTTTTGGGTCGACACCACATTGAGCTTGGCTTCCACGGCAGCCCTATTTGTGATGGGCACGCCAAAGGTCACCCGGATCGGCATTCCCACGCCATAGGGCTCGTTGCCCTGGCGCGGACTCACACTGACGCTGAATGCACGGCTGGCCGGCAACGTACGGAAATTAACGCGAGTTTTGGAGCCGTCGCTGGCCACCACCTTCGCCCAGTAGCGGGTCGCCGGAGCCAAGGCCGAAGTCTTATACAAGCGTTTTTTTGCCGTCTTGGAGACGGCAACTGAATTATTGCGGTCGCCCACCTCATGCACCGTGATGGACGAACCCGGTGCCACCTTGTCGATCTTAAGAATCGATCCAGCCGGCACCTTTGTGAAACCCGTGATCGCTTTACCGCCGACGACGAACACGACCCGATCGGCAAGATCCGGGCGCGGCTTCGGCGCGGGCTCAGGTGTGGGTTCAGGTATCGGTTCAGGGGTCGGTTCGGGTGTCGGTTCCGGGGTCAGATCAGGCCCATCCACTGGCGGTGCTGTCACCGTGGTGTCGTCAGTGGCCGGATTATCGGCGGCTTGGGCCACTCCGGCGCCACTTGCCAGCACGAGCGCAATCGCAGCACATCCGCTGATCGCTCCACGCACAAGGCGACCAGACACCGGCACGGTTCTCCCCTCACATCCACGCAAGCAGATGACTCATCAACAGACGTCACCATTATGCACCCGCGATCGCCGGCATCGTGCATCCAGACGGTCAGGAAGCAGGCATTCGCCTGGGAATGATCTGAGAATCACCCTCGCCGGCTCGCTATGAGGCGGAATCGCGCAGCAACCGCCGCAATATCTTGCCCGAGGCGGACTTAGGAACCTCGTCGACGAAGACGACGTCATGGATCACCTTGTAGGTGGCTACCTGGCCGGACATGAACGTGGTGATATCAGCTGCCGATAGGTCGTGGCCTGGGGTGAGCACCACGAACGCCCGGGGGATTTCACCCGCCTCGACATCGGCCACCCCGATGACCGCCGCATCGGCAATACCGGCGTGGGTGAGCAGCAACGCCTCTAACTCCGCCGGAGCCACCTGGAAGCCCTTGTACTTAATCAACTCCTTGACCCGATCCACGATCGTGAAATGACCGAGTTCATCGACAACAGCAACGTCTCCGGTATGCAACCAACCATCGGCATCGATGGTGGCTGCCGTGGCCTCGGGGTTATTCAGATAACCCTTCATCACCTGCGGTCCACGGACCCACAATTCCCCCTGCTCTCCTACACCAACGTCCTCGCCGGTGTCGGGGTCAACGATGCGACAACTCGTATTGGGAACGGCCATGCCCACACTGCCCGGGCGAAACTGACCGGGAAAAGTCAGATGCGTGACCGGACTCAACTCGGTCATGCCATAACCCTGCACAACGGGGCAGTCGATGCGGGCAGAGGCCTCCTGTGCGAGTTCGGCACTGAGCGGTGCGGCTCCCGAAAAAACCTGAGTCAAACTCGATAGGTCAAAGTCGGAAATCAGTGGGTGCTTGGCCAACGCCAACACGATCGGTGGCACGACGAAGAAGCGCGTAACGTGTTTGTCCTGAATGATTCCCAGCGCCTGGGGCAGATCAAAACGCGGCATTGTGATGATGGTGGCGCCTTGGGCGAGGAATCCATTCATCAAGACCTGCATGCCGTAGATGTGAAAGAAGGGAAGCACGGCCAGAACAACCTCGTGGTCCTCAGGCACCAGCCCAGGTTCAATCTGCAAAAGGTTGGCCACCAGATTGCGGTGCGTCAACATGACACCTTTGGGATAACCAGTGGTGCCCGAAGAATAGGGAAGGACTACCACGTGCTCGCGCGTATCGACATCCACCTGGGAGATCGGCTCCCCCAACACCTCGGCCAGCGCTAACGCGCCCTCGGTCGCCTCATCGAGCATCACGATTGTGGTCACCGAAGTGTCGCGAGTGGCTGCGGCGGCGACCTCGGCCAAAGCTGAGACCGTCACGAGCATAGTCGCCCCGGAGTCTTGAAGTTGAAAACGAACCTCAGACTCGGTGTAGGTGGGGTTGATTGTGCTGACCGCCACGCCAGCGCGGGCGGCTCCGTGGAAGATGATCGCGTACTCGGGGATGTTTGGTGCCATCAGTGCGATGGTTGATCCCACACCGAGACCGCGAGCCTGCAGCCCACCCGCGAAGGTTGCAATAAGGCGGCTCAACTCCGCGTAGGTATAACTCCGGCCGGTCAGTCCATCAAGGAGGGCAATCCGATCGGGCACATCACCCGCCCGTTGCAGCACATACTCGGTGACAGCAACATCGGGTATCTCAAGATCCGGCAGTGCACTGGCGAATTCAATCATCGCGAGCCTTTCGGTGGGCAGTGCTGCGACCCTAGACCGCGCCGGGGGGTGGTGTCCCCAATTTGTCTTCAACGACGGAACTTTGCGGTGCCCCGCTCCCACGGCGCGGCCGATTTGAACGGGTCGCGATCACTAGACCGGACAGGATAATTAAGGCGCCCAAACCATCGGTCAGGGTCAACGGTTCACCCAGCACGGTAATACCGATCGTGACGGCAACAAGCAGGATCAAGAAGGTGGCATCACCGGCGATCGACGCACCACCGGAACGAATCAGAGCGTGCTGCAGGATATATCCGATTCCAGTCCCAAAGATGCCCAGCACCAATAGCCCCAATACGGCCGAGACTTCGAAACTCGCCGGGATCGCGAATCCAAAGGGCAACACGAAGGTCAGTTGAATCGCAGCAAGTGACAATTGGCCGGCAGCAATGGCAACACTGGATCCGGTCACGTTGCCGAGCTTCACTCGGGCGTACACAATTCCCGCGGCATACGAGGTAGTTGCGCCGCCAATCGCCAGAATGCCCCACGGGTCAGTGGTGCCCCAGCCCGCCCAGGGCTGCACCAACACCAACACGCCGACGAGACCCAGCACCACACCAAGGAACCGGCCACGCGTGATGCGCTCTAATGGCACGAAAGCCGCTACCAAGGCCAAGGTGACCAGCGGCGTGATGGAGTTCACGACACTTGCTTGGACCGTGGAGATGCGCGTCATGGCAATGGCCATGCAAGTAAAAGAAATGGTGTTGAAAAGGAGGGCCGCGAAAAACAGGTGCCGCCACACGATGCGATCGCGCGGCAACCGGTCACCTGTGGCTACCAGCACGACCAGCAGTGTCACGGCCGCTAGAAATGAGCGTCCCCAGGCAACTTGCACCGGGGTAAACATGTCGATCGCCAATTTCACCCACAGATAATTTGCCCCAAAGGTGATCGATGCCAGTACGAAGAGGACAAGTGTGCGGGAACCGGGTCGACTGGTCACCGCCAAGCGGGAACATCCGGAACGCTTACCAAGCCCTCAACCGCCAACATCGCGCCGTTGTCACGGCCAATGAGCCAGGCGAGTATTTCTGGCGCCGAGCCACTCACCGAGGTATCGCCCGGATTCACCTCAAATTCGCGGCCAGACACCACCACCGAAGCGACCGGAAAGTCATCACGCGCGGCGAAATCTTCGGTCACCAGGGCGATCATACGTTCGGCCATTGATGCGGGCCAATCACGCCACGTGTAGCCGGCCACGTTGAGATCTGCATGATGAACACATACCTCCTGGAGTCTGTGACGGGCCAATGAGGCTGCTAGAACCGGCACGCCATTACCCAGAATAACCGTAGATTCCCGTTGCAGTGCAGTAAGTATGGCTAGATCATCTGCAAGGGCATCGATCGACTGACTCACACTGGCCTGATGACGCACCCGCGAACGATCACTGTGTAACTCAACATCGGAATCACGAACGGCACGGGAGATGTACATCGGTCGCTCGATGCCATCGCGAGCCCAGCGCGCCAACCGACCTAACCCGCGAGCATTACCCTCCAGGTGAGCAAGCACGTGCCCACGACTCCAACCGGGGAGCCCGGATTCCGCAGCAACATCGGCATCGGACATCGCGGCAATCGAATCGATCAGTTGCCGCGATGACAGTTCGAGTAGATCGAGATCGGACTGCCAGGCTTCAAGATCGCTGATCTGGGTACTCATCGTGCCTCCAATGCAAGTGCGGCCAACGCCGCATTTACGATCGACCCCGTGTCCAAATCATTGGCACTGTACAACTCCGGAATCGTGCCCGACTGTCCGAAGCCGTCGACGCCCAAGGGCACGCACGAGACGCCAAGGGCTGAGCCCAGCCATGACATCGCGTGACTGGCCGCATCGTGCACGGTCACAATGGGTGCCCGATCACCAAGCACCGACCACAAGGGTCCAGGCAAACTCGGGGTGCTGGCAGTACGCACGCCCTGGCGCAATGTGCGCTGCCACGAGGTGTACAGGCGATCAAGGCTCGTCACATCGACCACATGTGCCGCGACCCCCTCCTCAGCCAACTCCTCAGCGGCGAGCAACACCTCAGGCATGAGCGGACCTGAGGAAACCAGGTGCACCAGGGGTGCTCGACCGTCCTCCGTTACGAGTTCTGGATGCGCCTCAAAACCATCGCGCAATCGATACGCACCCGCTAGTACCTGGCGGCGCAGGACCGCATCGCCCAAGCGCTGGCGAGCCTCTACGAAGGGCGTTTGGTCGATGGGGCGGGTGGTGAGCCGGAAGTAGTAGGCGCCCTGCTCCACCGGCGATGCAGTGGTCGGGCCATCATCGCCCGATGCAATGCGCGCCACGGCATCGCACAGCAGCCAGTCCAGCGCTCCGGCATAGGCCGGCTCGATGGCCGTCACGCCGGGAAGTTCGAGTCCGATGCTAGCCGTGATGGTGGACTGGTGTGCGCCGCCTTCTGGTGCCAGCGTGACCCCTGAAGGTGTGCCGGCCACGATGAAGCGTGCACCCGAGTAGCAGCCATAGATGAACGCGTCGAGTCCGCGACATACGAATGGGTCGTACACGGTGCCGATCGGAATCAACGGCTGCCGCGATAGGTCCCACGACAAGCCCAACTGGCCTAGCAGCAGAAAGAGGTTCATCTCAGAAATGCCCAGTTCAATGTGCTGACCTGTGGGACCTTCCGCCCACTTCAAGACCGGATCCGCGTTCCAAGCTCGTTGCTCCTCGGGCGCGAACACTCCCTTGCGGTTGATGAAGCCCGCGAGGTTGGTGCTCGTGGCCACATCCGGGGCGGTGGTGACCAGGTAGGGCGCGAGGTCTTCCTGGCGACTGAGGTCAACCAAGATGCGACCAAAAGCCTCCTGAGTACTGACCGGCCTGGAACTGGAGACTCCGGTGGCTGTCGGAACCTCGACCGCAATCGCGGCCGACGCGGGATCGCGATGCAAAATCTCGCGTCGCTCCACACACAAGATGCCCTCAGGTGAGGACGGGTCGAAGCGGTCCCATTCGTTATCCGGGACCAGCCCGACAGCGGTGCGCAGGTCATCAATCTGGTCGCCATTAAGCAGGGCGGAGTGATTCCGGGGGTTGCCCGCAATGGGTAGGCCCCAGCCTTTGATCGTGTATGCAAACACAACGCTCGGCCGGTCTGTCACCGAGTCGCACTCAGCAAAAGCATCAAGGAGCGCATCGAGGTCATGTCCACCCAGATCAGTAACCAAGGGTTTCAACTCCGCGTCAACCTTCGTAGCCGCCCACTCCACGACCTCGACCGGAGCCCCATCAAGAAACGCAGCCCGTAACTCATCGCCACTCACCGCGAATAGTGACTGGTACTGCTCATTGGGCATGTCATCGATCCACTGGCGCAGTGCCGCGCCGCCTGGCTGAGTGAATTCCGCCTGCAACTTGCGTCCGTACTTCACTTCGACAACATGCCAACCCGACGCCGCAAACTGCACCGACCACTGGTCAATGCGCACCCCAGGTACGACGCGGTCGAGGGATTGGCGATTGAAATCGACGATCCACATCACGTTGCCTAAACCAGCTGTCGCCGGATCGGCAACGGCCTCCCACACATTTCCTTCATCGAGCTCCGCGTCGCCGATCAGGGCAATGAACCGTGATCGTGGACGCTCACCGAAGTGCGCGTCCACATAGCGCCGAGTTGCGGCCGCAAAGAGTGGCGCCGCAGCGCCCAATCCCACCGAGCCGGTCGAAAAGTCAACGGTGTCAGGGTCTTTCGTGCGCGATGGATATGACTGAAGACCACCGAATTCGCGCAGTCGGGTCAGATAGGACCGATCCAGATCGCCCAGCAAATAGGCGATGGCATGGAAAACTGGCGAGGCATGCGGCTTGACGCTCACGCGGTCATCAGCGCGCAGGTAGGAGAACCACAGCGCGGTCATCGTGGTCACCAGGCTGGCACTACTGGCCTGATGGCCGCCCACCTTGATGCCATCGACGCTCGGTCGTTCCCGATTAGCCGCATCTACGATGCGCGTGGACAACCATAGAACGCGCTTTTGCACCTCGTCGAGAAGATCCATGTCGATGTCCTCCTAGTTGAGCGCCGAGGCGGTCATGCCCGCCTGTTAGCCCACATGTCTTCAGTTCTAGTGCGCCTCGAGGAAATTGGCGAGCAGGGCATCCAGATCCTTCTTCATCTTTTTACCAGCGAAAACGTGCGTGGCCTCGGGCCAATCCACACTCTCGCAGTTGGGCATCAAGTCGGCAATCAACTGCGTGTGGCGTGGGGTGGTGATGGGATCGCGACCAGCGTTAACCACGATCGCCGGGGTCTGCACCTGGGGTAGCTGCTCGCGCGCGTCGTAGGTGCTGCATGCGTGCACAAGTCGCCGCTGGGCTTCGAGTCGGCCGTTCAAGTCTGGCCACGTGCCGTCCACTCCTAGGAGCCGATCCCGATTCTCGTTGTAGAAGTCACCGTTAAAACTGTAGCTTGCGGCTAGCTTTTGAAACTCCGGCCACCCCATCTGCTCGTGCACGTCGACCATGGTCTTGAGCTGATCAACCATGATCGGATCGGCATAGGCCCAGCATCCGGTCATCAAAAGTGTGCGGGCCAGGTCTGGTCGCTGCACGGCGATTTGCTGGCCCACGCAGGCCCCCATGCCAACCAGACCGATGATGTGCACATTGGTCCAGCCCAGGTGATCGAGCAATGTCACCACGTCAGATGCATACAACTCAACCGACGGCGTCATCGACAGATCATCGGTGGAATCCCGGATCCCGCGGTAGTCGTAGATCAAGACCTCGTAGTTGTCGAACAGATAGCGCGGGGCATCTTTGACGCGCCCATGGCAAAAAGTGCCCCAGCCACCCATACACACGGCGCGCGGCGCCCCGGGTGTGCCATGCACCTCGTAGTACATCGAGTGGCCGTTGACGTCGAGTGTGGGCATGAAAACCTCCGCGCGGATGTGAGTGGTCAGGGTGTGCAGCGTGTGTACCGTGAGCATATGTATACAACCTGCGGGTAGGGACGCGCGACCCCGGCAGCTCTTTCTCTCAGAAATTGGAATAATTCCTGAACTCGGCTGTTCTTCGTCGTCAGATTGTGTACTGTGCGAGGGTGAGCGTCGTGGTTTGGAGTCGATCTGTTTCTGATTGAATCTGGATGGATCACGTTGAGTTCTCAGCCCACACGTGCACGTAGCAACGCACAGTTTCATACCCGCTCACACATCTACTCATCACACACTTACAAGGAGGGTCACCGTGGATCTCGGTGTCTTTATTCCCATCGGAAACAACGGGTGGCTCATCTCGACCACCTCACCGCAGTACAAGCCCAGTTTCGACCTGAACCTCGAGGTCGTTCAGTTGGCGGAGAAGTACGGCTTCGAATTCGCCCTGTCGATGATCAAGTTCCGCGGTTTCGGTGGTGACAGCGAGTTCTGGGACTACAACCTCGAATCGTTCACCCTCATGTCCGCGATCGCAGCGCGCACCGAGAAGATCAAGTTGTTCGCCTCGACCGCTGTGCTCACCCTTCCCCCGGCTGTAGTCGCCCGCATGGCTTCCACCATCGATTCGGTTGCCCCCGGTCGCTTCGGCATCAACATCGTCTCCGGCTGGGCTCCCGGTGAGTACCAGCAGATGGGTCTATGGCCAGGCGATGAGTACTTCGGGTACCGCTACGACTACTCCACCGAGTATGTCACGGTCATGCAGGAGCTGTGGGCCAACGGCACTGTCACCATGGATGGCAAGTACTTCCAGATGGATGACTGCCACATGAAGCCGGTTCCCTCATCAAAGATCGAGATCGTTTGCGCCGGCCAGTCCGAGCGTGGCATGGACTTCTGCGCCGAGTTCGGTGACTACCAGTTCATTCTGGGCACCGGAGTCAACACCCCGACCGCCTATGCGCCGTCCAATGAGCAGTTGCTCAAGGCTGCAGCCAAGTCTGGTCGCGATATCGGCGCCTACGTGTTGTTCATGGTCATCACCGGCGAAACCGATGACGAGGCGATGGCCAAGTGGAAGAACTACAACGACGGTGCCGACGCGAAGGCGCTGTCATGGATGGCAGACCAGGCAGATTCCGACGCCAGTGCTGGCGAGGGTGGCACGGCCAAGACCATCGCGTTGCCCGAAGGCGCCATCAACTTCAACATGGGCACTCTCGTGGGGTCCTATGAGACCGTTGCGCGCTTGCTCGACGAAGCCGGCTCAGTTCCCGGCACCAAGGGCATCATGTTGACCTTCGATGATTTCGTCGAAGGCCTCGAAATCTTCGGCCAGAAGGTTCAGCCGTTGATGAAGACCCGCTCGGTATCGGTCTCGTCCTAAGGCACCCACGGCCGCGTCGCCTGACTCGGTTATCACCAGAACCACAAATCTGGGGCGGCACCCACTACGGGTGTCGTCCCAGATTCTGTTAGTGCATGCCGTTACAGCCGAGGACCTCATCGCGAGCAGCCAAAATATGCGCCCGCATCACGCTGCCCGCCCACACCGAGTCATGGGCCTTCACGGCATCGACAATCTCGCGATGATGGCGCAGCGAACGCTCCAACGCTGTCGGAGAGTATTTGGAAAACGTCTGCATCACTACCGGCACGTGAGTGAGAGATTCAACCATCGAGGCCAGCCGTGGTGACTTGGCCGCCTCGATGATCGTGGTGTGAAAACGACGATTGAGATCGGCTAGTGCCGGAAGCGACTTTTCGCCATCCATTCGAGCGAAAACACCATCCATGGCATCGCAGATCTTCGATAACGCGGCTGTGACGCCAGTATCAGCCATCACAGCCGCGCGTTCAGTGGCGTGCGACTCAAGGATCGAGCGCAGGTCGAAAATCTCTTGCAGGTCCGCGGTATCCCACTGCGCAACGCTCGCCCCGCGATTGGGCGTGACCTCGACAAGGCCTTCAGATGCTAGACGCCGCAGTGCTTCGCGAACGGGGGTCCTTGATATTCCGAGAGTCTCGGCAAGTTCCTCCTCAGCGAGCCGTTCACCGTGAACGAGGTCACCCGAGAGGATCTGGCCGCGCAGTTTGGTGTACGCGGTATCAGCGAGTCGAGCCACAGGATCCCCTTTTGCTCACGCTACTAGCCCACCTTGTCCAGAGCTCTGCGCATTTTGGCGAACTCGACAACCTGCTGGCCAACGGTTTCGAGGGACTGCTCAGCCGACGTGTCGTCGCTGTGACCCTCCGAGTCGATCTTGGTCAGACTGGCGTTGATGGTGCACCCCAAGGGAGTGGGCCATCCGCGAACTGCGTGGGCAACCTGACGGAGTTGATGCAAGGTCGAGGCAGTGGCCTGCCATCCGTAGGCCACCGAAATGCAGCCGACAGCCATTCCGTGCAGATAAACGCGCTCGTCTTGACGCAGATCCTCGATGTAATCGAGGGCATTTTTGATCATGCCGCTGATCCCACCGTGATAGCCCGGGCTCGCGATGATCAACCCATCGGCCCAGCGATATCCATCGACGAGCGCCTGCGCCTGCTCAGTGCGGTCTTGCGTCTCCGTATCGTAAATGGGAAGCACGAGGTCTCGGCTGACGATCAGCCTGACCTGCGCCCCGTGGTCGGAGGCTCCGCGCACAGCAGCGCGCAAGGCACGCTCACTCGAGGAATCTGGTCGAGTACTGCCGCCGATGGCCAGGATCTTCACCGGCTCGTCGTGACTGGCAGTCGTTGTTTCACTCACGCCGAGTCCCCCGCCCGACCGGCAACCAGCCACGAAGCGACCCGTGCCAAACGTTCGCCCTGGAGTCGGGCAGCTGTGAGCGCGACATCATCGGGCGCCGCGCCCTTCTGCGAGAAAAACGATGCGCCGTAAGGGTTTCCGGACACCTTCAGCAGGTGCGGGTCACCGTAGCCGAGGGGTACCACGATCGCCCCCCAGTGATAGAAGTGGTTGTTGATCGCCAGGATTGTCGACTCCAGCCCGCCATGCGCGGTGGATGCCGAGGTGAAAGCCGTTGCAACCAGGTCAACGAGTTTGCCCTGCGCCCACAGCCCACCGGTTGTGTCGAGGAAAGTCTTCATCTGACTAGCCGGGCCGCCAAATCGCGTGGGTGAACCGATCGCGACGGCATCAGCCCATTCGAGATCGTCCAGCGTTGCGACCGGATCATTCTTAGTGGTCTCAACGTATTCGGCCCAACGTGGATTCTGTGCAATCGCCTCAGGCGGCGCCAACTCGGGCACTTTGCGCACACGTACCTCCGCGCCCGTCGATGCAGCCCCGTCGCCCATGGCCTGGGCCATCGACCCAAGATTTCCGGTGGCGGAATAGAAAAGAACGGCGACCTTCACGCCTGTTCCGTCGCTCATGCCGCACCCTTCGTTGATGTGTGATTTCGCGCTGCCGGCGGAAACGCCCCGGCACGACCCACCATGGCCGGTGGTTGACGTTCGAGTAATCCGCTTACCCAGGTGGCCGCCTCAACGATGGCATCGCGATCAATGCCCGTGGCGTAGCCCGAACGCGTGACTAAATAGTCCAGGTCTTCAGTACCGATATTACCCGTGGCCGACGGCGAAAATGGGCAGCCGCCAAATCCGCCAGCTGCTGCGTCAAGCACTCGCACGCCGGCCTCGAGAGCGGCTGCTGCATTGGCGTAACCGGTGTTCCGTGTGTTGTGTAGGTGGAAGCGAACAACGGCATCAGGTGCTTCTTGTCGCACCATTGCCGTGAGCGCTCGAACCTGCTGTGGCACACCGACTCCAATGGTGTCGGCAATTGCGATCTCATCTACGCCGGCCTCAGCGAATACCCGCACTACGGCGCGCACCTGGTCGATGCTTACCTCGCCATCGAAAGGGCAACCGAACGCAACTGCCGCGGTGCCGGACACGGGGATACCGGCAGCCTTCGCCTCGGCAATCATGGCCTTTGCGGCCTCAAGCATGCCGGCGACATCGATGTTCTGATTCGCCATCGACATACCGTCGGTGGAGGGCACGACCACGTTCACTTCGTCAACGCCATTCGAAAGGGCGCGTTCATTACCGCGCCGATTAAGCACCAAGCCGCTATAGCTCACACCCGGGTAGCGCGTGATCCCCGCCATCACCTCATCCGCCCCGGCCATCTGCGGAACTGCCTTCGGGTTGACAAAGCTCACCGCCTCGATCCGGCGAACTCCGCTCGCCGACAGTCGGTTGATCAGGGTGATCTTGTCGTCGACGGACAGTGAGATCTTCTCGTTTTGAAGTCCGTCGCGTGGGCACACCTCAAGAATGGTGACGCGTTCAGCGGCAGTTGCATTTCCAGTGACCATGACGCCATTGTGGACCCTCTTCGTATACAAGTCCACCGATGAGGCCATATCTGACACATCAAATTTCGCCGGATTTATGAGACTTTAGCCAAGATGACCCCGAAAATTAACTAGTCAGGTAGCCTCCAGACTCGCTAGGTTGTATACATCTAGGTCTAATCAACCATCCGCAATGAGTTTCCACCTCACCGTCCCTCGGAGATGACATGACGCAGCACACCACCCGCACCGGCAAGGGAACGGGCCCGGGAGCCCTGGCCGACGTTCGTGTCATCGAACTCGGCCAACTGCTCGCCGGCCCCTACTGCGGGCAACTGCTCGGTGACCAGGGTGCCGAAGTCATCAAGATCGAGGACCCGGCCACCGGGGACCCCATGCGTCAGTGGGGCCGCGAAAAGCCCTATGGACGATCGCTGTGGTGGCCAATCGTGGGGCGCAACAAGAAGTCAATTACCGCAAACCTGCGCACCCCAGAGGGCCAGCAAATCGTCCGCGATCTCATCGCTGATGCGGACATCCTGCTGGAAAACTTCCGCCCGGGCACGCTCGAGAAATGGGGGTTGAGTTATGAGGAACTCAGTGCCATCAACCCCGGCCTGATTCTTGTTCGCGTCAGTGGTTTTGGGCAAACCGGGCCCTACGCGCCACGCGCCGGCTATGCCAGCATCGGTGAGGCCATGGGTGGCTTGCGCTACGTCGTGGGCGATCCTGATCGCCAACCGTCCCGAACGGGAATTTCCCTCGGTGACTCCCTGGCCGCAACGTTCGCCACTCTAGGTGCGCTGTCTGCGCTGCACAGCCGCGAGAGCACCGGTCGCGGTCAGGTCGTCGATGCCTCCATCTACGAGTCGGTCTTCGCCTACATGGAATCCCTCATCCCCGAGTGGGAAATTGGTCAATACCAGCGTGAACGCACAGGACCCACGCTGCCTAACGTGGCCCCCAGCAACGTTTACCCAACGATGGACGACGACTCGGTCCTCATCGCCGCAAATATGGACACCGTTTTTCGGCGTCTGGCCGTCGCGATGGATAAGCCTGAGCTGGCCGAGGATGAGCGCTACGCCACGCACAGCGCCCGCGGCGGAAACGCCGCGGAACTTGACCAGATCATTGGCGACTGGGCGGCGGGCTGGGCCGCAGATGCCCTGCTGGAGCACCTAGTCGAACACGGCATTCCATCAGGGCGCGTTTACACCGCCAAGGACATTTTGGCCGATCCTCACTTTGCTGCTCGTGAGGCGATCGTGCGCCTGCCCGACAAGACATTCGGTGAATTTCCGATGCAAAACGTCTTCCCGAAGTTGTCGGATACACCCGGTGAGGTCAAGTGGGTCGGACCCGATCTCGGTGAGCACAATACTGAGGTTTACCAGGGCATCTTGGGTTACGACGATGCTCGCATGGCCGACTATCGCGAACGCGGAATTATCTAGCGTGACCTCCCCCGTAAGCGGGACGCTACTGCTCGTACATGAAGCGGTAGAGCTCCGGGCGGCGGTCGGCCCAGACCGGCCACGCGGAACGAGCCTTATCGACCACGCTCATGTCGAGTTCGGCATGCAGGATGACCGGCTGTTCATGGCCGGGGGCTTCGGCGAGCACCTCGCCGGTGGGCGAAATGATGCAGGAGCGGCCAAAGTAATCGGTCGTGTGACCCTTATGTGTTTCGATGCCGGCACGGTTGGACGCTGCAACGAATACGCCGACCTCCATGGCCCGAAGGCGCAGGTCGTCGACGAACAACGATTCACGCCAGCCAAACGACGACACGATCGCCAGCACAGCGTCTGCACCCATGGTGCGATTAGCCAGCCACACCTCAGAAAATGCTCGGTCGTAACAGATGAGCGCACCCCAGCGGATGCCATCGATCTCAAACGTCATCGGAGAGGGCCCGGGTGTGCAGTACGAGGCCTCGTCAACGGTCAGCGTTCCCGAGAAAACCGCCGGTGCGGTCAGCTTGCGAAAGGCTTTGTACCGCTGACCGTCTGGGCCCACGCCGTCAATCACAGCGCCGTCACGACCAAGAACCACCATGGCGTTGTAGACCACGCCGTCATCGCCAATCTCGGCCATACCAAACACGATGTTGACGTTCAGTTCACGAGCAAGAGCCGCAAAGAACTCGGTGGAGTGTCCCCCGACCGGTTCGGCCCAGTCCTTGGCGTCGGGATCAAAGGGGCCCGAGGCGAAATAGGGGGTGGTGCACAACTCGGGCAGCACGATGAGGTCGGTTCCACTCTCGGCGCTTTGGCGCACAAGGTCACCGAGCATGGTCAAGTTCTGGCCTACATCTGGTCCGCATCCCCCGGATTGAACAACCGATACCCGCATGTGGGAGCTCCCTTAGGTTTTGTCGATCAACTTTTCTACGGTAAAGATGCCCAGGCATCTTCGTTTCCCGTGATCGTACACAGTCTGACTCGACGAGGGACGTTACCTGATGGAAACAATGAGGGTTTACAACGATTTGGTCATTCCCCTAGGCAGTACCGCCCCGGATCTTGTATACAACTGAACAAGTCAATTGAGTGGAGACCCGCATGTCGATGACCACGTCGGTCGAAGAGCAAAAGAAAGCCCAGCGCGCCGGTGTAACCGCGCGCCGGGTGCAGGCCTACGCCATCCTCGTGGCCTGGGCCGTCCTCATCTTGATCTTTACCCTCCTGCTACCCGACACCTTTCTGACCGTTCAGAACTTCACCGCTATCGCGAACTCAAAGACGGCAACAGTGCTGTTAACCCTCGGTCTCGTATTCGCGCTGGCAGCCGGGGAGTTTGACCTATCGATTGGTGCCAGCCTGTCACTGGGTGCTGCCGTTCCGGCATGGCTGTATTCCGCTCACGGAATTCCGGTTGTCGTGGGCGTGGGTATTGCCCTGGCAGCCGCGGTGCTCTTTGGACTTCTCAACGGCATGCTCTCGGTGCGATATTCGATACCCTCCCTGATCGTCACGCTCGGTACGGGCACGGCACTGCTGGGAGTGGTGGCCGGCCTGGTAGGCAACAGCACGATCTCGGTCAAAGGTGACTGGTGGAATGACTTCGTCAGCCACAAGACCTTCGGTCTGTACACATCGTTTTGGTTCGTCCTGCTGGTGGCTTTCATCGTGTGGTACGTGCTGCAGCACACCCCGGTGGGGCGACACCTGTACTTCGTGGGTCAGGGCCGTGAGGTTGCTCGCCTGGCCGGTATTCGAGTCAACTCCTACCGCTATAGCTCACTTGTGCTGTCGGCGACCATGGGCGCCCTCGCCGGCGCAATCTTGCTGGGCAATACCGGTGCCGTGCAGGCGCGCGTGGGCCAAGCATTCATCCTGGCCGCATTCGCCGCCGCCTTCTTGGGTAGCACCGCCATCGTTCCCGGTCGCTTCAACGCCTGGGGCACCGTGGTGGCCGTGTACTTCATTGAAACCGGTATCACCGGTCTACAGCTCCTAGGCTTCCAAGCCTGGGTATCAGATGTCTTTTATGGCACGGCTTTGGTGGTTGGCGTTCTCGTTGCCACCTTGGCCACTCGTTTACGATCGCGCCTTTCGGCTCGATCGACCTCAGAGGAAAGGAAATAAGTATGAAGAAGCGCAGTTTGCGGCGCTCCCTCGGGCCGATCGCAGCCCTCGGGGCAGCATCGCTCGTGCTTGCTGCCTGTGGTGGCAGCGACAGTGGAGATAGCACCACCTCCGCTGCACCGTCCCCGACGGAAACCTCAGCAGCACCCACCGAGTCCCCGGCCGCCGATGGCGTCGCCGAGGCTCTGGCACGCTACGACGCGGCCAAGGCACCGATCACCTTCACCTACCCGGGCGAAGCATTTGACGCTGGCGCCACGGCAAACGGCAAGAACGTCGCCATCATCTCTGTCGATGACCGCATCCCGGTACTCGCGCAGTGGGGCGACACGATCGAGGCTGGATTCACCGAGTACGGCGTCAACACGACCCGCTCTTCGGCTGACTTCGACATCGAGGCCATCCCCGGCCTGTTCAACCAGGCCGTCTCGGCCGGCGTTGACCTCATTGTCACCAACGCCATTCCCGGCGCCCTCATCCCCTTCAATGAGGTTGGCGATATCCCCGTCATGACCACCAACCAGACAGCCAAGCCCGGTGTGGCTCCGGCTGCCGGTGTCATCACCGACGTCTCCTTCGACTACACGATCCCGGCCCGCCTGATGGCCGACTGGTACATCGTGAACTCCAACG
Source organism: Actinomycetota bacterium (assembly GCA_017857875.1). Lineage (GTDB taxonomy): Bacteria > Actinomycetota > Actinomycetes > S36-B12 > S36-B12 > M55B157. The sequence goes on along the minus strand of JAFMCH010000020.1, from coordinate 13,780 downwards.
GTGGCGCCGACGGTGAAGCCCTCACCTTCGCCTCAGAGGGTCAGGCTTCCAGCCCGATCATGGTTGAAGAGATCAAGGCTGAGATCGCCGAACTGTGCCCCGACTGCGTCGTTGATTACCGCGATGCCCAGTTGGGCACCTGGCAGGATGGCGTGTTGGCTAGCGAGACGCGAAATGCGCTCACCGCCAACCCGAACCTGAAGTTCCTGCTACCCATCTATGACGGCATGACCATCGCCGGCACCGATCCTGGCATCACCGATGCCGGTAGCGATGCCACCCAGGCCTCCTTCAACGCCACCCCCGTGGTGATGCAGGGCATCGGCTCGACCAGCGTTCTGATGGATGTTGGCTGCCCCAATGACTGGTTCAGCTTCGCCACGGTTGACGCTTCCATGCGTATCTGGGCCGGTGCACCGCTGATCGATGATTACGCCATCACCTGCCGCGTGTTCGATACCACGAACATCGGCGAGATTGATCCTTCAGTCGAGAACTCCAGCAACTGGTATGGCATTGACTTCCTTAAGGAGTTCAAGTCCTACTGGGGCGCTCCCGCCTGATCGATTGAATTGATGAGCAGTCACCATTCGTGATTGCTTTCTAGCACTCAAGGGAAGGGAACGTGGTGACCGAGACAGTCCTTGAACTACACGGCCTATCCAAGACCTTTGGCGCAACGCGTGCCCTGGCCGACGTGGACTTTGATGTTCGCGCGGGCGAGGTGCACGGACTCGTTGGGCGTAATGGTTCGGGTAAGTCGACGTTGATCAAGGTGCTGAGCGGTTACCACGTTCCTGACCCGGGTGGTCGCCTGATCATCGGCGGCGACACCGTTCCGCTTCCGGTTACCGGGCGCGCGGCAGCCGAGCACGGCCTGGTCTTCGTGCATCAGGACCTCGGCCTGGTTGGCGCCTACAGCATTCTTGAGAACATCCGCTTGAACTCCTGGTCGTCCAAAGGGTTTGAGCGCATTCATTGGAAGGCAGAGCGCGCCTCGGTCGAGGAGGAACTCTCGCGCTTCGGGCTCGTCGCCAACCCCGACACCCCCATTGATTCGCTCTCGCAGGTTGACCGAGCCATCGTGGCCATCGTTCGCGCTATGCATCACCTGGGCGTCAGCGGCGACGGCACCGGCGATGCCAGCGGCAAGGTGCTCGTTCTTGATGAACCCACCGCCTACCTGCCCACAGATTCGGTTGAACGTCTCTTTGACGCCGTACGCGCAGTGGCAGCGACCGGCGCCGGCGTCGTGTTCGTCAGTCACCGGACCGATGAGGTGCTCAACATCACCGACCGCATTACCGTTCTTCGCGACGGTAAATTGGTCGATACGGTCGTTACTGCCGACACCGACGAGGACGCGCTCGTCGCCTTGATCCTCGGCCGCGCACTTGACTCCTTTTACCCCGACCCTGTGCAGACTCCACCAGGTGAGCGTGTCCTCACCGTCGAGGGGCTCACCGGTGCCCTGGTCAAGGATCTTGACCTCACCGTCGACCGGGGCGAAATCGTCGGCCTCACCGGCCTCATGGGCGCGGGCCACGATGAAATTCCCTACTACATTTTCGGCGCTCGTGATGCCGTAGCCGGTCACGTCAACGTCAACGGCGACGACCTTCCCATTGCCAAGTCGACACCCACCGACGCGATCGCTGCAGGCGTGGCGCTGTTGCCGGCAGATCGACTGAACCTGTCCGGCTCAGCAGCAGCCTCAGTCGAAGACAACGTCGCCCTGCCAGTGCTCAAGAAGTACTTCGCTCGTGGCCGCCTTCAACTGGCTGTGGTGCGTGATCGCGTGGGTGGCCTGATGACCGACTTCGATGTGCGACCGGCAGTGCCAAGTCTGGAATTCAGTGCGCTCTCCGGGGGTAACCAACAAAAAGCGCTCCTGGCGAAATGGTTGCAGATGGAACCGTCCTTGCTGCTGCTGCACGAGCCCACCCAAGGTGTGGACGTGGGTAGCAAGGCAGATATTTTCTTGCGCATCACAGATTCGGCTGAGGCCGGCACGGCCGTGGTCATTGCCAGTGCCGAGCACGAAGACCTCGCCAACCTGTGCACGCGAGTCCTGGTATTTGACAGTGGCCGCGTCGTGGGCGAGCTCAAGGGCAGCGAACTATCGGAGGAACGCATCCTTGAGTTGTGTTACCGAGGCGGACGCGAAGCCGGAATCACCGCCGCTTCCACGGATAATGCAGCCCAGAGGACTTTCCGCTGGCGCCCGCACCGGGTGGGCTACGGCGACTAATCGCTGGGCTTGACCGCTTCGACCTCAAGGCGCACATAATCAACAACCCGGTCGGCCATGATTGAGGCGACCTGCATGCGTTGAATCTCGGTTAACCGATGCAGCACGATGCTGCGCAGGTAGTCGGCGTACACCAAATCGTCGTCAAACTGCGTTGGCGTCTGGCGTAGTTCAACCGTGACCGGCTCAAGTCCGGCTGCGCGAAGGTGACCCAGCGTCTCGTCAACTCCGGCATAGTGCCAACTAGGCAGCAATGGCGTAGCTCCCACCTCGTCAACAGCCGCGAGGAGACGGGTGAGGTTGCCGGCACCACCAGCATCCACGCGGATCACCCCACCGGGCTTCAATGCCGTCGCAGCATGGCTCCACACACGCGAATGGTCGGGGATCCAGTGAAACGCGGCGACCGACATCACCGCATCAACGCTGCCGTCGGTCACCGGCCATGGTTCATCGAGGTTGGCAGCCAGCACTGAAACTTGGCCATCACCAGAGAACCGCTGTTGGAACGCCACGCGCATCGACGGGGAAGCATCCAGGCCGATGATATTTCCCTCTGGTAAGCGACTCAGCGCAAGCTGTGCATCACGGCCAGTACCGCAGCCTGCATCAACAAGGATCTCGCTGCCGGAAAACTCAAAACCGGCCACTACACGAGCGCCCCACTTCTCATGCGGAAGCGGGAGCGAGTCGTACTGGACAGGCTGCCAATTGACACTCATGCGTGCACCACCAAAGTCGATTCGTTTGCTGTCGCGGACGCGACCGTACCGATTCGCGTGAAATTCAACGGAATGTACTCAGGATCAATCGCCGCGAGCAAACCTCCGGAGGTCTGCGGATCAGTGAGCAGCGCCAACGTGACGTCATCAACCGCGTGTATCAAGTCATCTGACACGAAACTCAGATTCGTTGCATGAGCCGTCGTTCGATGACCCCGCTCCAACAGCCTGGTCGCCCCTGGCGCCACCGGAATCGTCGAAGCGTCTACGTGCATCGAAATACCGCCGCCGAGGGTCATTTCCTTGAGGTGCCCAAGGAGCCCGTACCCGGACACATCGGTCACAGCTGACGGTTGTCTGGGCAAGCCTCGCAGTTGTTGCGCATCCTCACGCACCGTGGCACGCATAATCGCAATCGCCGACTCGAAGGAGCCTGACTGCTGGGCAGACACGGCTACGCCGGTACCTATCGGCTTACTCACAACGAGGGCGTCGCCCGGGCGTGCGCCTTGGGCGCGCCAAATCCGTTGCGGATGAACAATTCCTGTCGCACTGATACTAAACAGTGGCGCGGCACTGTGCACCGTGTGTCCACCGACGACGTTGCCTCCGCATTCCTCGATCACCGCTGCGGCTGCCCGAATGATGTCGGCCAGATATGCCGGGTCGGTATCACGCGGAAAGGCAAGAAAGCACAGCGCGCTCGTCAGGTTGGCTCCCATCGCATAGACGTCTGCCACCGCATTGGCCGCCACGATCGCGCCGTAGTCGCTGGGATCCGATATCGGCGGCGGAAACCCATCAATGGTCGTGACCAAGGCCCGCTCGGCATCGAGTCGTTGCACCGCCGCATCATCGGCTTCGACCAAACCGACCATCACGTCTGGCCGAGGATGAGTGGCCCGGGCTTGGCGCACAACGTGTGCAACCAAGCCCGGGGCCGCCTTAGCCGCGCAGCCACCGCATTCGCGGGGCGGGGATGCCAGCATTAGGAGTCTTGACCTCGCCATACATTCACAGCATCGGCCGCATCCTTGGCATCAGCCAAATTCAACACCGAATCGAGAACGCGTTCGGCCACTGACCGTGATGCCACGAGTTCAACGTTCTCCATGAACTTCGCTTCGATGTCCGCCTTGGACAACGGGCGCTCCTCAGCACCACGGTTGATCGCCTCGCGATGACGCAACTCGCGCCCATCGGTCGTACGCAAAATGACCTCACCGCAGAAGTGCTTCGGAAACGTGCCCGTGGGATCAGCCTGATAGGTCACGCGCTCGGCCACCGCAAGCGTTCCACGATCGGCCAGGGCCTCGGGCAACAGTTCGGCAAGGCTGAACCGTCGCTTCGTGGCGGCAGCACCGACCACAAACGGTAGTGAGAACTTCGCATCGTAGTCCGATGCCGGTGTCAACTTTGCTGCTGCTGGCTCACACACGACCGGAATGATCTGCTCAGGCACCAGACACACAACCTCAGCAATATCGTCTGCACCCAAATCATTTTCAGTCACCAGCGCGATCGTTGCATCTGCGAAAGCATGAGTGAAGTGGCAGGCCGGGAAGGGCTTGATGGCCACACGTAGTAGTTCCCAGTCGGTGCCTAGATCGCGAGCGGCGGCTTCGGGATCAACGACATGCCCATTCGGTGTATGGGCGGCGTAGAGGCCAAAACGACCCTCATAGACATCGGGAGGCGACTGCCAACCGGCCTGAGCGAACTGAACCGAATGCAATGCAGTGAGCGCCGCCCAACCCGGATGCATTCGCTTGGTCCAAGCACCAGTGTCGAGGAACTGCAGTGACCCGGCAGCCAGGCTGCCCACAATGCCCTGCGCCGCAGCGATAGTCGACGCATCGCCACCGCTCAGTCGAGCGATTGCGACGGCGGAACCAAATGCTCCGACGAGGCCGGTGGGGTGGAATCCTTTCGCGTGGAATCCGCTATTAGCCCCCGCCCCTACGCGGGCTGAGACCTCGACGGCGATGAGATAACCCAGCAGCAGGTCAGCACCAGACAGGTGATCACGTTCGGCGATCGCCATGGCAGCTGGAAGCGCCGACGCTGATGCGTGGATGACACCCGATGGGTGGGTGTCATCGTAATCGAGGCCGTGCACGAGGATTCCGTTGAGAAGGGCCGCTTGCGCAGTTTCGAGTCGTTGTGCACTAGCGATGACCCCGGCATTGCCCGTGCTTTTCGTGGCCACCGCTGCTACATCGGCAAATTCATCGCGCGTGGATGCAAACGCCAAACCAATACAGTCAAGGATGTGCAGCGCCGCCCGCTCTCGGACGGTCTCTGGCACATCACTCCACTGAACATCGCTGGCCCACGAGCCAATGCGCGCGGCGATCGGATCAACAGACATAACTAATCAGCCTTCCTTCTTCGTTGTAGTGGCCGCACCCGAGGTCTTGCTTGAGTCAAAGCGAAGTCCGAGGGATTCGGCGATCGTCGTACGCTGCACCTCATCGGTGCCGCCGGGAATCCTGAGATTCCTAGCGATCTGAAACAACTTGTTTATCGAGGTGTCGCGCATCACACCGGCACCACCGTGTACCTGTAGCGCCCGATCGGCCACGCGATAGAAACTTTCGTCATTGCTGACCTTCAGAGCGCAAATACGTCGTATCTCATCCGCCGGACGCGGAATGCGGTGCCACGGTCCCGGGGTATCGATGGCCCGGGCTACCTCGAGGGACAGCGAGCGCGCCTGGAGCCAGTCGACGTACATATCGGCGATCATCCACTGAATACCCTGATTGGCTCCCAACGGTTTGCCACCGACCTGCCGCGAGGTGACGCGTTCGAGGCTTTTCTCGATCAGATATTTGCTCCAGCCCGAACACATACCGGCTCGTCGCATTCGCGTGTAGTTGAAGGACATCACCGCGATGTCAAACCCTTGTCCGACCTCACCGAGAATTGCGCTTTCTGGTAGCACGAGATCATCAAAATGAATCTCACCGGTGTACCCATCACCGAACATGGTCTGATACAGACCACCGAGTCGATAGCCGTTCTTTTGGGCCTCGCGGGCATCGAACATGAAATATGTAAATGCCTTTCGGCCCCCACCTTCGTCTGTCATGGCCAGGATCTGAGCCACGTCCGCGTCGAAGTAATTGGTGATGTACGCCTTGGAACCATTCAGCACCCAGTCGCTGCCCTTGCGCGTGGCCCGAGTCTTCATGTCGAACAGATTGCTACCAGCGCCTGACTCGGTGACGCCGTGTAATGATGTTTTTTGACCCTTGACCAGTGGGTCGGTGAACTCGTCGCGCTGATGGTCGTGGGCGAATAGGAGTCTCGGGGTCGCTCCTTCTGACCACGACAGCAGGGCTGGATTGAGCCCAACTCCATAAGAGTAGACAAGTTCCTCGATGTAGATCATGTCCTCACGGCCGTAGCCACCGCCACCGAGGTGCTCGGGTAAATGGGCGCTGTACACACCCGCTTCGCCGGCAGCACGCATGATTTCGCGCCGAGCCGCAATGATTTCTGGGTGTAGGCGACCATCAGAGTCGAGAAATTGCCGTTCATCATCAAGCCGATGGCGCAGTGCTTCTTCACGCGGGGCAACCACATTGTCGTATAGCCCGCGAACCGTCCCGAGCACGTCAGCCAGGCGATCGGGGGGGGCGCTGTCTTCGGCAAGAACGCTTGTGCCTGGATCCGTCTTCTTTGTCATGTACCTATGCTCCTGGGGGGGAAGGGTGGGAAGGAAATAACGCCGGCATCGCCGCAACGGCGAGCGGTTGTGCTGCGGTGACATACGCACCGGGTCTGTGTCCGATGAAGAACGGACGCCGAGCTGCTGAGTACAGCGTCGGGGAGATATCGCGTGCGCGCAGTTGTCCGAGATCGCCCCTGCGGCAGGTTCGCTCACCGAATGATTCGGTGTCATCGGGGCGAACGTCTGGGCCGCACAACACCAACGGCGTCGGGTCGCCGCTATGGAGTAGCGAGGTCACCGACGGGGTTGCGTGATCGCCGGTCACCATAACCGTGGCGCGGGAGGCGAAATCTAAGACGGGCGCAAGGGCAGCATCACAGGCTTCGATGACCGCCGCCTTGAACCGTGGGTCTTTTGTGTGGCCGGCTTCATCGGTGGCCTTGGTGTGGACATGCAAGAAGCCGATGTCATCGCCCAAAGCATCGCCCGCGGCTAATACTCGTTCGGTCAATCCCATGGTGGGGTCGTTATCGGTCGGGGACACTTCAATACTGGACATCTCCAGCGCACCGGCCAGTCCACGGTAGAGCGCACTACTCGGGAACATCATGCCGTCAACACCGACAAGATCGCGAAAGGACATCGGCGCGTTCATGCGCGATGCCCATTTGGTTGTTGGCACATCGAAAGTCGCTCCCTGACTGATCAACTCTTGTCGAGCATCGATCAGAAAGCGTTGCAGGGCAGCCGCGGTGCGCTCGGCTTCCAACAGTCGAGTTCCCCCGGCAGCGGTCGCCTCAACTAGCGGCACCGGCTGCATCCACGGATGAACATGCTCGAAAAGGGGATCAGTATCGGAAACCTCAATCGACTCGGCGCCATCGGCGATGAGCACCCACTCGGCCGTTCGCAATGGGCGTAATTCAAACCGAATGCCATCGTAGGTGTGGGCACCGGCAAGATCTGTTAACACGTCACCCAACCGAGCTGCCTCCGCTGAGTCGTCGCGACCCGCACGACCGGTGATCCAGACCCGTTGATCATCGGTCTGACCTGCACGCAGAGCCAGATGCCACATCGGTACTCCCCAGGGCACCTGCGCGCCGACCCCGATCAACTCTAGAACGGCTCGGCCCGGGAAGGCGATATCGCTCAGGCCGAACATCTCCCAATGCGAGCGTTCACTTGAGGTGGCCCACCCCGGACCGAAGGGAACGTGCACACCGGAAACCCCGCGCCGCACTAGTTCATCGAGCACAGGGGTGCGGGCGTACTCAGCCGGAGTCTGACCACCGAGATCAGAACATGCGCGATCCCCAAGGCCGTCCAAGACGATCAGCAAGACCGGAAGGGCATCGTCGGTCATCTGCATATCCATCATCCGGCCGATCTCCCGCTGTCTGGCAATACGGGCTCTAGCATTCCCACGATGCTCCCCGGCACCAGCATCTGCCAGGCAGCATCGTTATCACCGGCTAGCGATGCGCGAATGTCGCTGGCACGCAACGGCTTTGATGATCCAGGTTGCACATCACGCACCTCGTATCCGCCATCACGGAGCCGCTCCACTTTCGATCGCTCCCAAGGTGTGTAGACGCGCACGAACTGTATGGCATGAAGAGGTATGTACTGTGCCCAAACACTCGGTTCATCGAGTGGAAACGGCACCACCTCAACCCGATCTACCAGACCGCACTCACCTAAGGCCGCCGTGATCATGCGGTACCGCTGCCAATATGTGTACGGATTGGCCTCCGGCTTGTGCCGGTGGGCTGAGTTTGGATGCGCCTGCAAAGACCGCGAATCCGGATTAGTCACACCGATCACCACACGATCGAACTCACCAAGCGCACGTTGTACTAACTCAAGGTGTTCGACGTGGAACGGCTGAAACCTCCCCGTGACCGCGGCCAAAGAGGTCACTTCACCAGCGCATCCAGACGCTTTGCAGCCGACTCGGCACTCGTCAGGTCGGCATAACGGCGCTCAACATCGCGCATGTTGTCGGCATGGGCCGTGGGTTCTTGGTCGCCGCATGCGTCTTCCACCACAATCGTGCGGAATCCATTGCTGAACGAGTCGATGATCGATGCGCGAACGCAGCCAGAAGTTGTAACACCGGCGATCAAAACGGTATCGACTCCACGGTTACGCAAGACGGTACTCAGGTCAGTGCCGAAAAATGCTGAGGGATAACGCTTCACGAGGTAGATGTCACCCTCGCCCCAAAGGCTCGGCACAATCTCAGCGGCGTAGGAACCCAGCTCGATGTCACGCAGACTCGGCACTTTCCAGTTTGTGAACTCATCATCGTGGCTCCACGCAACAGCCGTGTGCACGATGGGAATGCCCGCTGCACGACCGGCATCAAGGAGGACCTTGGCATTCTTAACCGCACCCGCGATGTGTTCGCTTCGTCCGGTGGCGAACTGGGGATCACAAAAGGCTTGCTGGAAATCAACGGCAACGATGGCCGGGCGTTCACCCCAACCCACCGGGGTAATTCCGTAGCCAGCCTCGGCGAACTCATCAGTAGACATGGTCACTCCTTCTCTCACAGCCCCTCAGGCGTAGGCGTCCGAAGCGCCCGCATTTTGTATACAACATTACAGACTACCGCGCACTCTGCCACACAATATGGGGGTCAAGGTCGCAGTTCGCGGAAAAGGTGTGTACAAATAGACCCGTGAGTGACTTTGACCTTTACGCCTTGCCCGATGAATATCAGCAGCTCCGCGAGACGGTGCGCGATTTAGCCGATAACAAGATCGCCCCGCACGCAGCCGAGGTCGACGAGGAAGCCCGCTTCCCACGCGAGGCTCTCGACGCCCTTGTTGCCGCCGACTTACATGCAGCCCACGTGCCCGCGGCCTACGGCGGCCAAGAGGCCGATGCGCTCGCGGTGTGCATCATCATCGAGGAAGTAGCCCGCGCCTGCGCGTCTTCTTCATTGATCCCCGCGGTCAATAAACTCGGTTCGATGCCGGTGCTGCTTGCTGGTTCGGAGGAGATGAAGCGCGAGCACCTACCGGCCCTGGCCAGTGGCGAGGCGATGTACAGCTACTGCCTGTCAGAGACCGACGCTGGTTCAGACGCTGGTGCCATGCGAACCAAGGCGGTCGCCAAAGGCGATACCTGGGTGTTGAACGGCTCTAAGAAATGGATCACCAACGCTGGTGAAAGCAAGTACTACACCGTCTTGGCGCTCACCGATCCCGATAAGGGCACCCGCGGAGGTATCACTGGATTCCTGGTGAGCACCGACGATGAGGGCGTGTCCTTCGGCGCCAAAGAGCGCAAACTCGGCATCAAAGGATCCCCAACGCGCGAGGTCTACCTCGAAAACGTCACGATCGGTGATGATCGCCGCATCGGTGAGGTTGGCGCTGGGTTTTCACTGGCCATGAACACCCTCGACCACACCCGCATTACGATCGCGGCCCAGGCGCTCGGCATCGCCCAGGGCGCCCTTGATGCGGCTGCCGATTACGCCAAGGTGCGGGAGCAGTTTGGCAAGCCGATCGCACAGTTCCAGGGCGTTCAGTTCATGCTTGCTGACATGGCCATGAAACTAGAGGCGGCGCGGCAGTTGACCTACGCCGCAGCCTCGAGCAGCGAGCGCAATGATGCCCAACTGACCTTCCTGTCTGCGACGAGCAAGGCGTTTGCCTCCGACGTTGCTATGGAGATCACCACCGATGCAGTCCAGGTCCTCGGTGGATCGGGATACACCCGGGATTTCCCGGTCGAGCGCATGATGCGCGATGCGAAGATCACCCAGATCTATGAGGGCACCAACCAGGTTCAACGCATTGTTATCGCCCGCCAGTTACTCGGGAGGGCCTGATCGGCCCACCTGCTGCTCCGCGAGGAGCGCTCGCCGTCTTGATGGCGGCCGTTGCGGCGCAATTGAGCGTGTCTGCTCTGCAGCAGGGCCTGCCTTCGCTGGGGCCCATTTTGCAGTCCACTTTCGATCTGGACACGGCGGGGACCGGGTTACTGCTGGGAATTGGCAGTCTTGGGACCGCAGTCGCCGTTACCTTGTGGGGCCGTCTCACCGATCACACCTCCGATCGTTTCGTGGCGATCGTCGGACTTCTACTCACCGCCGGTGCTCTATCTGTTGCCGGTTTCGCAGCGTCGCTTGGGTCGCTGTGGGGAACAGCGATTGGTCTTATCGGGGCCGGCCTCACCGCCGCTGCACCCACCGTGGCTTTGACCAAGAGCGTCGTGCGCGCCTTTACCGACACCGATCGGATCGGTCTGGCCTTTGGTGTTCGACAGGCTGCGGTGCCCCTGGGCGGGGTCACCGCCGGACTAGTCCTTCCCCTAGTGGCTTTGAGTATTTCACTCGCAGCAGCGCTGTGGACCATGTCGGCTCTACTCCTGCTCGCCGCGGTCCTTGTCGCCCTCACCGTGCACAGCGATCGAGTGCGGGCAACTGCTCGGCCCCCGTTGGGAGCCACGCCCTGGCGGCCGGTCTTGCCGCTGTTCGCCGCCAGTGCGCTTTACACCGCAACCCAGATCGGGCTCGTCTCGCTACTCACCTTGTATCTGGTGACTGCACGCGACTGGTCGCCTGAGGCCGCGGCCCTCGCGTTTTCCTTCGTCATGGGTGCCACCATCGCGCTGCGCGTGACGATCGGGTTCGCGGCTGATCGATGGCCACTGCGCCGCATGGCACTGTTTAGGACGACCGGCCTCATAACGGCCGTTGTGTTGCTGCTTGCTGCCTGGACCAATCCTCAGCCGATCTCGGTCACGCTTCTCATCATCGCGTCAATCATGGGAATGGGTTGGAATTCGCTCGCCTTCACGATGACCGTTTCGCTCGTGCCGGCCGACCGAATGGGTACGAGCCAGGGGGCCTTGAACGCGATCATCTTCACCTCATGGGGACTGGCTCCGATCGTGACATCACGAGTGGTGGAGGCCACCTCATGGCCGGTTGCCTGGGTGGTCCTCGCGCTGCTTTCTGTAGCAGGGGCATTCATTGCCCGGGCTCGTCTTGAGCCTCGGCGGCGGTCCAGCAGCCACGTACACTAGGCCAGATGCCAGGTCGTGGGATCCGTAACTACTTGAGCGTCAGTCTGACGTTGGGGTTGACGCTGGGTCTTGGCCTGACCCTGACGGCATGCTCGACGAGCCCGGATGACACAGCCGCCTCATCCACCGCGCCCACAGCATCGTGTGATGAGGATTCAGTGGCGTCTGTCATCCAAACCGACGTCAATGACACGTACCCGGGCGCCACCTTCGTCTCGTTGGAGTCCTTCGAGTGTGCTGATGGCTGGGTATACGCCCGCGCATTGGTTGATACCTCCGGGGTTGTGGTGCCCACTGCATTTTTCTTGCAGACCGTCGATTCAACGTGGGTACCCAGATCCATTAACGATATCTGCGCTGATCCGGTTGATGCATCAACCGTGCCACCCTCTATCTATTTGGCCGCGTGCGGCGTTCCTGAGTAGCGGCGAGGGGGTCATCCACTCCAGGCAGTTCGCGGGTGATACCGTCTCGTTCGCACTACGCGCCGCTAGCTCAACTGGCAGAGCAGCGGACTCTTAATCCGCGGGTTCGGGGTTCGAGTCCCTGGCGGCGCACCCGTTACCGTCTTGTTCGTCTTTCCGTACATCCAACACTTCCCTTACACCCAACAGTTGTGGCTGCCTACACTCCTGCCATGGATGCCCACGAGCAGGAGCGCCTGCCGTATCGCACGTCCACCGGCAATCGAGTGGTGGCCGGCATCCAAACACTGATCGCAATTATCGCCCTCGCCACGGCATTTGCCTTTGGCGCTGATGCGACTTGGGACCTCACGACTATCCTGGCCTCTCTGGGCCTGATCATCTTCGGCGGAATCTCGGCCTACCTGCTGGCCACCGGTGGCTCAATGAACGATGTAGCCACCAAAGGTGTGCCGAGGCCGGTACTGAGCCGATTGCTCGGATTCATTGCGGCAGGTATGTTCGCCGGACTCTTCATCGCCACCATCGTCGTAGCCAGCGCCGATACTTGGACGCGATCAAATATTTTGGTGAGTGGCCTGTGTGCCTTTTTGTTCATCTACAACCTCGCCAACGCATCGATCGCTAACGCCCAAGTGTTTCGCATGAGATCGCTAGGGCGTTGACCCCGTGCGCACCAGGCGAAGCATCGATATCAATGCCGACATCGGTGAACTCACCGACGGCGGTGTGACCGATGCCGAGTTAATGCCCCTCATCACCAGCGCCAACATCGCTTGTGGTGGTCACGCCGGTGACGGAGAAACTATGCTTCGCTCCTGCCTGGCAGCACAGGCTTCCTCGGTCGCTATCGGGGCTCAAATCTCCTACGTCGATCGATCAACCTTCGGGCGAAGACGACTCGACATTCCTCGGTCCCAACTCGCTGGGCAATTACGGGATCAACTAGCAGCCCTTTCAGAGCAGGCAGATCGCGCCCACACGCAGGTGCAATACATCAAGCCACACGGTGCGCTCTATCACGCGTGTCTCGATGACTTCGAGACCGCCGAGGTTGTTGGTGAACTCGCTGCCGAACACGATCTCGGCATCCTGACGATGCCCGAGGGAGCACTTCGACAATGGTCTACCGCCCGAGGTATCCGGGTTTTCGCCGAAGCATTTCTCGACCGGGGATATGCACGCGATGGTCGCCTGCATTCAAGAACTCATCCCCAGGCACTGTTGACTGCACATGAGGTGGGGGTGCGGCTAGATGAATGGCACGAGGTCGACTATCTGCAAGCGGAAAGCCTGTGTGTGCACAGCGATACGCCAGGTGCCGCGCACATCGCTCGCATCGCGAGAGATCACCTGAAAACCATGGGTGTGTCGGTCCGTGCCTTCATTGACCAATCGGCGATCGACCAATGACGCCGATTTATCTTTACGCCCCGGACACCGCCCTGATTCGCCATGCTCGTCCGGTCGATCTGATTCATGCGATGCGAACGCGAACCGCGAGCCAGGGCATCGAGTGGATTCCTGCCGAGGATTCAGTACTGGTGCGCGCAGTAGGGATTGACCTGCGAACTTACTTATCCGAGGTAGCCGATCTCATCAATGCTGATGATTTATCGGTTACCCACCCGGCCACTGACACTGACACTGACACTGA